>NZ_JAWOVT010000030.1:0-7870 GCF_033340055.1 Vibrio sp. 1580
TCCATGATGGCGGGGCTGGCCTCGGCCATGGCCTTGCCGATCTCGTCCGGCTCCCGGCCCTTGCTGGCCAGCTTCATAGCCGCAATGAAGTCGCACTTGCTGAGGTCGTCACCGAAGCGTTTGACCAACCCGGCCATTTCGCTGCGGTAGTCGTCCACGGCGCTGCGGCGATACCGGCGCACACTCCGCGGGGCGGTGATCTCGGCCAGTCGTGCCGTCCGTTCCTGTTGGCGCTTAATGCTGTCCAGCACCTGCCCGGCCTGCTGCATCAGCTCCGGCCCTGCGGTGGCGGTCTTGCCCTTGGATTCACGCAGCAGCACCCACGGCTGATAACCGGTGCGGGTGGTGTGCTTGTCCTTGCGGTTGGTGAAGCCCGCCAAGCGACCATAGTGGCGGCTGTCGGCGCTGGCCGGGTCGGCGTCGTACTCGCGGGCCAGCTTCCGGGCGATTACGCCCCTGTGACCTGCTGGGGCGTCCTGAGCCACTTTTACCCATGCCTGATAGTTCTTGGGGCTGGTCTCCACGATCAGCGCCGGCTCCCGGCCCTCGGCTTTCATGTCATCCAAGTCGAACTCACTGAGATCGTCCACCAGCACCAAACCATGCCGCTCCTGCTCGGCGGGCCTGATATACACGTCATTGCCCTGGGCATTCATCCGCTTGAGCCATGGCGTGTTCTGGAGCACTTCGGCGGCTGACCATTCCCGGTTCATCATCTTGCCGCTGGCGGCATCCCGTATGCCGATGTCGTACCGGTCGCAGCCCATGGCCTTGAGCTGCCGGGCGATGGCTTGCGCGGTGCGGTCACCCTTTACTTGAGCTTGAAAACCAGCCATATACCCCCCTGTTGTTCGATGATTTGCGGCTCCAGCCAAAGCCATGATGCGATCAGCAGCGCCAGAATAGGCGTCACGGAAGCGATCAAGACCCCGGCCCACAACTTCCATGTCCAGCCACGGGCGGCGCTCCGGGCGCTCTGCGCGGCGCTGCTCACCTCGGCGGCTACCTCCCGCAACTCCTTGGCCAGCTCCACCCATGCCGCCCCTGTCTGGCGTTGGGCTTTCAGCCACTCCGCTGCCTGCGCCTCGCTGGCCTGCTGAGTCTGGCTCATGACCTGCCGGGCCTCGTCGGCCAGTGTCGCCATGCTCTGGGCCAGCGGTTCGATCTGCTCCGCTAACTCGTTGATGCCTCTGGACTTCTTCACTCTGTCTATCGCGCTCATGCTCGATAACCTCCCGGTATTCTTGTAAGTCGATGATCTGGCCGTTGGCCGTGTCGATGGCTAGGGCGGTGTCGGCCCGCTCGGTGCGGATGCCCCGGCCCTCCATCTCCACCACGTTGGGGCCAAGATGGATGCCCGGCAGGCGCTCGATGCCCTGCGCCTCAAGTGTTCTATGGTCAATGCGGGCGTCGTGACCAGCCCGCTCTAATGCCCGGTTGGCATGGTCGGCCCATGCCTCGCGGGTCTGCTCAAGCCATGCCTTGGGCTTCAGGCTCTCGGACTTCTGCGCCCCGCCCCGCTCTGGCTGTTTGGCGTTGTACCGCTTGAACCACTGGTCAGCCGGGCGCTCGATACCGTCGTTCTTCCGCTCAGAGATCATCAAGTGGCAATGGGGGTTCTCACCTTTACCGGCATGAATGGCCAGCGTATACGGCAGGCGCTCGCCCTCGGTCAGATGCCGGGCGAATTCGTCCACCAGCTCCCGCTGCTGATCTAGGGTCAGTTCGACCGGCAGGGCAAACTCAACCTCTTTGAACAGCCGCCCATTGGCGCGTTCATACAGGTCGGCAGCATCCCAGTAGTCGGCGGGGCGCTCGGCCCACTCGGGCAGGTGGCCGGACTGAGTGTGCAGCACCTCGTCACGGTCGCGGGAGTAACGGCCCTCCCGCTGGATGTAATCGGCTTTCGCCTTGGCCGACTGGCCGCCGTTCCGGCTGCCGGTCTTGGCCGTAAGGTGATAGATGGCCATAGGGGTTTAGCTCCATGCAATGGCCCTCGGAGAGCGCACAGCCCCAAAGGGGTGCCCGCAGGGCAGTTTCTCGAAGAGAAACCGGTAAGTGCGCCCTCCCGTTAGAATGACGGTCGGGGTTTGCGGTGTCTGTGCTCCGATGATAGCATGATGGCAAGCACATAACCAAGGGGAATGTCAACATGGCAAAAGCAGCGGAACGGCTCGCCAAGCTGGAAGAGCAACGGGCACGGATCAACGCCAAGATCCAGCGGGTCAGGGCACGGGAGCAGCAGCAAAAGCGCAAGGAGGACACCCGGCGCAAGGTGCTGGTAGGCGCGTGGATACTCGGCAAAGTCGAAAGCGGCGAGTGGCCAGAACAGCGCTTGCTCGATGGGCTGGACAGCTACCTAGAGCGCGACCATGACCGGGCGCTGTTCGGACTGCCACCCAAGCAGGAATAGCAGCCACAGGAGCATGGCCAGCCGGAGCCGCAAGAGGGGCAAGGGTGAGCTTCTACCGGCTGACACCTGCCGAGATCGAAGCCCTGCAGCAAGAGATGCGAGAGGCGGGCGCGACCATCAAGGCGGAGATAGCCAAGCGCAAGGTGGCCAGCATGGCCCCTGCGGGGCTTCACACGCGCCCCCGCCCTGCGGGCAGGGGTAAAGGCCGCTAAAGCGGCTAAAGGCGTCTGCGGCTTCCTGTGGCGTCTGTGCATGGGGTTTGGGTTTGCGGGCCTTGGCCCGCCTTTTCCCTACCGCGGAGCGGTGGGGGCGGTGTGTAGCCTAGCGCAGCGGATAGATCAGTTATCCGGCCTCTGGCCGGGCATTTTGGGCAAGGGCAAACAGCGCCCCACTAGGGCGCTGTTAACCGCGCCTAGTGGATTATTCTTAGATAATCATGGATGGATTTTTTCAGCACCCCGCCAGCCCCCGCCCCTGCTGGGTTTGCAGGTTTGGGGGCGTGACAGTTAACGGGGGGGTTCGTGACAGTTAACGGGGGGGGGCGTGACAGTTAACGGGGGGGGCGTGACAGTTAACGGGGGGGGCGTGACAGTTATTGCAGGGGTCAGCCTGCCGCCTTGGGCCGTGCGATGTCGTACTTACCCGCCGCATACTCGTTCACCGTCCAGCCCAGCGCGATCAGCTCCGGCAGCGCCTCGCGCACCCGCTGGCGTCTCTTGCGCATGGCGGCCCCACTGGCCTCTGACGGCCAGACGTAGCCGCACAGGGTATCTATGGCCGCCTTGCCGGTCTTGCCGGGGTCGATCCAGCCACACAGCCGCTGGTGCAGCAGGCGGGCGGTTTCGCTGTCCAGCGCCCGCACCTCGTCCATGCTGATGCGCACATGCTGGCCGCCACCCATGACGGCCTGCGCGATCAAGGGGTTCAGGGCCACATACAGGCGCCCGTCTGCCTCGTCGCTGGCGTACTCGGCAAGCAGCCGGAAGCCCTGCCGCTTGCGGCCATTCTGGGCGATGATGGACACCTTCCAAAGCCGTTCAATGCAGTCCCTGATGGGCTTTGAGTCCTCGATATTGGCATAGCCTATTTCACGAGCCAGCGCCCGATAGCTACCCTTGACCACCATGGCGTCAGCGGTAACGGCTTCCCATTTGGGTTCCAGGAACAGCCGGAGCTGCTGCCCGCCGGGGGTCTCCGGTTCTGGCTCTAGCACCAGACCACTAGGCCCGGCCATGGCCACCAGCCCCTGCAGGATGCGCAAATCATCAGCGCCCAGCGGCTCCGGGCCGCTGAACTCGATCCGCTTGCCGTCGCCGTAGTCATACGTCACGTCCAGCTTGCCGCGCTTGCGCTCGCCCCGCTTGAGGGCACGGAACAGGCCGGGGGCCAGACAGTGCGCCGGGTCGTGCCGGACGTGGCTGAGGCTGTGTTTGTTCTTAGGCTTTGCCACGAGGCACCCCCTTGCTCTTGTGCTGCTTTTCCAGCACGGCGGGCTTGAGTACCCCGCCGTCATGCCGCCTGAACCAGCGGTCTTTGAACGGTGCCCCATAGTTGGCCTTGCTGACTCCAAAGCGGACGAAATAGGGCCGCTGCGTGTCGTCTACGCCCCATTCCTCGGCCTCACCGGTGGTCATGCCGGACAGGTACGATTGCCAGCGGATGTTATCCACCAGCACGGACGATCCCCGGCTGGCCTGCTGCTGGTCGCCTGCGCCCATCATGGCCGCGCCCTTGCTGGCATGGTGCAGGAACACGATAGAGCACCCGGTATCGGCGGCGATGGCCTCCATGCGGCCAATCACTTGCGCCATGGGGCCGCTGGCGTTCTCTTCCTCGATGTGGAACCGGCGCAAGGTATCCAGCACCATCAAGCGGCGTCCCTCAGCGGCTCGCTTGAGGCCGTCGAACCACTCCGGGGCCATGATGTTGGGTAGGCTGCCGATCAGCGGCTGGATTAGCAGACCGTCAGCCACGGCTTGCCGTTGCTCGTCGGTCAGGCGTTCCCCCAATGCGTGCAGGCGGTGATGTATGGCGGTGGGCGGGTCTTCGGCGGGCAGGTAGATCACCGGGCCGGTGCGCAACTCGCCCACGTCCAGCAGGTCGGGGCCGCCTGCGATCTGTGCGGCCAGTTGCAGGGCCAGCATGGACTTGCCGGCCCCACCGGGGGACACCAGCGCCCCCACGGTGCCGGCCACCATGTTGGGCAGTACGTAGTCAATCGGTGGCGGTAGCTCTGTGAAGCTCGCCAGAATGTCGATAGGCTTATGGGTAGCCATTGATTTGCCTCCTGTGTAGGCGGTTGGTGGTTAGGCGCTGGCGGGGTCACTACCCCCGCCCTGCGCCGCCCTGAGTTCTTCCAGATACAGCCGCAGCGCCTCGGCCTCTGCGTCTGTGGCCCATATCTTCCGGGCCTTGCGGCCCATGGCTCGCTGCTGTTCGGCAAAGCGGGCCTGTCGTATAGCGTTGGGGGTGGCCAGCAGGTTGCCGGTACGCTTGTCGTGTTGGTCTTTCATATTTCCTCCGCATTAGAGCTAACACCATAACAGGCATTAGCTCTAATGCAAGTGTTTTATCCTAATGTCGGCCCTCGGTACTGCTGTTTCTCGGCCTGCTTCGCCAGCTCGGCGCGGGCCTCCTGCACCTGCGGCAGCTCCATCACCTTCTGCACCGTACGCTTGATGTAATCGGCCTCATGGCCCGTCTTGCGCTCCATGATGGCGGGGCTGGCCTCGGCCATGGCCTTGCCGATCTCGTCCGGCTCCCGGCCCTTGCTGGCCAGCTTCATGGCCGCGATAAAGTCGCACTTGCTGAGGTCGTCACCGTACCGCTTGACCAGCCCGGCCATTTCGCTGCGGTAACACCTGAGTTAAGCCGCGCCGCGAAGCGGCGTCGGCTTGGACGAATTGTTAGGCCGCATATCGCGACCTGAAAGCGGCACGCAAGACCTCAACCTTTTCCGCCCCGAGTGAGGTGCATGCGAGCCTGTAGGACTCTATGTGCTTTGTAGGCCAGTCCACTGGTGGTACTTCATCGGCATAGTAAAAGTAATCCCAGATGATCGCCTCCCAGCTGTTACAACGGACTGGCCGCCCGGCGATGACGCCCTCAGCCGCCTCTGGGCACGAGCCCTGCGGAGCCTCCGCGATTTCATACGCTTCGTCTGCCCACCAAGCAGGTTCGCAGTCAAGTAACTCATCCCCGATCTCCGCTAAGAATCCATAGTCCAACTCCTCCATGACGCGCCCGCCGAGCATTTCAACTATTGCCTCGAGCTCGCCGCGCCTCTCGCCGGGAAACGTCAGATCAATATCATCGTGCTTGCGTGTTACACGCCCTAGCCGTGCATCGATCGCCCAGCCCCCACCGATCCAGAGCGGCAGATTTCGCTCATCTGCCGCAGCTAGAATTTTGTGTATCAATGTGACCTGCGTTGTGTCCATGCGGCCTAACGGTTTGGGCTATGGGCAGTGGCGGTTTGCGTGAGCCTTTCCTGTCAAACCGAGAAAACGCTCGGGCGGGCTACCGACTTTGCAAATTGCACTTCAACCCGCCATTGCCTATGAGCCAGTGTTAGCGGTAGTTTTTTATTTATTCAAATAGTAATCCCACGTTATTTTTGCAATGTCTGAAATAATCTTTTCATTAATTTCCGAAGTTTCTTTGGACTCTGCAACAAATACGCTTATAAAAATTAATTGTCCATTCGGTAAAGTAATTACCCCAACATCATTAGTGGCTGCTGCAATTCCATTATTTATTCCGGAAGTCCCTGTTTTATGAGCAACAATTGTATTCTTTGGTAATTGTCCTTTTAATCGGTTACTTCCTGTTGTTGTTTCTCTCATAATTTTCCAAATAAAATCATAACTTTTTTTAGAAAGTAATTGGTTCTTATTATTATAAGTATCTATTAACAGTTTGTTCATCGCTGTTGGGGTTGCCCAATTTTGATATTGGGTATTCCAATCCTTGTGCATTTGTTCTTCGTTTGCTTTGATTGAAATATCAGTGAAATGATTAGCATTCAAGAATTTTTGAACAGAATCAGTTCCTCCGATTAATTTTAGCAAAATATCACAACCAATATTGTCGCTCTCTGATACTGTATAATTTAGTATTTGTTCAATCGTCAAAGTTGTTCCATTAGGGAATTCCTCTTTAATCGGACTCCACATTTTAGGCAAAAGGTCTTGAGGGGTAATCTCTATTTTTTGTTCAAAAGAAAGATTCCCTTTATCTATCTCAGACAAAACGGCTAAAGCAATCGGAAATTTCATAACGCTTTGCATCGGGAAATGGAAGTCGTTATTAATCTTCAAAGTATCCTTCTCATTGCTGTTGAATATTGCTACTCCTATTCTGGCATTTTTTGCCTTTAAAACATTCTCAATTTTCAAAGTTAAGTTGTCAGTTTGAGCATTTGAATACGCAATTGTAAAAAATAAACTTAACAATACTAATAATATCCTTTTTACGATTTTCATATGTCTGTACTCCTATCTGGTTAAATTACCGCTAACACCTGAATTAAGCCGCGCCGCGAAGCGGCGTCGGCTTGAATGAGTTGTTAGGCAACACCGCGCTTTCTCTCGAAGGCTTGTCGTGTTTGAACCATGTAAACCGCCGGCCCGTCAGGCGTGGTGATGATCTTCTCCCGCACGAATCCTGCCTTCTCATAGCAGCGTATGGCTCGATGGTTGTTCGGAGTCGGGTCGGTCTGAATCTTCGTCACGGTGGGGTCCGAGAACAGTAGTTCAACGAGAGCGCGGACAAGCCTTGTTCCTAGGCCTTTGTTCAACTGTGTCGGGTCAGCCAGAGACTGGTCTATTCCTCGCACTCCTGGATCAGTTTCATCTTCCCACCAGCCATCACCGCTTCCGAGCGCGACGTACGACTGAGCATAGCCGATCGGTTCCTCGCCCAGCATTGCGATGTACGGTGTTACGGACTCTTCCGCCATCGCTCTGGGCAGGTAGTGTTCCAGCACTTCATCAAGAGTCGGTCGCTCTTCGTCACCACCCCACCACTCAACGATGTGCGGCCGGTTGAGCCAATCATGGAGCATCGGCAGGTCGCGCTCGGTCATGAGGCGAAGAGTTATGGGGGGGGTGCTCGCGGCCTTGCGGCCCATGGCTCGCTGCTGTTCGGCAAAGCGGGCCTGTCGTATAGCGTTAGGGGTGGCCAGCAGGTTGCCGGTACGCTTGTCGTGTTGGTCTTTCATCTCAAACCCTCCATTAGAGCTAACAGTATACCACCAGTTAGCGCTAACGCAAGCATTACATACTTAAATCTGGCCCCCGACTGCGCTGCTTCTGGGTCTGCTTCGCCAGCTCGGCGCGGGCCTCCTGCACCTGCGGCAGCTCCATCACTTTCTGTACCGTGCGCTTGATGTAATCGGCCTCATGGCCTGCCTTGCGCTCCATGATCGCGGGGCTGGCCTCGGCCATGGCCTTGGCG
>NZ_JAWOVT010000031.1:0-7513 GCF_033340055.1 Vibrio sp. 1580
ACTCGTAGCTTCGCAAATCATCTATGCGATTCAGTTAAGTAAGCTGGGGTATTAAATCGTTAAGGGTGATATCGAGAGGTATTGCCCTTCTTTACTTCCCAAAGGAGCAAACATGCAAAGCAGAACCTTTTCACAATCATCATCCCAGTCAAAAAAGAACACAGGTATTCGTGCTGCTAAAGTCGGTGCTGCTATTGGGGCTAGGTATGGTCCATATGGGGTACTAATTGGTGGTATAGCTGGCTTCGTAATTGGTGTCGTCGCCGACGAGGTTATAGATGATTGACGGACAAGTTAGGTGAGCAGGGGGTAACCTCTGCTTTTTTGTTGTTGTCGTTAGTTCGCTATACGTCGACGACGATACAACATTAAAGCTTTCAGTATCGTTACGGTATCATTGTTTTTTTGGATAAATCTTGAAGAACAATGAGTAAAGCTAGACAGCCATTTACGATAGATTGCAAAGATAAAGACTTACAAGTATTTGAGCTAAATATCGTAGAACATCATCCGGAGCTTAAACAGCTAAAAATAGGAGGAAAATTAAGCTACGAACATCCTCAATTCCATGAGCTTTCTATAAAGGTCAACGATATGCCCGGAAATAGTAAGCCCTATTGTATTTTTGCTATGAACCTTTTTGGGTTGGATGACATTGAAGAGTACTACTGGGAGTGTCAAACATTACTGGAAAGACCTATTTCTCAGTTAGTTAAGAATGACTCGTTAGAGTTGAGCGTAAGAGCCGAGATGCATCGAATTATGCATACGATAGAGTTTCGACACCCATACAATAATGAAGTCACTTTGATGGCTCGTGAGCTTGTCGAATTGGTTGAGCATTGTTGTTATGCATGGGACAACTGGTTGTTTACTGTGTTGAAAGCACAAATAGGAAATGAAGAGGCGATGTTCACTCCAGAGCTTCTTACCGAAATTCTTGATAAATGTTCTTATGTTGCAGACCAATTGGTTTTACTATCGAAGCTACCTGTAATGAATACAGGTGCATTCGAAGAGTTTCGTCCTAATCAAAAATACGCCTTACTAGCCAAATCCTTATTGCAGCTCTATCAAGACACAATTGTAAGCCATGTGCAGTGTTTAGTTGATGACCTGCAATCAGAGCTACTCACTACTATGGGATATGAGAAGTTATTGAGGATAGATACTAAGCGATATGTGGATATGGTGCTCTACTACGAGCTCTCTAAGCGTGCAGCAGAATTAGAAATGGAGCATACGGGTATCAAGTATGAACGAGAAGTGGAATTAAAAAGTCCCAATGCGTTTATCTATACTCGTCTACATGGTGGTTACAAAGCTAGCGATATCAGAGCAACGTATCGCTGGTTATTTATTAAAGCGTGGCTATATTCATGGTTAAAGGTTAATGCAGTGTCTGCCAATAAAGCAGCAGAAGAAATGGCAAAAAATGATCGCTTCTTTTATCTGGATAAAGTGAGTAGGAAAGTGGGGAAGGATGGTGTAGTTGAGTCTGATGATGAATGCTATGCCAGAAGACAGAAGCAACTCAATTCAGAGTTTAGTAAGTGGAAGAAGTATGATGGACCATTTGCTTATATATCAGATAGTTTGTTCAGTAAAAGTAGGAATGCTTACGAGAAATCACAACAGTCAAAGTAGCGTGAGTTAGATGCCCAAAGAGAAGCGAAAGCTTCTCTTTTTTTATGCCTGTAGCTTTTACAAGCACTTTGGAAATTATCTTCGTGGGGGAGCTGGTTAAATGTATTTCGTGGTTAGGAAAGAAGGTTCCAACGATAAGTTTGGCTATTGCAAGCACTTTGGAAATTCAACTCTACAACATTGCTGTTTAATGCAAACCAACGAGACGGAACGCCTTCTCGATGCTCTTTAACAATCTGGAAAGTAACGCTCTACGATTTTTGAATGTTGATTTAGCAACTTAATGGGTAGCTGAATGGCTGCCTATTGCGATGCTGAATTAAGTCGCATCAATTTCTATTGATAACTTAGGAGAGAATGAAATGAGTCTGATTAGCAAACTAGAAGCACAAGCAGAAAAAGTAGCGAACTTCAAAGCAAAAACACCAGTAAATGCCCTGCGTAACATGCCGCCTTCAGATGGTGTGCCATTTAAGGCTAAGTTCAACGTATGGCAAATGTTAGCTTTTGAACGTTTGAATGGAAACACGGGTTATAAGGAGACATATTACGTGGATGCTGATGTAGCTAAACAGTTGCCACAGAAAGAAATATCTCAGAAACATATTCATGTTTTGCAAACAACGAAAGGTGAGATTCGTTTTATTGCATTAAGTAAAAATCCAACAAACTCATGGAACGTCAGCAAATTGGATGCAGTTAAAGCGAGTGCAGAAGGCAAAGTTATCTCCCTCAAGCGCAATAAAGAAGCTGGTGTTTACGGATATTCGATAGAGCATGATATCGAATCTTTTGAGGTTGATATGACGCTAGCGGACAAAGTTTTTAACGAAACGTTTGGTGGAGAGTATCACATCGATTCTCTAGAACATCCTGTAGCTCAGGCGTTGTTGGAAAATAAAGGTGAGTTTGTTGACGTCGACGGCGGGGGTACTGAAAGTAATCAGGCAGATACCGACGCTAACAGATCTTATGATCCTTCGGAATATGGAATTTTCTCTGATGATCCAAAGCCGCTAGAGGAACCCGAAGAGTTAGACGAAATTGAAGATGAGATTGATATTGATGATGTAAGTTTCGATGACATTCCTGGATGAATTGCAATCGCACGTTATGGTCTTGGATCACATACCTATGCGCTGAATAAACAGTTACTTGCTCACTCAGCGCAAGGTTACCTACCTGACCATATCGCTAAAGAGGTTAAATCTGTTTCGAGCTTGCCACCATTGGATGTTCAACGTCGCATTACGCGGCATATAGAGCATATAAAGAGCAGAGAAGCGATTAGAGTAAATCATACTGCAATGCTTAAGCGAATTGGTTCGTACTCACAGAAAAAGTCGGGTACAAGCCAATTCGTAGCTAAGCAATATCAAGGCATTGTTAAAGCACTAAACACAGATTCTACCGGACATTGGTATCGTCCGGTCGTCTCGGCTTTTCATACTAAAACAGGTCGTGATCATGCTCTTGGTTCTTCTCTGAACCAAGTTCCTAAGCAGTACTGGAAGTCTGTACTAAGCCCACCTAAAGGCAGTGTTTATGCCCTTCTAGATTACCAGCAACAAGAGCCCATGATTGCTGCTTATTTTGCGCAATGTCGGGTGCTCATGAATTGGTACCAAAAGGGGGATATATACAAGAATCTCGTTCAGTTAGTTGGCGGCCAATTTAGCCGTGACCAGTGTAAGCAACTTCTCATTGGTCGATTGTATGGAATCGGTTATCGGACACTCGCTGAAAAACTGGGTATTACCTTGAGTCGAGTCAGATCTCTGTCTAATGAGCTATCTCGCCTTATTTACCCAATGGACCGCTATCTCGCTAAATCTGCCGATGTTATTCGGCAACAAGGTTTCGCTCGTTCCTTAGATTGGAAATACACCATTTCGGATTTGGACGGGCAACTCTCGCTAGCTAATTGGAAGATTCAAGCAACTGGTGCCGACATTATGCGCCGAGCCTGCCTACGTCTTGATGATGCCAATATCCCACTTCTACTCACTAACCACGATTCGTTCTTGGTGAGGTTAGAACAAGCACAATTTCAAAACCAATTGGATGCGGCAACTCAGGCTCTCACCGACGCCGCCGCCGATGTTCTAAATGGTTTCCGTTTAAAAGTGGCAGTCGAAATGACGGTGCCATCCCAAGAAAAATAGTATTAAAGGAGATTTTTACAATGGCTGATAAAAATGCATTCGCAGAGTTCTTAGAGCAGTTTACCCCTAGCGTAGTTAAGCAGGACGAGTCACGTACACCATATTTGATTGAGCATACCGGAGAGTCTAAGCAAGCTATCCCATTGGCTTCTGATAAGGGAGAGCAGATGCTGCGTAAGTTCGCTAAGCGAGTAGAACTAAGATTGGTTGGTAAAAACGTGAAAGATGCATTCGAGGAAGTCAAAGCTATCGCATGGGAGCATGAGCAGCCGTTGATTAAACCTCAAATTCGATATGGTATGGCTCCGGGAACTGAAACAGTGACCATTGACCTCTCGAACGGTCAGATTGCTCAACTTAGTGCTCAAGGTGTTGAAGTGTTGGATACAATGCCAGCTAGTAATGAGAATCTCTATTTTCAGCGACCGAGCTTTCAGTTACCAATGGTTACGCCTAAGTTGCCATGTGACGACACCAAATCAGCCTTGGCAAAGCTGAGAAAGTTCATTAATACCGACACGAATACTTTCTTCTTGCTGATCGCTTACATGACTTACTTAATGGCACATCCTAAGGCGAAAGGTGTTCCTTACCCTATCTTGATGATTCAAGGCGAAAAGGGTGCGGGGAAAAGCTTCTTCTGCAATAACGTGCTTCGTGGTTTGCTAGACCCAAGCGCTGTTTCAGCAATGGCTTTCCCTAAACAGAGTGATTTTGTTCTGACCATCAACGGTATGTCGCTAGTTGTTATTGATAACCTTAGAAGTTTGACCAAGCGACAAAGTGATTTGCTTTGTACCGTAGCTACCAAGGGAACAATGACGAAGCGAACACTGTACAAGACAGCAGAAGTAACGATGCTAGAACTACATAGCCCACTGGTGCTAAATGGTATTCATGATTTTGTTAAAGAATCCGACTTGGCTTCCCGTTGCCTCCGAGTCAACTTGGAACCGATGAATAAAGGCAATCGACGTCCTGAGCAAGAGCTGAAAGCTGAGTTAGAAGCATCTATGCCAGAGATATTCGGTGCCTTATTGACTCTTGCATCCAAAGCGTTGGCGGTATTGCCTGATGTTGAGGTGATGCACGAAGCGCGAATGATGGACTATGCCAAATGGATAGGAGCGCTAGAAAAAATCTGGAAACTCCCAGAGGGTAAGCTGCAAAAAGTGTACGCGAAGAATGTAGAGTCGTTGATGGCGTCGGGCATGGCAGATGATAGTCTAACGATTGCTTTTACGGCATTGCTTAAGAAAACTGGAGATGAGCCGTGGAAGGGCAAACCTTCCGAGCTTCTGAATAAGCTTCAAAAGTTTGAAGAAAGCATGTACCTACCTAAAGGTGCAGCGGCGTTGTCAGCAAAGATTAAGGGTCAAGAATCGAGTTTGAATGCGAATGGCATCTACTTCAAGTTTGGACGAGATGCAGAGCGTTACATAATGGTTTCAGATAAACCTTTGATTTAATCAACACATCCGGCATCGGTGGCTTTGGTCATCGGTGTCGGATTTTTTTGTTTTAGTGCTGCCGTCGACGACGTCAAAGCCTAGGTATAGAGCGTAATGTCTGTATAAATCGAATAATACTCACATTAAAAGCCAATTCATCAGTTAACAAAATTCATTTTTTGCCTCTTTCTAGTTGACTAAATTTCAAATCGGCAAGATAATTGGTTTACAAAATCAAAAAAGAGCCTGAAAGTATGAACATCGAACAATTCGAATCTCCATTTGTGTTGTGCCCCGAGTTACAAGAAGAGCATTTAGAGTTCGTATCTAAAAGAATGCTACAAATCGTTGAGATGACACTTCAATCTAATAGTTCAGAGTATGATGATAACTATACCTTTGAAACGAGTATTTTTGGTAGGACTCGACAGTTGTTCTTTAAATTGGCGGAAGATAAGTCTATCCCGTGGCTTACTATTGCCAGTAAAACTATGGACTACGTTCCTAAAATCTGTACTATCCCTGTTCGCGTTTTTAAAGACGACCCTTCTAATCCCAAAAAAGGAAAAGTTTTCTTTAAAAATGATTGTGAGCAATCTCAACTAACTCTTTTTGATGACCTTGAGGGGAATTCGATTGATTTAACTTGGCGTCTCTTTATTCAAGCTCCTGCTACTGTTGAAGATACAGGAAATGAGCTAGAAGATTTAGAGGATGACTATCGAGTCGTTCTAGTTGGATATGACTCAATTACAAAACAAATGAAATCTGTCTGGCAATCCAATTCAACGGCAAGGCATGTACCATATCCTGTCGAAGATGCACTTCCTGCTCCTGCTGAAGTGAAGAAAGTTGAAATTGAGCCATTGAGAGATAAAGAAGAAGTACCAAATGTGGCTGAGGACGATGTTTAGTAATCGCGAAGCATTAAGATCATATCGTGGTGATAAGTTACGACTTGCACGATTAGCTCAGGGGTTCTCATTGGAAGAGCTAGGCGAGTTATTAGCAGTAACTCGTCAAAATGTTCATAAAATGGAAGCTGGTCAAGAACCAACCGAAGAGCAACTCCCAATATTATGTAAACACTTAGACGTTAAAAAAGAATATTTTTATAGCGATAGAATAGCACCAGTTGTAGAAGAAGATTGTCACTTTAGAAGTTTACGTTCAAGAACTAAAACATTAACTAATATGGTAATGGCTAGAGCTGAGGTTTTGGATGAATTACTTCAAGGGGTCAGTAAATATTATCCAGCTAGAGAGGTTCTTCTTCCTGAAGTTTCAGATCTATCCTTTGAAAATATAAACGATATCGAAATAGCATCTGAGCGTCTAAGAAAAGAATGGAATATTGGTGATGCTCCCATCGGGAATTTAACGCTCTTAGCTGAAAATGCTGGTATTGTTATAGCTATTATCGAAGGTGTTGATGAAAAAGTTGATGCATTTTCTATATCAAGAAAGTGGCCATTAATAATCCGGAATAACGCTAAAGGTAGTCCTTGTCGGTATCGTTTTGACCTTGCTCATGAAATTGGTCACCTTGTTATGCATAGCGGAATTCAAACTGGTGATAAAGAAACTGAAAAGCAAGCAAACTATTTTGCAAGCTCTCTCTTGATGCCAAGAAGTCTATTTTTAAGTGCGACTAATAAATATCCATTGTTAAAAGGAACTAGAAGTTTAAACTGGAATAGCTTGAAGGTTCTAAAAACTTACTTTGGTGTAAGCTTAAAAGCATTGTTATATAGAGCAAAAAGTTTAGGTTTGATCTCTGAAGATAGAATGCGTTCTGGATATATATACCTTAATAAAAATGGGTACTCAAAGAATGAGCCTCTTGACGACAAAATTCCAGTTGAAGAACCTAGCTTAATTTCAGATCTATTCACTAAAATAGGTCCTGTAAATTGGCATAATTTATTGAAAGAAATAGGTTTGTCTAGACAGTTAGTTTCAAAACTATTTCCAAGTATAAAAATGCCTTCACCATTCATGGAGCTAGTTTAAAGAGCGTCGTCGTCGTACTAATCACTGTCAGCAACTACCGTCGGCGACGTCAGTAAAATCATGCGGGTAATCAGGTGATGTGATTTTGCTGGTGGATTTAGGCGTGATTCGGGGCAGGGTTTCTATGTTGATTGTGCGGTGAGATTACGTCAGACCTTCGCTCATAATCGATTGGTCCGCAGTTCAAGTCTGCGAGGGGCCACCATTATTCCTTAAGGCTTATGGAGAAATCCGTAC
>NZ_JAWOVT010000032.1:0-7415 GCF_033340055.1 Vibrio sp. 1580
ACTCGTAGCTTCGCAAATCATCTATGCGATTCAGTTAAGTAAGCTGGGGTATTAAATCGTTAAGGGTGATATCGAGAAGTATTGCCCTTTTTTACATCCCAGAAGGAGCAAACATGCAAAGCAGAACCTTTTCACAATCGTCATCCCAATCCAAAAAGAACACAGGTATTCGTGCAGCGAAAATAGGTGCAGCTCTCGGAGCTAGGTACTATGGGGCCTACGGTGCTTTAGCTGGTGGATTTGCTGGGTTTTTGATCGGTATTGTCGCCGACGAGGTTATAGATGATTGACTGAGCGCCAGAAGAGCAGGGGAGACCCTCTGCTTTTTTTTTGTTGTCGTCGACGTCGGTTCGTAATGCGTCGACGACGCTAATTTATTGCTTTAAGGAATAATTTGAATTCGTACAATACGCCTTACGTTAATGAATCAGAGTGAGATGTACTGGTGACAGAGTTTTTTAAAATACCGGAGGACGATCCGGACTTGGAAGCGTTTGAACGCTTGATTGCTGATTTTCACCCTTGGTACAGACGTTTCAAGAGAAAGTCAGAAAACAGACCAAGTTATAAGCACAAAAATTTCTCACAGAAAGCATTCGAATATGGACCATATCCAGGTAGTGATGATCCCTATTGTACTTTTGCCTTTACCTTTTTTAACAATGACCATGTGAATAATTACTTGTGGGATTGTCAGCTCTTTTTTGAAAAACCTTATGGGAGAAAGAAGGAGCAAGGAGTTGAAAAGGTTAAAAATGCTTTTGAGCAATTAGTTCAAGATAAGGAGTCTAAGCTAATCAAAGACTTGTCTGAATTGGCTGGAAGGTGCTGTTATGTTTGGTTCGGCATGGTGGGTCAGTTTATCCTTGAAGGTAAAAGACATATCGATGCCGATTTGCAGCAATGGATAATTAATGAGTGCCAGCTGATTGGAGAGCAATTATGGGAGCTATCCAAATCCGATGAGCTAGAACATGGAGAACTGAGCACCTTGGATACGCATGGACGATACGGTGTTTTGGCCAAAGTGCTCTTACAAGATTATATGAATTCAAGAGAGTCTCATCTTCTTGGCTACTTAAAGTACTGGGTAAGAGTGAGGTTGAAGCAGAAAAAAACTAGAGAGTTTGCGATTAAGTCAAGATCTTATGTGACGAAAGAGTTTGCGTTGACGCTTCCAAGGTATATCGATGTTGTTCTTGCTCACTCTCTGGTCAATAAGTTGAGTATGCGCGCAGAAACGCCGCCGTCGCCGACAGACTTTATTTACAAAGAGATTAGTAAAAATAAATTCGCAAAATCTAAAGATCTTCGTTCACAGTATCGGTGGTTATTCATAAAAGCATGGCTTTACGCTTACCTTAATCGATATGACCTAACTCTATCCCAAGCTGCTGATGATATCGCAAGAGATGATGATTTTTTCTATATGTCTGATATGCAGCAATTAGGTGAGCAAGATAGTGAATTGACGGATGAGGAAATCGTAAATGCTCGTTTTCTTGATCTAAAAAACAACTTCTCAGCTTGGAACAACAATAAACAAGAAAAGGGCTATATTCACAGTCAAATCCTAGCCAGCAGTAAAGACCAAGCTTAACAATAACCTCGTTCAATCCACTCAAGGAGAAGCAGCAATGCTTCTCCTTTTTTTTGTCTCAACAAACCCGAGCGCAAATGACAGCCGAATACCAATCAATTTTATACATTGGCGAAACAGCGGGAAGGCTTCTGTAGCAAGGGGTGAGACAAATCTAAGCGCGTATGACAGCCAGTGAAAACCAAGTTCTATAAAGTTCAGACATAGCAACGAGGTATCGAATTGGAAGCGAAGGTGAAAGACAAACCTGAGCGCGTATGACAGCTATCAAACTCGGCTTCTTGTTTAATACAAAACACGCCCTGAGCAGTGAGTCTGCGGGGGTAAATATAAGTCTTTAAACCATCGGAATTCAATCAAAGAACTTCCGTAAATGCTCTTTAACAATCTGGAAAGTAACGCTCTACGATTTTTGAATGTTGATTTAGCAGCTTAATGGGTAACTGCATGGTTGCCCATTGCGATGCTGAATTAAACCGCATTAATTTCTATTGATAACTTAGGAGAGAATGAAATGAGTCTATTTGAAAAACTAAATGCACAGGCTGAAAAAGTAGCTAACTTCAAAGCGCAGATTCCTAGTAATGCATTGTCAAACATGATGCCGTCAGATGGTGTTCCATTTATGACAAAGTCTGAAGTACAAAAAATGCTAACGATTGAGCGATACGATGACGAGACAGGATATAAGTATACATATTATGTAGATGCCGACATTGCGCAGTCCTTACCAAAAAAAGAAGTATCTCAAAAGGTACTTCATGTTCTGCAAACGACAAAAAATGAGATTCGCTTAGTTCTATTGAGTGATAATCCATCAAATTCTTGGAACCGCAGCAAGCTAGACGCGGTGAAGGCGAGTGCTGAGGGGAAGGTTATCTCCGTAAAACGTAACAAAGAGGCTGGTGTCTATAGTTACTCGGTTGAGCATGATATCGCCCCATTCGATGTTGATATGTCTCTTGTAGCGAAAGCTTTTGATGAAACGTTTGGTGGAGAGTATCACATCGATTCCCTAGAACACCCTGTAGCTCAAGCGTTGTTGGAAAATAAAGGTGAGTTCGTTGACGTCGTCGACGGTGATACTGAACAAAAGCAAGTGAATGACGACGCCGACGATGAAAGAGTGAGAGATCCTTCCGAAGATGGAATTTTCTCGGACGAACCAGAGCCGTTAGAAGAATTGGAAGAACTCGAAATTGAAGATGAGATTGACCTTGATGATTTGGATTTCGATGATATTGCAGCATGAATCGCAATCGCACGTTATGGTCTCGGATCACATACCTATGCGCTGAATAAACAGTTACTTGTTCACTCAGCGCAAGGTTACCTACCTGACCATATTGCTCAAGAGGTTAAATCTGTTTCGAGCTTGCCACCTTTGGATGTTCAACGTCGCATGACGCAGCATATAGAGCATCTAAAGAGTAGAGAAGCGATTAGAGTAAATCGTGCCGCAATGCTTAAGCGAATTGGTTCGTACTCACAGAAAAAATCGGGTACAAGCCAATTCGTAGCTAAGCAATATCAAGGCATTGTTACAGCACTAAACACAGATTCTACCGGACATTGGTATCGTCCTATTGTCTCGGCTTTTCATACTAAAACAGGTCGTGACCATGCTCTTGGTTCTTCTCTGAACCAAGTTCCTAAGCAGTACTGGAAGTCTGTACTGAGCCCACCTAAAGGCAGTGTTTATGCCCTTTTAGATTACCAGCAACAAGAGCCCATGATTGCCGCTTATTTTGCGCAATGTCAGGTGCTCATGCATTGGTACCAAAAGGGAGACATATACAAAAATATCGTTCAGTTAGTTGGCGGCCAATTTAGCCGTGACCAGTGTAAGCAAATGCTCATTGGGCGCTTATATGGTATCGGTTATCGGACACTCGCTGAAAAACTGGGTATTGCCTTGAGTCGAGTTAGAGCTCTGTCTAATGAGCTATCTCGTCTTATTTACCCAATTGACCGCTATCTTGCTAGATCTGCCGATGTTATTCGACATCAAGGCTTCGCTCGTTCCTTAGATTGGAAATACACCATTTCGGATTTGGACGGGCAACTCTCGCTAACTAATTGGAAGATTCAAGCAACAGGTGCCGACATTATGCGCCGAGCCTGTCTACGTCTTGATGATGCCAACATTCCACTTCTACTCACCAACCACGATTCGTTCTTGGTGAGGTTAGAACAAGCACAATTTCAAAACCAATTGGATGCGGCAACTCAGGCTCTCACCGACGCCGCCGCCGATGTTCTAAATGGTTTCCGTTTAAAAGTGGCAGTCGAAATGATGCTGCCATCCCAAGAAAAATAGTATTAAAGGAGATTTTTACAATGGCTGACAAAAATGTATTCGCAGAGTTTTTAGAGCAGTTTGGTCCTAGTGTTGTTAAGCAGGACGAGTCACGTACACCATATTTGATTGAGCATACAGGAGAGTCTAAGCAAGCAATCCCATTAGATTCTGATAAGGGAGAGCAGATGCTGCGTAAGTTCGCTAAGCGAGTAGAGTTAAGATTGGTTGGTAAAAACGTGAAAGATGCATTCGAGGAAGTCAAAGCTATCGCATGGGAGCATGAGCAACCGTTGATTAAACCTCAAATTCGATATGGTATAGCTCCGGGAACTGAAACAGTGACCATTGACCTATCGAACGGTCAGATTGCTCAACTTAGCGCTCAAGGTGTTGAAGTGTTGGATACAATGCCCGCAAGTAATGAGAATCTTTATTTTCAGCGACCGAGCTTTCAGTTACCAATGGTTACTCCTAAGTTGCCGTGCGATGACACCAAATCAGCCTTGGCCAAGCTGAGAAAGTTCATTAACACCGATACGAATACTTTCTTCTTGCTGGTAGCTTATATGACTTACTTAATGGCTAACCCTAAGGCGAAAGGTGTTCCTTACCCTATCTTGATGATTCAGGGTGAAAAGGGGGCGGGGAAAAGCTTCTTCTGTAATAACGTGCTTCGTGGTTTGCTAGATCCTAGTGCAGTATCTGGCTTATCAATGCCATCGGAAAGTAACTTTATTAAGACAATTAATGGTATGTCTCTGGTGGTTATCGACAACTTGAGAAAGTTGACCCGTAATCAAAGTGACCTGCTATGTACGGTTGCTACAAAAGGCACAAAGCCAGTAAAAACCTTGTATAAGACCTCAGATGTGACTCTTCTTGAGTTGCATAGTCCATTAATACTAAACGGTATTCATGATTTTGTTAAAGAATCCGACTTAGCTTCCCGTTGTCTCCGAGTCAACTTGGAGCCGATGAAGAAAGGCAATCGACGTCCTGAACAAGAGCTGAAAGCTGAGTTAGAAGCATCGATGCCAGAGATATTCGGCGCCTTACTGACTCTCGCATCCAAAGCGTTGGCAGTATTGCCTGATGTTGAGGTGATGCACGAAGCTCGCATGATGGACTACGCCAAATGGATCGGAGCGCTAGAAAAAATCTGGAAACTTCCAGAGGGTAAGCTGCAAAAAGTGTACGAGAAGAATGTAGAGTCGCTGATGGCGTCGGGCATGGCAGATGATAGTCTAACTATTGCTTTTACGGCATTGCTTAAGAAAGCTGGAGGTAAGCCGTGGAAGGGCAAACCTTCCGAGCTTCTGAATAAGCTTCAAGAGTTTGAAGAAAGCATGTACCTACCTAAAGGTGCAGCGGCGTTGTCAGCAAAGATTAAGGGGCAAGAATCGAGCTTGAATGCCAATGGCATTTACTTCAAGTTTGGACGAGATGCAGAGCGTTACATTATGGTATCAGATAAACCTTTGATTTAATCAACACATCCGGCATCGGTGGCTTTGGTCATCGGTGCCGGATTTTTTGTTTTAGTGTCATCGTTGGCGGTTGGTGATAGACGTCGACGACGACAAGATTACTGAGAAATTTATGATAGCTCGGTGTGTAACTTCAATCCTGTTGCCTTATCTTAAGTACTAACTGTGTCATATGTATCAAAGCGCTTATTGGTTGTGCGTTACAATAAGCATGCAATGGATTAGTTCAAGAAGGAACATATGCACTATTTGTTTATCGATACATGTATTTGGCTCAACCTAGCAAAGTCAAAGAATCAATATGCTCTGGTGGAAACATTGGAGCATTTAGTTGAATCAGGCCAGGTTGAAATAGTGGTCCCTGATTTAGTAAAGAATGAATTTTCTCGGAATCGAGATCGAGTTCTTGAATCAACAAGGCAGCAGGTCGGAGCCGAATTCCAGAAAATAAAAAATATCGTTAATGCATATGGAGGGGAAAATAAATCTACCACGATAAGTGAACTAAATGATATTGGCTCTAGGTTGCCAATACTTACGGAAGTAACGGGTTACATGGCTGATAGGCTTACAGCTTTGATGGAAAGTAGTCGGCAACTTACCGTCTCTGAGGGAATAAAGCTAAAGGCTGTTGACCGTGCATTAAATAAATTAGCTCCCTTCCACAAGTCAAAAAACAGTGTTGCAGATGCAATCTTGATTGAATTGTTTCAAGACTTTAAGTCCACAATTTTGGATGGGGAATTTCATTTTATAACCGACAATTACTCTGATTTTAGTTCCAAGGATCGGCGGGAACCTCACTCTGATTTTTCTTCTATATTTTCGGAGAATGCTCATTACCATCTAGATATTGTTGATGCGGTAAAAAATATTTCTCCCGATATGTTGGAGGAAATTGAGTTAGAGTTATCTTGGATACAGGAAGATACCCGTGGACTTAATGAAATTTTGGACTCTATAGAAGAGCTAACTGACAAAGTTTGGTACAACCGACATATGTATCGCGCCCATATGATAGAACAAGGTCAAATTGAGCTTATCCCCGAAGGAACTGTTAGGAATGGAAATAATATCATTCACCAACATATATGGGATGGTGCTTTAGTTTCAGCCGACCGGGTAAGGCAAAAATACGATGATGTTGGCCCTTGGGATGACTTTGAGTGGGGTATGATAAATGGGAAGCTTTCTGCTCTAAGATGGTTGCTGGGTGATGAGTGGGACATGCTGGATACTTAAAGCTATATTGACTAATTGAATTCTCCTCGGGGGGAGTAATGGAAACTCAAATAAAAGCAATAATTCAGAAAGCTGAGGATACGTATCAGACTGCCCGATTTGGCTATGACGACCTTGTATCAACTTCACGTCTTCGTCGCTTCTCTGGTTTAAGAAACCTTATCGTATTTGGACGTTCGGTTACTTTTGTTCTTCAAAACCTGAAAACACCTGTTGGTGAAGAGGCATTTAACGAGTGGTACATCCCTTTACAAGAAGAAATGAAGCAGGATGTTGTCATGAAGTATTTCGTTACGCTCAGAAATGAGATATTGAAGCAAGGCAAGTTACCTATTAGCACATCTGTCACGGCAACTATTTCATCTGGTGATATTGCGAAGCTTGGGAATCCTCCTCCAGGGGCACAAAGCTTCTTTATCGGTGATCAATCAGGTGGAAGTGGTTGGGTTATTGAGCTAGCAGATGGTACTGAAGAAAAGTATTACGTGGAAATTCCAGAAAGTATGGCCAAAGTGCAGCAACATTTCAGTGAGTTGCCTGTACCAGAGGAAGACTCTTTAAAAACCAAGTCTATTGAAGAGTTGTGTAGATATTATCTTGAGAAGTTAGAAAACTTAATTGATGATGCAAAGCTAACATTCTTAAATGATCAGACTCAAAAAGTTGGGAGTATTCGATTACCTTCATACTTACGAGTTGTGAAATAGCACAGTTTTCTACATTTTCTCGACGGTGGCGGCGGTGATATAGGTTCGGCGGATTTCCCGTTGTCGACGTCAGAGAA
>NZ_JAWOVT010000033.1:0-7057 GCF_033340055.1 Vibrio sp. 1580
CTCAATTGCGTATATAGTGGTTTTTTTTGGCCTAAGTCTATTAAGAACGTTCAATTGCTCACACAAACCTAGTCTTAAATATGATGTGTATGAGATAAATGGGATAAAGCGTGAAACTAAAAATTTATTTTAAAACATCGAATAACAAAGGCTTTGAAATCGCATCATATCAAGAACATTACGAGACAATTGTTGCTCAATGGCTTTCGTTAGGTCGTACACTAGAATCGAGTTCTTTTTTCCTTGTGCTGTACGATGATGATGGTAAGTGTGTAGATGCCAAATATCTTTCAAAAAATAATTTTAGTCGATTGCTGATAGAGTGGGACTGCTTTGGTTTAAAAGAAAGTAATGAGTAATTTAACGTAACACTCGTTGTGTGAACTGACAGATAGAGCTGCATTGTTCTACACGAACACTAGAAACAAAAAAGCCTCCCATCAGGGAGGCTTTTTTGTTGGATAATCACCTGATCTAAGAAGATCAGCATTGAGATCAAACGCTTTTAGCATTAATCTCTTTCTCCAGATGTGAAAAAACCGACCTTGCAGGGTCGGTTTTTTCGGAAATACTTACGAGTTTCAGCGCTCCGGTAAGTCCTTTCATGATAGACCATTTCACGAATCGACTTCAAGTATTCCCTGCACTCTGTTTGGATCAAGATGTTTTGGACAGAGCGACGCGCATCAGCCACCGACCAAGGGAAGTTCCATAGGTGGCAGGTAAAGGCACTCATCATAACTTGCGAAAGCACGATAAAACCGCCCTGTTGTAGCTGCTAGACGGGGAGAGCGGAAAAGGAATAAGTGATGGGTGTTGTGAGACTGGAATGGGGGCCAAAAGCCTTACTCACAGCGCAGGGCAGCCCGAAAGGGTAAGAGAAAAAACTCCACGGAAAGCGACCACAGACAATGCTCAGATTCACTCAAAACGAGTCGAAAATGGGTAGGGGTCGGCGCAGCCGAAAGGGCTGAAAGCGCCGCCTTGTGCGGCAACCTTATTGCCCTTTTGGGCTTGTCCACAAAAGAGCGTGGGCAACTCAAAAAGCCCCTTGAGCTCTTTTCGGTGGGCAATGCCCAAATGAAAATCTTTGATTTTCCCTGAGGGGGGTGCGGGGGGAGTTACTCTTTCTTGTGTTGTCTGGCTCGTTCCAGTAAAGCACGATACGTGAACTTTTCTCCATTTGGGAAAGTCCAGTTAGACTCCTCCAAAAATTGAGCAATACATCGTTTCTGTTCACTCAATCTATCTCGCTGTCCGAGTTTACTGTGGTTTTCTCTTTGTTGTTGTTTTAGAGCGTGTTGGGTTTGTGCTATCCAATGCTGTACTTTTCGTTCTTGTTCTTCGGTCTGGTGCTGAATGGAAAGTAGCCCTTTCTCCCATTGTTTAAATTTCTCTTCTTTTTCGGCGTGTTCATTTAGAACATCTTGTTGGATTTTTTGTCGGTACTCTTGTTTGAGCGTTTCCAGTTCTTCCGATCGTTGTGACAATCTTTGTTTACTTTCGATGATGACTTCATCCGAAAATGCTCGGATGGCGTTAAAGAGCACGCCACTGATAGTGACCAGTACAAGACAAAACGCAGCGATATACGCCCAACATTGCCATTGTGCCCAAAGAGTGTTGGCACCACTCCCAAGAATGATGGGGTTATTGGGGTCGGCGACATCAACCAAAACGATGCTCTCTGATGGGGTCAGGAAGCTGAGAAAAGGAGACAGTAAGGCCAATAACAGCCCACAAATAACGAGGGGGATAGCCCAAATCATCGTAGGTATACCTCTGTAATATCGGGGCGGAAATGCCCAAGTTCTTGAGAAATAATCGTCATGACGTCAAGGCGAGCAAAGTGGTTGGCTAATTGCTCATAACGATTTTGGGCGTAGCTGTGGCGTAGACCATGTGCACCGTTAGAGTAACCAAGTGCACGTATACTGGCTTTGCTGAATGCATCTGAAAATTTGTGGCCACCGACTATGTTGTAATGAGATTCGTAATTTACGCCTCTGTCGATCACCGAGATGGGCGTGTCGAGTCTGCGTGCTTCTAGTCGTTCGGCTAAATGGTTAGGGATCTGCACTTCACGGATCAGACCGCCTTTGCCTTTTACAGTGTACGTTTGAGAAGGCTTTGGGAGGTGAGAAAATTTATCTTGGTGTACTTCCCTTGGGCTTGGCGGCATTTCACCTGAAGGACGTAAGGTGAGAATCTCGTGAGCGCGTAGCCCCGATTCGTGGCACAACTGAGTAGAGAACGCGTGGCTGTCCGATTGGTGTTGAGTGATCGCATGAACTTGCTCAGGAGTGTAAGAACGGGACGCTTCAATGCTCTCTAAAGAGGATTTTACGACATCGAGCTTTTCTGTTTCTTTCAGTTCATGTGTTACATGCTGCATCATGGTTTGGAGTGCTTGACGATCCATATCGACCGTTTTTTGTGAACACTCTTGAGCGCGGGTTTCTAAGTAAGTCTTAGTTTTTTCTGGCGTGAGTTCTCGGAGTGCGCCTAGTTTGAATTCTTTCAGGTAATCACAGCAAGTTTTAAGTGCTTGTTCGTAGTTCCTGGCTGTGCCTACCGAATCTATAATGTTGCCTTTACCCTGTAACTCTTTCATTACCGAGGCTGCTTGATTCTCTGATTTCGCGAAATGTCCTCTAGCCATGACGTGTCACTCCAATGGAATGAAGGTAACGAAGAATGGTACTTCTTGCGGCGTATTGTTTGTGTTTGGTTTCGAGGTGTAGAGCGATCAGTTCTAATGATGCGCCACTGGTATACATCTTGGCGATTTCTGCGCGGAATGGCTCAAGTTTGGACGTGCGTTTTTTGTAGTTTTTGCCCTTGCGTAGAGCACGTACTTTTTTGGCAGCTTCGGTCGCTGCGATGGGATCAAAGCTCATAAAAATCTCGATGTGTTTGCGTAAGAACTAGCCGAATACTCTGACGTATCCAGACGGCACTGCCGTTCGCCAATTTGCTACTTTTCGTTTAGCCGGCTGACTGTTCACACCACTACGTCCACTTTCCGTGCATGGATAACGTACTGAGTTTTGTGTTTCGCTAACTTTGAGAAAGCCCCATTGGTATCAGTATTGGAACCAACGTATACGGTTTTAACTAGGCCGTACTCCCCACAGGCAAGAGCAAAATTAACTCGGTTCTCAGACCGGACGGTGCTCTGAATGCAACGTAGACCAGCCGAATCGGCTATGCGGTCAGGGTCCTGCTTTTGCAGTAAGGTAAGTCTTGAGGTTATGAAACTGGTTAATCATTGTCAACAAAGTTAATGTTGCAGCTTGTTTGTTGCGTGAAATTCATTTTGGCTAGATAAATACTCGCGCTATGTGGAAATTTTAATTTCTACATAGCGCGAGTTGGCTCGCGAAATTTGTGAAGGGTGCTCCATAAATCGCGAAGCGACAGGGGAGCACTTTGAGCGAATTTGATAGGTAGTAGTGACAGTGTGAGGTGACTCAAGACATTTTGGGGGAAGAAACACCGTGTTTGAGTGGTTCGGTTTGTCTTTAATGTTATGTTTCTACATGCTTTTTAGCATTTATTTTCTTGGGAAGAAAATAGCTAGTTTAAGCTCCATATACTGACGAAAATTCGAAGCAGAACTGACAAGGTGAGCTTACTGTATTCCCAGGGGGTGAATACAGTATTGAAATACAGTTTTCTTAATAAAGACTGTTCTTATTACTTTTTCGGTTTACCTGCATCACTGCGTTTTGCACGCCATCGACCATTTTGATTACGAGATCTTACTTGCCCAGATGTCGGTCCTGATTTTACTACCGGCCCTCCGGTTTCTTTTGGTGAAGTCATTACTCATCCTCCTCATTCAAAGCATCTGCCGCTCCAAGAACAGCTCCAGCAATTGATGTGATTGTTGCACCTGTTACGGTAATTGTCCCTACCGCTCCAAATACTGGCAGTGATACACCTAAAGCGACTCCAGCTGCAGCTCCTTTAGCTACGGTTACTAGTGCATTAACAAAAGACATTGAAGTTCTCCTTGTTCAAAAATCAAATCAATTACTGGTGTTTGATAAATAACCTGTTACCAAGCGAGTGACACCGTTTTCTGTGGTAAAAACATAGGTCACCCCATCATGTGAAACCTTACAAGAACAGATGCTGATAGAGTTGCCTGCCACTGCGTTTAATAGGGTGGCGTAAGCTTCACGACTTTTAGTGATAAAGAAGCTCATCAAACCAACGCCACGTTCTCTCCCCTGCTCTTGCCAGATATGCAAGCAGCGTTCACTCAAGCGATCAATGGCGTGGGCAGAAACTTCAACACGAGGTAACGCAATGCTATTCATATAAATCCCTTAGATAACTTTGAATCAATGATTTTATAAACTGTGAGTTTAATCTACTGTCAATTTTACTTTTGCGCAAGTATAATGTTCAAAATTTTCAGATTGGATACAGATATGCTTAAAGAGACATCTTTGGTAACGATAATTGGCTTATGCCTCAAAGAATTGAGAGTTAGCAAAAAAATCACTCAAAGTGATATGGCAGATCATATTGGTATGACGAATGCTGGATGGGGAAGGTTGGAAAATGGTAAGGCCTCAATCTCAGTAGAGAACATGGCATTGGCTTGCGAATACCTGCTCGTATCTTTAGAAGATATGTTTTTCAATATTAATAGAGTCTCTGAAGGCCTAAAGAATGAAGGTTGGATAGTTCATACCAGGCGTATAGATAATGATGGTTTGATTATAGGAAGGGAAATTGAAAGCAGTTACGAAAAGCTTCAAGGTCGACTTTCTGTATCGCCAGGAGCTGCAACCATGTTTATGACAGAACTTTCTCCAATTGCAGTAAAGATAGGAGCTTCAGTTGGTACTGCTATCGGTAAGGTAGCAAGTATTAAAAAGAAAAAATCAGAACCCCAAGTGCTCATCGAAGGAGTGTTAGTAAAAAAGGCTGCTGCAGCGTTTGAGTGGGGAAATGAGATAAATAAAAGCTCAGATCAAAGTCATAAATAAACCATCGTTTTCGATAGTTCTTAGTGGCAATTTTTAAAACTAAGTAAGAAAAATAAGCCTTATCGAATGTTTTTTGTTTGAAATGAAAAGCGTTATTCCATCCTTACGAATCGTTTTGAAATCGTAACAAACTTTCAATGCGTTTTAGCCATATATTGCTTTGCTTAAGACGGGAAAAGTTGAATCTGAAGTTGATAAAGAGGTGTAAGGGGGATTCTTACAGCCTATCTTGTCCATTTAACATATAACCAATATTGCGAACCCAAGACCACTTACAAGAAAGGCTCCTGATGGGGAGCCTTTCTTAGTTATTGAGTTACCAAAAATCTGGTTGATTCATGCGTGTAGGGAACACCCTTAGTATCTCAATGCGATTATCTTTGACTCGATAAGGTATTAAGTAAGGAAACTTTTGCAAGATTAGTTCTCTTGTTCCGAACACTCTCCCTGGTCGTCCCATTGCTGGGTTTGCTTTCAGGAGTTCTGTTAGTTCGTGAACTTCTTTAACAAAGTCCCTTGCTGACTGAGGGTTTTGTTCCTGTAAGTATTCAGCTGAATGCTCTAAATTGATTAACGCTTTTTTTAGCCATTTAATCTGCATTCACACCCCACTTAGAGAAAGCACTTTTCACATCATCTGCACTAGCAAAATGACCTGCATCAGCTTCGCTAAGAGCTTCTTTAATTTCATTTATCTGCCAAAGCTCACGCTCTAAGTAATCTTGGATAGCTTGGTTTGTTATCCAAGACTTTGTTCTGCCTGTTGATTCAGCAAGCTGCGTTAACTTTTGCTCGATATCGTCAGGAATTCTTACCGACATAGATGGCATGGTGGTCTCCCTCTTGTATTGCGTTGTATGCATTGTAATACAAGAGGGAGGATTTACCATAATAGGAATAACGACACCGATTTTGGCCTTTATGGTACGATCTAACCTCAAATTGTTTATCGAGAATTCAGCTATGGGAAAAAAGTCATCACGAAAAAAAGAGATTCTAGAATTAGAAACTCTCTTTGGCCCAGTAGTGCAGATGCGAAAAGAGGTTGAGGTGCACCTTTTGGATATGGCACGAACGCATAAGATGATGTCACCATGTCCATGCATTGGTTGCTTTTCTGATATCGCGCATAATTTTATTCATGAAAAATGTGATGAACCTTTTGCTGGGGTGCTACATGAAGCAATGATGAATCAAATCAGTGAGCAGTGGGATTTGTTGTAACGATAACTGCACTTTGTGGAGAACACTTATTCGTAGCAAGAAGAGCATTGAGATCAAACACCTTTGGGATTAATCTCTTTCCCCAGATGTGACAAAACCGACCTTGCAGGGTCGGTTTTGGTCGGAATACTTACGATTTTGAACGGTCGGTAAGCTCTTTCATGATAGCTCATATCATTTAAGCACTTCAAGTATTCCCTAGGCCCATTTGGAATCAAGATGTTTTGGGTGGGCAATGGCATCCTGCTACCGATCAAGGGATACCTGAGGTAGCCAGCGAACGAACTAGATCCGAAATGACGTAATAGGTCACGGTGCTACAGCTGCTAGGCATCGAGTAAGGCTCAATGATAATACGGTCTGGTGTGTGCCACTGAGGTGGATGATTCAAATAACTGCAAAGGTTCTTGAGTCACTGACGGCACAGCGTAGGGCAGCCCGAAAGGGAGAGAAAACCCCAAGGTTAAGCGTGAAATGAACCCCGATACTTCAGCCATAAAGTGATGGCAACGAGGTAGGGGTTCGGCGTAGCCGAAAGGGAACGCTCTATCGGTGTTTTTGCTTCTCTCTAGGTTTCATTGAACATAACAAAAATAATAAGCACCAAAACAACGTTATGTTGCTTTAAATTATGAGCTTCTTTGCTTCGATTTGAAGCCATTCAAATGTGTTTTTGGGCTCTCCATGCATTTCCATTTGATGCCAAAGTTTTTCAAATGACAAAATAGTGACTTGTAGAGCAACTTCTTCATTTCCAATTTCCATTGTTAAATTTTCGAGAAGTTTAATCGTATGAGCATCTACTAAAGTGTCGTATTTTTTTATTT
>NZ_JAWOVT010000034.1:0-6601 GCF_033340055.1 Vibrio sp. 1580
TTGGTGCTGAATGATCGCATTGACCTGTTCTGGCGTGTAAGAACGAGAGTTTTCAATAGTTTCTTTTTTAGATGTAGGAAGCTCTTTGGGTGGGTATAGTGTTTGATTGGGTTCTAACTTATGTGTGACATGCTGCATCATTGTTTGTATTGCCTGACGATCCATGTCGATTGTGCTTTGTTTACATTCGTGAGCGCGTAACTCTATGTAGTTTTTTGCTTGTTCTGGGGTTAGTTCTCTTAGAGAGCCAAGCTTGAACTCTTTCAGATAATCGCAACAGGTTTTCAATGCTTGTTCGTAGTTCCTCGCCGTTCCCACCGATTCTATGGCATTACCTTTCCCCTGCATTTCTTTCATGACAGAAGCGGCTTGTTTTTCTGATTTTGCGAAGTGCCCTTTAGCCATTGCGTGTTACTCCGATGGAATGGATATATCGGAGGATGGTACTGCGAGCTGCATATTGCTTGTGTTCAGTTTGGAGGTGCAGAGCAATCAGTTCTAAAGATGCGCCATGCTTGTACATTTTGGCGATTTCAGAACGGAACGGTTCAAGTTTAGAGGTGCGTTTCTTATAGTTTTTGCCTTTGCGTAAAGCACGGGTCTTTTTTGCAGCTTCGGTCGCTGCTACTGGATCAAAGCTCATAAAAATCTCGATGTGGGCGTAAGAACTAGCTAAATATTTTCGTAAAAATATCCAGACGGCATTGCCGTTCGCCAATTTTGCTTTTTTTCGTATAGCAAGGCCGACTGTTCACACCTTTTCACGTTCACTTTCCGCCAGTGAAGTGCGTACTGATTTTTGTGTTTCGCTGCTTTGAGAAGCACCGTTGGTATCAGTAATTAAAACCAACGTGTACGGTGTTAACTAGGCCGTACTCCCCTGAGGCAAAATCATTTTTTAGTTCTCTGACTAAGCGCGGATTTGATTTTCGCAGACCAAACCAAGGAGGTTGTAGAGGTCAGGTTCCTGCATAAGCAGCAGTGGGCTATGGAAATTCCATTGTGACATTTTCACGTTTTATCTGCAATATTGTTTTGTTGCAGGCTTTTTGTTGCGTGAAATTATATAAAAGCTTATTAAAGCTCGCGCTATGTGGAATTTTTAAATTCTACATAGCGCGAGTAGGCTCGCGAAATTTGCGAAGTGTTCCTCTCGATTTTGCGATGTGTAGCGAGCAAACAGAGAGGGACGCTGAGTGAATTTGATGGGGGGACAGTGTGATGAAGTAGCAAATGTTCACTGCAAACATTTGCTACAGAGCTGACGCGCTGCGCTTGTCGCATCCATGCACCAAGAAAATCGGCGTTGCCGGTTTTCCTGGTATATGGATGAGAGTTTGGACCTTCAAATCTAATGATACGCTTGATGGAAGAACCAATGAAAAAGAGGCTGTTATGTTTATTCGAGTTATTTTTACAGTATTATCATTTTGCGCTGTTTTCGTTGTGGTGAGTGACAATGTGCCTACTTGGGTGGAAGTCTTGGCTTGGGTTTACATCTTAGGAATGATGCTTGTAGGCGTTATGACATTGAAAGCGGATCAAATTATTGCATGGTGCGACAAGCAGCTTGCCAATAAAAATGACAAAAACACGCCTTAGAGGGCGTTTTTTGTTTTAAATAAACCTGCTGATTTTTGCCCTGTAAATCGCCTGAAAAGCGTCACAAACTTTCAGACCGATTTCTGGGTCAGTAGGGCATAGTAAGTGCTTAAAAACGTGCCTAGAGCCTCTGATGGCGTTCTAAGGGCTGTTTTTGATAGCTAACTCGCCCGTTTAACATAATAGGAATAATAGACACCGATTTTGAGTGTGGCTCAGGCATAAATTTGGATTCTGATTAATGTATACATCTTCAAGTGGTTCTATGAAATTGGTATACATTAATCAATAGGGGGAGGTGATTTTCGTTACAGAGTCACGCGTTGCGAATCACTCTTAAATGCTTTGTTAGAGCACTTTGCTCTGTGTCACCAAGTCAAAAGCTTCGTTAACTTTTTTCCCAAGCGAAATCTGTTTGATTCCTGCAGGAACATGTAAGAACAGTGGAAAAATAGCCCAAAAAAAGAATAGCCCAATAACAACAAACAACCATCCACCTACTACTTGGGCATCATACTTACCAAATACTCCCTTTGTGTGGTTATTGTAAGCATAGGCAATAAACTTACCTGTTTTTGAGTCCCGCTCGCCGACAACAGTAACTTCATCATTACGATTAATAACCCAAGCATCAGATACTTGAAGTTCGATTACACAATTATTTTCACTTAATTCAAACTGTACCTTGGTTTTAGTGACCGCTTTGAAATTAATAACCTTACCAACTAATTTATCTAACATTATTTTGTTAACTCTATGTTACTTTACTAGGAGTGCTCTAACGCCCTGTTAAGGGGTGAGCAACGCAATACCGAAGCTTCCGCATACCGCCTTAACCACTAAAACCAACGCATAGTAAAAATGCCACGCGTTGTGAATCCCTCTTAAACAGTTTGTTAGCCCTTTGCCCAAATTTGGTACGTGTAATCAATATTTGAACTGAAACTTTGCTCAAATGTTTGTTTGAAACTCTGTGGAACTGAAGGGAAAAACACGTCGCCAGAGATGTGCTTATGAATCACTGAAAGATGGATAACATCTGCTTGTTCGATTAATGCTTTGTAAATTTCACCACCACCAGAAACAAAGACATGTGTTGTCGTATTGTCTAAGTAAGATAATGCCGATTCAATGCTGGTGAAATAAATAACATCTGGATCATTCGAGACCATTTCTGAGCGAGTAACCACAGCATATTTCCTATTGGGAAGTTTACCCATTGAGTCGAAAGTTTTACGACCGACTAAAAGCCAATGATTGTAAGTCATAGCTTTGAACAGGAGCTGCTCACCTTGTACATGCCAAGGTATATCCAATCCAGAGCCAATTACTCCATTCTCAGAAACTGCTGCCATAATGGATATTTTCATTTTTCCTCCTGAGGGCTAACGCCCGCCTAAGGGGCTGGCAACGCATAACAACTAAACTCAAACACAACAACTGCAACCACAGCGGCTCATTGGGACTGGAAACGCCACGCGTTGACAGTCCCTCTTGAGGCGTTTGTTATGTGTGTGTTCAAACCATCAAATTTAGTCAGGAACTACTATTAAACCTAATTGCTCTAAAAGTTGTTCTTGCTGCCACGAACAGATTTTTACACCTGTAAGGTCAACTTTCCGAGGGTCTAAACCATACAACTCCGAGTGGCTCAAATCACAACCTTGCAACCTACACTGGCTCCAACACCCTTCAGAAAATACTCCCCGACTTAAATCAGACTCTTTAAATGATGCACCACTCAGATTTGCGCCAATCCATCTATTCTCAAACAAATCACACTTTTCGATACACTGCCTTTCAAAGTTGGCGTATGAAAGATTACAACCTGTTATATAAGCTGAACAAAAATACATTCTGTTCGATACCTGATTCATGAAGCTAGCTTGAGAAAAATTGGCACCCTTTAAATCGCATTCTCTGAACTCGATACCAAAACAATTTGCACCTTTGAAATACGACATTGAAAGACTGCAGTTTTTAAAAGATGCATCTCTAAGATCCGAGTAAGAAAAATCACACCCCTCTAATTCACCTCGTTCAATGAAAGAACAATCTACAAATTGTGTATCGCGGAGGTTCGCTCGTTTAAAGGAACAGCAGAAAAATTTGCAATTTTTAAAATACTGACCACTCATGTCTTGATGTGAAAAGTCTGCTTGTACATATAACTGGTCTGTTTTATCCATTTTCTAGCCCTCTTTCTATTTGAGTCGAAGACTAACATTTACCAACCAGTTCTCAAGAAAAATAAACACCTTAAAAACAGCAACTTACAACCACTTAAAATCGCAAAAATAAGGCGCCAAATTGACGCTCTAAGGCACCGTTTTTTAATTCACCCATGCCGCATGGCTAGAAAAAAGTTTTGATTAATCATGGCGCTTGCAAGAAAAACACATAACGCTTTCTATACGGCGAAAAGCCGTATTTCTACTCAGATCTAAGCTCATTTAATCTTTCATGGTCAACATAAATTCAAAGACTTAAAGATAAATTCGGCATGTTAGGTGGTAACATGTCGCTTAATGTGAAGAGTGGGATTTAACGTAATGTCACTTTGTGCGAAGTGCAGTGTTTCGGTAGAACAATGATTCTCGAAAGGTCGCTATAGCGGCCTTTTTTGTGCCTGAAAGCAAGAAAAGCGAAGGGAAATTGCGAAGTAAGGTATTGAGGAGTAAGATTAACTCTAGATAAAACAAAGCCCCGAAACTCATTCAAACTTGGCGGAATGGAGAGTTATCAGGGCTAAAGCTTAAGGTAATTTTAACACATGGAAAGACAAAGACAATCCACACGTAACCGCCATAAGTGCAGTTATGTGTGAAAGCTAAACAATCAAACGCATTTCAACTCGATCTAATCGAGACGCTTCCTCATAAGCCGTATTGCACCGATGAACTCGGTGTCACTTACATACGCCCAAAAAGTACAGCGATTAAGAAAAAATATCTGCAAGTGAACCAACCGAAGTTGGTCACTTACCTTGTCTTTGATATTGATCGACAAGGCGGTGTGTTGGCTTGGTACGACAACGATCTTCCCACACCATATTGGACTTCAAAGAACCCAGAGAACGCACACGCACACATTGCGTATCGCTTGAAAGTTCCATTCTGTACGTCTGATATCGCGCATAGTGAACCTATTCGCTACGCAGCTGCGATTGAATCCGCGATGATTGAGCGTCTGAAAGCGGATCGTGGATTCGCAGGACTACTGACGAAAAATCCACTGCACCCACATTGGCAAAATGAGTTTTGGACAGAGTACGAGTACACACTCGATGAACTGGCGGAATACCTCGATCTGAAAGGCCACCCGTTACGTGGTAGCGAAACGTCTGGTCTTGGCCGTAACTGTGAGTTGTTCGATAACACTCGTCAGTGGGCATATAGAGCGATTCGGGAATACTGGGCGCCTAACTACAAAAGAAAGTGGAATGCAGCCGTCTACGACAAAGTAGAAAGTACGAATAGCCAGTTCAATGTTCCTTTGCCCGTGTCAGAAGTGAAAGCGATAGCGAAGTCGATCGCTAACTGGACGTATCGAGAATTCACGCCAGAAAAGAAAAGCCAATGGCACGCTAAGAAAGGTGCTAAGGGTGGAAAAGTTTCAAAAGGTGGAGGTAGACCTAGCCTTAACGAACCTTGGGTTGAGCTTGGTATCAGTCGAAGAACTTACTTCCGTTGGAAGTCGACTGGCAAATTGTAATGTGTGGCACTAAACAAGCTATATCAGATAACAGCCCTTTTTAGGGTTGTTATCTGATTAATGGCCTCTATGTTTCTTTGCTAATCTTGCTAGAGCGGTATACGTGATTTTTGTTCCATCCGTGAACTTCCAGTCTATTTCATCTAAGAACTCTGCCATTATTTTCTTCTCTGCGCTCAGTCGATCTCTTTGACCTAACTTACTCTGTGTCTGTTGGTTTTGTCGACGGTGTGCGTGATTGACTATTCTTATTTGCTTTTGTAACGCCACTTCCTTGTTCTCTGTTTGCTGCTTGATAGCGTAGATCTCGTTTTCTTTCTTGTTGAGTCGTTTCGCTTCTTTGGCGTGTTTGTTTACGATATCCTTCTCAACTTGACCTTGGTATTCTCGTTTTATGTTTTCGATCTCTTTCGTTTTTTTAGCTAATTCTTTCTTAGCTTTGAGTAACGACTCATCTGCGAATGTGCGAATGCCGTTGTAAATTAAACCTAAAATGAACGCTGTCATGAGGCTAAACAAGAATATGTAAACCCATGATTGCCATTGGTACCAGAGCGTTTTTGCGCCTTGTGCTAGTAAAATAGGACCATTTGAGTTGGATAAGTCTACTAACCAAATCGTGCTATCGGGAGTTAGAAAATCAAGAAATGGTGCTGCAAAAAGCAATACCAATCCCACAACAATTACCGTCAAAAATCCCCAAATCATCGTAGGTATACCTCTGTAATATCGGGGCGGAAATGCCCTAGCTCTTGAGAAATAATCGTCATGACATCGATACGCTCAAAGTGGTTAGCCAGTTGTTCGTAGCGGTTTTGTGCGTAGCTATGGCGTAAGCCGTGTGCTCCGTTGGAGTACCCAAGAGCGCGAGAACTCGCTTTGCTGAACGCATCAGAAAACTTGTGTCCTCCTGCTATGTTGTAATGCGATTCGTAATTCACGCCCCTGTCAGAGAGTTGCTGTGGTGTATCGAGTCTGCGTTCTTCTAACTTTTCTGCCAAATGGTTGGGGATTTGAACTTCACGAATGAGACCGCCTTTCCCTTGAACCGTGTAGGTTTTTGAGTCATTGGGGAGTTGGGAAAATTTATCTTGGTGTACGTCCCGTGGACTCGGATTTACTTCGCCAGAAGGTCGTAGTGTGTACAGTTCGTGAGCGCGTAGACCCGCTTCATGACAAAGTTGTGTTGAGAGTGCATGTTGCTCGGTTTGGTGCTGAATGATCGCATTGACCTGTTCTGGCGTGTAAGAACGAGAGTTTTCAATAGTTTCTTTTTTAGATGTAG
>NZ_JAWOVT010000035.1:0-6309 GCF_033340055.1 Vibrio sp. 1580
CGGCCTGTCACGCCGGGGGTCGCGGGTTCGAGTCCCGTCCACTCCGCCACTTATATTAAGCCTCAGTCGAAAGACTGGGGCTTTTTTCGTTTCTACTGCGACGTTTCCCTGAAGAGTGTTTATACACCTAACTAGACTATTTCACATAATCCCTACTAAGCGAACTCTGCGTAATTACACACTAGGCTTTAATTAATTATAGGCCGGTGATGCTGTGGAAAGGCAATATGACCTACAAACAAGCCTAAGTAATCTATGGTATTCAAAGGCGTTCAACGACTTGAATCTTGATGAGAAAGAAAAAACGAATTGGAAGATGAAAGATTGAAGGAGCTCTTCATTAGCGAGGTGATGATTTTCGACGCTGAACATTTGATGAGTCTCAGAAAAAATATATCGCCAAAGGGTAAGAAGCGCCAGAACAGAGAGGGGTAGCTTAGCTCGAGGCTGTAAGCTATGCGGAATACTCACAAACGTCAAAGCTCAAACCCATTAAGAGAGTCGCTCTAGATCTAAGTGGTTATGTGCTCACTAGCGGTACTAGAAAATAGTTAAGTATTCCAAATGGATTATATGAAAAAGCCAACTGCTAAAGCGGTTGGCTTAGTATAAAAATCTCGACGTACTTTAGAGCGAGAAATGATGTCTAAAGAATACGTTTTAAAACACCATCTGCCTTTAGGCGGGTAATTTTTCTGACCAGTCGCTGTACCTCTATAGGATAGTCTTCTACTTTCTCTAATTGCTTATAAGTACAGATAAGGTGAGTATGCTCAAGAATACGCGAAACTTCGTCTTCAAACTTCTCAGTGAGCTTCGCATAATTGTCTTGTATGAGTAGCCCATTTTCTAGGTCGAGTGACCAAGCACGTGGATTTAGGTTATTCCCAGTAAGTAGCATATAGCGTTTATCAACCCAAATACCCTTAAGGTGGAAGCTGTTATTGTCATGCTTCCATAGGTGAATTGACAATTTACGTGCGGCGATATTCGCTTCATTGGCTTTCGCAAAGCGACGCAAATTCACTTCGTAAAGATATGGAAGTCCGCCAATGGTTTTAAAGTCTTCCTCAGGTGCAATGTAAAAGTCATTGGCGGTTTTATCGCCCACAACAATAGTTACTTTCACACCACGCTTCATGGCTCGTTTCACTTCACGATGAAGTGCTTTAGGGAAGTTAAAGTAAGGCGTACAAATGAAAATTTCGTCTTGGGCTGCTGCCAATAACTTTACAATCTGTTGATTGAGCAGATTACGGCGTTTGCCTAGCCCAACTAACGGAGTGACTTTTACACTTTCTTCTGTTGCAGCTTGGTCTTCAAACTTATAGTTGGCTTGAGCAAGAGAAGCCCTCAGTTGGCGAATCGCCGACTTTATTTCTTTGGTTTCTGGCTTATCTTTTCCTGCAAGATCATTAACGGCAGGGTGAGCAATCATTTCTTCCTGAATGAATTGCACCATTGAATTCGCTAAAGATTCATGTCGAATCACATGGTAACGATCAAATCGATAACGTTCATGATAATGGAGATAAACGTTATTTAAGCTCGCCCCACTGTAGATAACAGTATCATCGACAATGAAGCCTTTTAAATGCAGTACCCCAAAAACTTCTCTGCCACGCACTGGTATGCCATAGACAGGGATTGGGTGTTGGTATTTGCTGGCATATGCTTTGTAAAGCGCTGAATTACCCTCAGATGTCTCCGCACCAATCAGGCCACGCTGCGCTCGATGCCAGTCGACACAGATATTGATGTCCAACCCAGGATTGCGCTGTTTCGCTTCATAAAGCGCAGTGAGAATTTCACGTCCAGCTTCATCATCTTCCAGATATAGAGCGACTAGGTAAATTCGCGACGTTGCTTTGCTGATAGCATCTAAAAGACGGGTTCTGAATGATTCTGCTGAATACAGAACATCAAAGTCTTCCGGATTGACAGCGAGACTTGGCAACTGTTCGAATGGATTCCTACTTACTATCATATCGGTATGAGTACCTTAGTTTAGTGCAATATTGCGAACCTGCCATTTTATCAAAGATATGATTTACCTGGCTACAAAAGCACGCGTTTTGATGTCGTTGAAGAGATGAATTGCATTGGAATGAGATCTTTACCGCTATCTACATAACGTTGAAATGCCATTTTTAGCGGGTGTGGTAGCTCAGAGCAATCAATTGTTGTGAATCCATGCTTGGAATAATAGGATTCGAGATGTGTAAACGCGAAGCAATAATCGCCATCAGTGAAAACATTTTTTTTACAATGAGTTAGTAGTTCTTTTCCAATCCCTGTTCCCCTAACTTTCGGAATGACCAACATTCCTGTCAATAGACGAACTTTATCTACACTTTTTAAACGTAGTAACGCAATGATTTCACCTTTATGGCTTGCTGTAATGATCAATTCATCTTTTTTGGCTCGACCCGCAGGGTAATACGCTTTGTATAGTTTCTTAATGAGGGGGAGCTTGATGGGATTTAACACTTCTATGATTAATGAGTCTGGTATTGTCACTGCGGTTAAAAGATAACTAATGTAGAATGTCGACAGTTTAAGAGAATCTTATCTGGTGTTGCAAACCTACTATGCAAATTAAAACAAATGCGAGCCTAAAGGCTTACCATACTTTTGGAATTGAACAATCGTGTTCCTATTTAGCTATCGTTGAGTCGCTTGAAGATGTTATTGAGCTATTTCAAAACCCAAGATTCACCCATTTACCGAAACTTTTTTTAGGTAAAGGAAGTAATGTTCTTTTTACAGAACATTTTGAGGGATTAGTGATTGTTAATCGAATCATGGGTAAAGAAGTCACGGAAACGGATGAGCACTACCTATTACATATTGCCGGTGGTGAAGATTGGCCTGAATTGGTTTCCTGGTGTGTGAATCAGGGGATCGGTGGGATCGAGAACTTAGCTTTGATTCCAGGTTGTGCTGGCTCGGCTCCTATTCAGAACATTGGTGCGTATGGCCTAGAGCTAAAAGACATCTGTGATTATGTAGATGTTCTTGATCTAACTACGTTTGAAAACAAAAGAATGCACGCCCAAGACTGTGAGTTTGCCTATAGGGATTCCATATTTAAACATGCGTTGCACGGAAAGTGCTTTATCACCGCATTAGGGCTTAAGTTGGCGAAGCAATGGCAGCCGATTAACCAGTACGGTCCTTTACAAAGTATCCCAGAAGAACAGCTCAGCCCTGCTTCTATCTTCGAACGAGTATGCCAAGTGCGAAAGGCAAAACTGCCAGATCCAACCAAGATAGGTAACGCAGGTAGTTTCTTTAAAAACCCAGTGATCACGCAAGATCACTATGATCGACTCACAAAAAAATACCCTAACGTAGTGGCCTACCCAGCTTCTGGAGGAATGAAAATTGCTGCTGGTTGGCTTATCGATCAGTGTGGATTAAAAGGGAAGTCTGTACACGGTGCGCAGGTCAACCCTATGCAAGCTTTGGTTTTGACCAACATGGATAATTGTAGTGCTGATGACATTGTCGCGCTTGCTTATTTAGTGAAGCAGACGGTATGGGATAAATACCAAATCATACTTGAGCATGAAGTACGCTTTCTCAATCGTACCGGGGAGACGAATTTGACTCAGATCGAGGCATCTAGATGAGAAAAGATCACTCTACGAAACTTCATATTTTAAGGTTATTAAGTGATGGAGAGTTTCATTCAGGAGAAGCGTTGGGCGACGATCTTAATGTTTCCAGAGCGGCAATCGCTAAGCACATTAAAGGTCTTAGTGAATGGGGTATTGATATTTATCGAGTGCAAGGGCGTGGTTACCAATTAGCTTCACCATTGCAGTTGTTAGACGAGACACTCCTGACCACTAGCTCGGAGTCACTTGTTGAACTTGTCCCTGTGATTGACTCAACGAACCAGTATTTGCTCGACAGAGTCGTGGATTCGGAAAAGGGCCGTGTTTGTATTGCTGAATATCAAGCACAAGGGCGTGGTCGCCGCGGTAGACAATGGGTCTCACCGTTTGGCTCTAACTTATATCTCTCTATGTATTGGCGACTGGATGCGGGAATGGCTGCGGCAATGGGCTTGAGCTTGGTGATTGGGATTGCCGCAGTGGAAGCTCTGGAAGAAGTAGGCATGCAAGGTGTTAAACTCAAGTGGCCGAATGACTTGTATTATCAAGATAAAAAACTGGCCGGAATCTTGGTTGAAATGTCGGGTCAGGCCGGTGGGGCTGCTCATCTAGTGATTGGGATGGGCCTGAATATTGGAATGCCTGACGACCAGCCTGAGATTGACCAGCCATGGACCACGTTGAACCAAGTAAATCAGAGTCTCAAGATCGATAGAAATGTTCTAGCAATGACACTTATCAAGCATTGGAATTCCGCACTTGTCGAATATGAAATGAAAGGACTTACTGGCTTTATCGAACGTTGGAATCGGTTAGACAATTTCCTTAATCGTCAGGTCAAACTGCTTATTGGTCCTAGAGAGGTATATGGCGTCGTTCGAGGCATCGATCATCAAGGTGGAATATTAATTGAAACCTCCCAAGGACTAGAGACTTATATTGGTGGTGAAATCTCGTTGCGTAAAAGTGACTAATCTTCGATTACTTTCGCAACGAGACTTTATCAACCAAGTGGTTAACGCCTTTGTGTAGAATCAAGTGGGCTCTCTCACGAGTTGGAAGAATATTCAATTCTAAATTGAGCCCATTAATATCATGCCAAATTTGCTTCGCTTTTTTCTTTGCGTCATCGACAGAGAGTTGTGTGTAGTGGCTAAAATAAGAGCCAGGTTTCGTAAAGGCCCCTTGGCGAAACTTTAAAAAGCGTTCTACATACCAATGTTCAATGGTCTCTGTTTCTGCGTCGACATAAATTGAAAAATCTAAAAAGTCAGAGACGAAGACACGATGCGGGTCATGTGGATAGTCCATTCCACTTTGCAGAACGTTTAAACCTTCAATAATAAGAACATCCGGTCTATCCACTTTTCTTAGTTCATCAGTAATGTCATACGTGATGTGAGAGTAGATGGGTACTTCAAGATCGGGCTTTCCTGCCTTTACGTCAGACATGAACTCGACTAAGCGCTTGATATCATAGGATTCTGGGAAGCCTTTACGATGCATGATACCGCGTTCTTCTAGTACTTTTTTCGGATATAGGAAGCCATCTGTTGTAACCAAGGACACTTTGGGATGATTCTCCCAACGAGAAAGCAATGCCGTTAGAATACGAGCAGTCGTACTTTTGCCTACAGCAACACTGCCAGCGATACCAATTACGAAAGGGGGAGCATGTTCCTCTGTATTTAAGAATTGTTGTAATACGGAATTGCGGCTTTGACGAGCCTGGACATACAGATTCAAAAGACGAGACAAAGGAAGGTAGATCTCTACCGCTTCCTCCATGGTTAGGTTTTCATTAATGCCCTGAAGCGCAGTCAAGTCGTCTTCAGAAAGTGTCATCGGTACAGAGTTTCTTAACTCGGCCCAATTTGCACGGTCAAATGACAAAAATGGACTCATGGGTCTCTTTTATCCTTGGTTTAATAGAAGCAAGAACATACATCAAGCGAACTTCAAAGCAAACGACAAAGGTCGAAGTTTACTTTAAAAAAGCTAAGTTTGTACGAATTTGCAGCAAACGAATCTAAAAAATCGAAATTTATGATTTTTTTTCAAATTACTATTGCAACCTAGAAAATCATTCAATAGAATGCGCACCACTTATGCCGACTTAGCTCAGTAGGTAGAGCAACTGACTTGTAATCAGTAGGTCACCAGTTCGATTCCGGTAGTCGGCACCATTCTTTCCTTTAGTAGTCTGAATGGCTTGAAAATTTGGAGGGGTTCCCGAGTGGCCAAAGGGAGCAGACTGTAAATCTGCCGGCACTGCCTTCGATGGTTCGAATCCGTCCCCCTCCACCATATTCTTTAGGAAATAGCTCTCAGAGTTACGTGTTGCGGGCATCGTATAATGGCTATTACCTCAGCCTTCCAAGCTGATGATGCGGGTTCGATTCCCGCTGCCCGCTCCACTCTAATTTGAGTGCTGATATAGCTCAGGTGGTAGAGCGCATCCTTGGTAAGGATGAGGTCGGCAGTTCGAGTCTGCCTATCAGCACCAGCTCTCAAGTTTATTTCCTTTTGATATTAGATTTACCAATTATCTTTTTTTGGTTGCGTGGTCAATTTGGGCCACCTAAATCCGTACCTAGAGGGACCACTCATGTCTAAAGAAAAATTTGAACGTACGAAACCGCACGTTAACGTTGGTACTATCGGCCACGTTGACCACGGTAAAACA
>NZ_JAWOVT010000036.1:0-5751 GCF_033340055.1 Vibrio sp. 1580
CTTTAAAATACAAAACGCCCGATGAAGTACATCGAGCGTTTTAGTTAAAAAGTGTCAACCCATATCAGGACGGGTCATGACGCCGTGGGTTACATTTTGCGTTCCAATAGCACGCCCGCTTCCATATGGTGGGTATAAGGGAATTGGTCAAACAGAGCAAAACGCGTCACGTTGTGTGTTTCGCATAGAATGTCCAAGTTCTCTTTTAGAGTTTCAGGGTTACAAGAGATGTACATGATGCGCTCGTAACCTTGCACCATTTTACAAGTATCGACATCCATCCCAGCACGTGGTGGATCGACAAAAATCGTATTGCAGTTGTAGCTCTTCAGATCTACACCTGCATCTTGTAGACGACGGAATTCACGCTTACCTTCGATCGCTTGAGTAAATTCCTCGGCTGATAGACGTAAGATTTGTACGTTATCAATCTTATTGGCGGCGATGTTGTACTGTGCAGATACAACCGATGGCTTCGCTAGCTCAGTTGCAAGAACGCGGTCGAAATTCTGTGCCAACGCCAGCGAGAAGTTACCGTTACCACAGTAAAGTTCTAGTAGGTCACCAGTGCTTTCTTGGGTACAGTCGACAGCCCATTCCAGCATCTTCTCTGCGACTTTGCCGTTCGGCTGAGTGAAGCTGTTCTCTACTTGTTGGTAGATGTAGCTTTGACCATTTACATCGAGCTTCTCGATCACGTAGTCGCGGTCTAGGACAATCTTCATCTTACGAGCACGACCAATGATGTTTAGATTGAAGCCTTCATCATTTAAACGCTGTTTAAGGGCTTTCGCGTTTTCAATCCACTCTTCATCAAGTTGGCGATGGTAAAGGAGTGAAACCAGAATCTCACCACTTAGCGTCGATAGGAAATCCACTTGGAACAGTTTACGACGTAGTGAGTCGTTGTCTTTCATCGCTTCAACCAATAGCGGCATCAGGTCGTTGATCAGACGGCTTGCTGCAGGGAATTGGTCAACACGGTACTTCTCACGAGTTTCTTGGTTGAACATGATGTAGTAAAGATCTTCGCCTTCATGCCAAACACGGAACTCAGCACGCATGCGGTAGTGCTGCTCTGGTGATTCAAACACTTCCAGTTCTGGCATGTTGTATGGCGCGAACATATCCGTGAGACGTTCGACTTTTTCAGCCAGTTGTTCTTGGTAGCGTTGTGGGTTTACATCAAGAGTAGCCATGATCTTACCTTTTATGGTGCATTCAATTTAAGAGCGCAGATTTTATTCAATCTCAATAGGATGTCCAGTTTTGTACTGGAATTGATTTAAAGATAGTGCGTACAGGCAGAGTAGAAAGCAAAATCAATCAAAACGTTACAACTTTTAAGGGCAATATTGGCTGGACAAATAATCAATAGCTGAATAATATTTGCCTCAAGTTGGTGCTATCTAGCAATCTAGATGGCTGAAATGGGAATCTGGTGTGAATCCAGAACTGACGCGCAGCGGTAAAAGAGAACGAACGCTCATCAGACACTGCATTAGTTTATGTGGGAAGTCGAGCAAGTAGGCGGTACACCCGTGCTCTTGAGTCCGAATACCTGCCAACAACTGAGCCACAGCACTGGACTGTCATGATGACAGGGCTCGGAAGGAATTACGCGATTTAGGACAATACAATGAGAAAATCCGCACTGGCGATAACTTTGGCATCGCTGCTTTCACCTGTCTCTTATCTACAGGCCCAAGAAACCTCCACTGACGAAACCATCGTTGTTACTGCAAACCGTTTTGAGCAAGCCGAAAGCCGTACGTTGGCAGATGTCGAAGTAGTTACTCGACAAGACATCGATCGCATTCAAGCGAAAACCCTACCAGATGTATTGCGTCGCCTTACGGGGATTCAAGTTTCACAAAATGGTGGTCGTGGTCAGTTAGCGTCTTTATTTGTTCGTGGAACCAGTTCCGACCAAGTTTTAGTACTGGTTGATGGCGTACGTTTTGCACGAGCAGCGAAGGGCGCTGTGGACTTTAACCAAATCCCACTTACTTACGTTCAACGTATTGAGTACGTACGTGGTGCGCGTGCGTCACTTTATGGCTCAGAAGCGATTGGTGGCGTGATCAATATCATCACCATTGCGCGTGCTGACGAAGAAGGAACGAAGTTAAGTGCGGGTTTAGGTAGTTTAGATTATCAAGAATTGAGTGTGGCATCTGGTATTAAAGTCACAGAGAGCGGCCAGCTAAATATCGCGCTTGGTAGTGAAAGTGATGATGGTTATAACGTTCGTCCTGTACCGGGAGTTAATGACGGTGATCGCCATGGCTTTGATACAAAGAATGGTCTGCTAGGTTACGTGCATAACTTCAATGACCAGTGGTCTGCATTTGGTAACCTACGTGCTTACGAAAATGTTTATCAATATGACAGCAGCTACGGCAGTCGCGGTTACTACGAAGCAGAAAAAGACGATCTTTCTGTCACTCTGGGCGGTAAGTATCAGTCTGATAATGTGATGTCAGAACTACAAGTAACGGCACAGAAACAGAAGTCTTGGAACTATGAGCAAGCAAAAGGCAAACACTCAGGTACTGAAGATGAACTTGAGCAGCAAAATGTCCAGTGGACCAACAGTTACTTGCTAAACAACAATACGACGTTGGCTGGTGGTATTGATTGGCGCAACGAGTCTTATAAAGACAAGAGTGCGAATAAAACGTTTGATCGTACCAATGGCGCTCTGTTTGGTATGGCAACCACCAGTATTGATAAAGCAATGCTCGAGGGCAGTGCTCGCCTTGATGATAACGAAGAATACGGTAGTGAGTTCACTTACAGTTTAGCGGCTGGTTACCAGTTTGTACCAGAGTTTGGGGTTAAAGCCTCTTTTGGTACTGCGTTTAAGGCTCCAAACCTATATCAACAGTATGACCCAACATACGGTGAGAAAGATCTGAAGCCGGAAGAGTCAGATGCTTGGGAGCTAGCATTCAGCGGTGATGTCCAAGGCGTTTTTTGGTCCGTCACGGGTTATGACTATAAAATCACGAATCTTATCGATTACCATCCAACCACATACAAATATTTGAATGTCGATGGTGAAACACATATCCAAGGTGTGGAGCTTGTTGCTGAGTTTGATACAGGGATTGTGCAGCACCAGTTGAGTGCAGATTATAAAGATGCTGAAGACGATAAAGGGCATCAGTTGCAGCGTCGCGCTAAAGAAGTGTATAAGTGGAATGCTTTAGTGAGCTTCGATAAAGTGGATTGGTCGGTTAGCTATCAGTACGTCGGTAAGCGTCCAGATGTGGATTACAGCACTTGGCCTTCACAAGATATTACGCTTTCTTCTTACTCGTTGATTGATACGGCAGTGACTTACTATCCGAATGAGTCGACCTCTATTAGCGCTCGTATCGATAATCTACTTGATGAAGAGTATGAGATGGCAAAAGGTTACCCCGCTGCAGAGCGAGCGTACTATCTCAACGTTGGCTACGAATTCTAATCGTGAATGAGCACAAACCGCCTTCGGGCGGTTTTTAATATTTTGTGGTGGAAAATCGAATGAAGAAACCCAAGCGAGTGGTGATCAGTTGGTCCAGTGGTAAAGATTCGACATTAACGCTTGAGCGCCTTAACGAGAATCCAAATTATCAAGTTGTCGGTTTGTACACGACTTACGTAGGGAAAGAAGTCCCTTTCCAAGCAACTCCGCTTGAAGTCGTACAAATGCAAGCAGACTTACTTGCGCTTCCGCTCATTACTATCGAGCTACCTGAAATCTTTCCAAGTAACGATATTTATCAATCGACCATCGTTAATGCATTACAAAGTAGTGGTCTGAACATAGAAGCTGTCGCATTTGGTGATATGTTTTGTAATGGCATTGCCGATTACCGACGCAGCTACATTGAACCTGTTGGCTGGGAATGCGTCTTTCCTCTATTAGGGGAGAGCAGCGAAAAACTAGCGATGGAAATCATAGAGCGTGGTATTCAAACTATGTTAATCACCATCGACGGAAGAGTTCTCCCTCCAGAATGGTGTGGTCGCTGGTATGACAAAGCCCTAATAGAGTCATTACCAAGTCAAATTGATCCCTGTGGGGAAAATGGTGAATTTCACACATTGGTCACGTCTTCGCCGTCTTTTCAAGGGCATATCGAGTTGACGAAGCGAGATGTAGAATCTGGAGATAGATTCAGCCATCAAAGATACCATGCTAAAGCATTGCCAAAACAAATCTACGCAGTATGATCGCAACGTTTCTGTTCTTTAGGTAAGGCTCGTGCGAGTAGCAAGTAAGAAAAAAGTCCTAGTTTTTGACTCCGGTGTTGGTGGCCTTTCTGTATTCCAAGAGATACATCGCCTATTGCCCCAGCTAGACTACTTATACTTATTCGATAATCAGGCTTACCCTTATGGTGAACTCGATCAGGCTGTACTCATTCCACGAGTTAACCAACTGGTCTCTTCATTAGTCGAAGAACACCAAGTCGACATTGTCGTCATTGCTTGCAACACGGCGAGCACCATAGTGCTTCCTTCCTTACGCGAAAATTTATCGATTCCCGTTGTTGGTGTTGTCCCTGCGATTAAACCCGCATCGCTTTTAGCATCAAAAGGGGTAGGGCTGATCGCCACTCCGGCGACAGTAACACGCCAATATACTCACGAGTTAATACGGGACTTTGCGCAAGGCAAACCAGTTGAGCTGGTGGGATCAACTCGCTTGGTAGATATGGCCGAAGAGAAGTTGCGAGGCAACAGCGTTTCTCTCGACGAACTGACAAATATCCTGCTTCCCCTTCGCGATAAAGTCGATGTTGCGGTGCTCGGTTGTACTCACTTCCCTTTAATCAAAGAGGAGATTCATCAAGCTTTGGGTGGGGACGTTACTTTAATTGATTCAGGCGCAGCGATTGCACGTCGAGTAAAAGCATTGCTATTAAGTGATGAAATTGAGGATACAGAAGAGGGAAGTAAGTCGATTTATGCCAGTGCAACTCCTTGGCAGGAAGATGCACTGAACATTTGTTTAAAGAAGCTAGGTTTTAATCCTGTTCAGGTTTACCACCATCCGGATGTTTAGGATCGTTCGCAATTCTCACTTTTAGCGTTCTCTCCATATATTCCTTTTCATTAAGTTTAGCGATAGCTGGCTTGGCATCTGCCGCAGCCATCACTACAAAACCAAACCCTCTTCTTTTTCCAGTACGCTTATCTTTCATTAAGCGTACCGCGTAGACCTGTCCATATTCAGCAAACAAATCGCGAACATGACTCTCATTGGCCTTATAAGGAAGGTTGCCGACATACAGCGTTTTAGTTGAAGGATCAGGGTCCGAAGATTGAAGAACAGGTGTTTTGCTAGAAAATGAAAAAAGAAAAGCAGTAGCGATAACACCAATGAGGAAGCTCAAGGCTGGTGGGATGATGAATTGAGAGAAGATGATTCCCCCAACGATGGCCAGCCCAACACATAAAATCAGATTTTTTTTAGACGTCATTTTAATTACTACACATAGTGATAAAGAGATCGATTGCCCATTAACAGAATAGACACATGAATCTTACGTATATGGTTGGTGTTTTTCCAACCAATTGCTGTGATATGTCTCAAATGTGACGAAGAAATATGCAAATATCGCACTTTTGGCTAATTTGTGACCGGTTGGTTTTTTATTTGCAAAAAACACTTGTACTAATTTCTCAACCCCCTATACTGCGCATCCACCGACACGGAGTGAGACGAAAGTCACACAGCGAGTCGGGAAGAGA
>NZ_JAWOVT010000037.1:0-4663 GCF_033340055.1 Vibrio sp. 1580
TTAGTTGGGATGAGCTCTATGAAATTAAATTGTTAATTAGGTCGTCTAGTTTACCTACTTCAATTTTTCTTTTATTTTCTAGTTCCGTCATAGTCTCTACTAGATTTATTTGATTACCGTCTTCCTGTGGCACTTTTGTTGGATCCATACCATAGCTTTTTACAGTATCAATTACTTCTGAAATATTAGTAATATTGCTTCTAAACGTTTCATCAAGTTCGTTTCTTTTTCTAGTGAGATCTGCTATTACAACCTGATTGATCTCTGCCTTTTGTCTGTTGGCAATGGTAGTCGAACGTTCTTCGAGATCCTTTGACTTCTTCTTGATTTTTTTAGTCTCTGCCTCAACATCTTTAATTTTGCAATCTGGTAAATCAAATTTCCATCTTTGAGTTACCATCTTAAATTCAGGGATGTCCATTTTAAACTCTGTTCTGTCCCATTTAAACTCTGGGATGTCTATTTTTGCTTCTTTTCTAACCATTGTGACTTGAGGTATATCGCATTTAATCTCACTCATTCTGACTTCAAGACCGCGAAATTCAGGGTAATAACCACATACAGTAGTACCTGTATATGTATGTGGCTCATCCCAAGAAATCCTATTTGTTTTCATTGTAACTTGAGGTACATGAAGAGAAAGGTTTCTTGTTTTCATCGTAACTTCTGGTATGTCGAGTGAAATTTCATTTGGCTTCATATCACAGTCAAAATCGATCTTAAAAGCCGTTTCGGGACCGTCAGGAGCCTCATCTTTCAATTTATCTCCCTCTTCTCTTATTCCCTCCCACTCAGCTGCATATTTTTGGTTTATGTTCTCTATTTCTACTTGGGCGTTGGTGTCAGCATTTACATTAGGTACTGTTAAAACATAAAGACAAGCGAGTGGTATTATCTTATGCATAACCATAATTATTTCCTTAGCTGGATATATTTGAAAAATTAACAATATTGTCATCAACATTATTATTTATTGATTCTATTTTTCAATTTAGTCCAAGATGTTGAATTTATTGGATATAAAAAAAAGTAATAATATTTTTGTTAATAGTATTAGGTGTTTAAATATTTGTTTCAAAAAAGAGAATTGTCGACATATTAATAGGATTATCTCCACGAGATTGAGCAGCCAATGGCAATTTTATCGCTTAGATAGAACATCAAATATTAACGTATTGTTAGAACCGTTAAACATATATTAATTCTATGACATTGATAATCATGGAGTTAATTATGATCAAGCTAACTAATCTTCAACAAATCACAACCCTACCTATCACCACCACCCTACAAGAACAAATCAAATCCATACTCACCGAGCCCTTTCACGATGATGTAGAAACCCAACAAGCATGGGATGAACTGCAATGTGAACTCTGGTTTCTCACATCAAAATCCGAACTCTCTGCCGCTGCCGCCGTCGACGACGATATCGAACTGCTAAAACGAGCACTGACCTATACCGAATTCGAAGACGAACTAGATGACGGAGCAGTGCTGACACTAAGCATTGTCGAGGACTCTGGCAAAGGTATCTACATGCTGATGCCTAAGACACTACTCACCGAATTACGCCAATACTTCTCCATCGAGAATGACTAAGGAGGCAGTGATGCAATCCCGAAAATTCAAATTCAATAAACGCCTACTCGACTCACTACCTCCGACGCCGCCGTCGAGCAAAAGTAAGGAAACGGAATATACAGATGAGTTGTGTAGCGGACTCAAGCTGATAATTAACCGTCAAGGCAGGAAGCGTTTCTTGTTCAGATATACCCTCCACGGAACCAAGAAATCTATCCAGCTAGGTGAATATCCAGCGCTAGACATCAACACTGCTCGCCAGATTGCCAATGACCATAAACGGGAAATTGCGCTAGGTAATGACCCCAAGGCTATCCGTGATGAGAAGCGCAACGTACTCACGTTTCAAGAATTCTCAGAGCTGCATTACTTACCATACGCAATGATGAACAAGCTCACCGCCAAAAGTGATGCAGGTAGTCTAAAGCTCCATTTCTATCCGAAGTGGGGAAAGAAACCGCTTACTGATATCGGTCAGCAGGACATTCAGAAATTGTTGGACGGATTACTAGAGGGTAGAAAACCTGCAACGGTGAACCGTCTACGCTCCTTAATTCTTCGCATGTTCAGACTGGCAATGGAATGGGGCTATGTTGATTCTAATCCCGGTCAGTACATCAGGAAGTTGAAGGAAAACAATGTAAGACAGCGATTCCTATCGCGTGCCGAGGTTTCCAGTTTTATCAAGGCATGTAACGAGGAACCGAATCGCACCCAATCTAACGCATTGAAATTCGCTCTGCTTACTGGGATGCGAATCGGGGAAATTACCAGTTCGAAATGGGAGTGTCTTACCGTCGACGACGACGGCAACTGGAGCCTATTTCTACCCCACACAAAGTCGGGACTGTCGAGAACGGTCCTGCTCAACCATCTAGCTAAGGAAGTCATTCATGATCAACGACGATTTCAACAGCCGAAGAACCCCTATATCTTTGCCGGAGATGCACCCGGTAGACCTATCGCTCATCCGAAGAAGGCATTTGCTCGGATCAAGAAAGCTGCTGGTATTACAGACAACTTCCGAATTCATGATTTAAGGCATAGCTTCGCATCGATCCTCATAAACAGCGGAAATGCCACACTCTATGATGTTCAGCATTTGTTGGGGCATCAGTCGCCACAGACCAGCACCAGATATGCTCATTTGGCTAGTTCAAGGCTGAGGGAGGTCAGTGCTAATGTGGCTGAGTTGGTGGGAGGTGTTTCTAGCTCCTAAATAGATGCATTTTAGCACTCCCAATTTGTTGTTACTTTAAAAGAGCGGCGAATGCTTCAGCCGCTTTTTTGTTTTTTATTTTTCTCTTTCTTCTACCCTGAGACTGATTGGCTGCGTCTATTTCAAAATCCTTTAACTTGAAATACCTGTATGTAAACCAACCTTTCTCGCTATTATTTTGAATAAGATACTTAACAATTCTTATCTTTCCTTTTTGTATGACGTTTCTTTCTATATGCGACTCAATGTCATCTATATTAGGATGTATGAATTTGTAATACTTACTTTTAAATACACGTCTAGGTAAGTTTTCGATAGGCACAGATAAAAAACTAGTATCAGTATTTTTGATTTTCATATTACAACGTTTGCATGAAATCGTTAAATTTTTCATTGTGAACATATGCCTTAGCCGTGTACTTTTTGGAATAATATGCTCTATATCTAGAACCATATTAAACTCACCATTAGTATCTCTTTGGCAATAGCAACAAGTATCTTCTAAATCTTCTCTTTTTTGTTTCTTTATTTTTGCTTTTATAGGTTTGAGTTTGTTTAAACTCCAACCCGAGTGTCCCATAGAATTAGCCATTTTCATATATGATATTTGATCTTTGGTAAACTTAATTTTTGGCATTACCCCCCCCCTAAATCATTTACAATATCAATTACGCCATTAATAAACTCTTCCTGCAAAGACTCGAAAGATGCTGATTTATATTTGTTTAATATTGATATCGCTTTATATTTTGACAACTCACCATCATTGACACTATTTATAATGTCAATACAGCGCTCTGAAAGAGAGTTGTTCTCTGGCGTTACAATTCCAAACTGATCAATATATGCATCTTCAATGTTTTTAGTATTTATTTCTATTTCTTCAAAATAAGTACCATTATGTCGATGCACTTTCACACCTTTTTCGTCAATAGCCCCAGAGATAATCATTGGAGAGTGAGTCGCTATATGATATTCACATTCATAGTATGGAAATAAATCTTTTAAGTTACTTATATATTGTCTTTGCCAAGATGGGTGCAAACTATTTTCTGGCTCATCAATTAATATAACTGCTCCATTCCTCAAATAAGATGCAATAAAAAATGTGGTAGATATAAGTGACAACTGGCCTGAGCTTAACTTGTTTATAGGAAGTGATAAATCGTCTTTTTTGACATATAACTCTACACCTCTTATCAATTTGTACTTTCTTAATAATTTTTCATGCTTTATGATATCGGAAAGGAATTCGCCGCTAAGCCCCTCATTGAATCTACTATAACTACTAATCCAATGGATAAAATCATTATATTTATCATAATGACTTCTTATTTTATAGCACAAGTATAATGCAAGTTCCTTATCAGCATTATTTATAAATTGTATTTCTTCTAAATCATCATCAAAGTAATTATTAAACCCTTTTATAATTAATCCAATCTGAGGCTCAATTTTAGTGTACTCTAGAATGCTGAAAAGTGTATTCAACTGCAACAATCCATCTTTTTCGTTTAGTTTTGAAATAGATGATTTTATTGCTTTCTTAGCCATTGACTGCCCTAACCTAGGTCCCATATAAAAATATGGAGCATTAGGTTTTCTTTTAGGGTATTTATCATTAAAAGATGTAGCTATAGCGATAACAGTGCGACCTGACTTAATATTATCTCGGGCAATATCACCAAGTCTCATACTCTTTCCTGAGCTATTTTCACCGACATATATATTGATACTTTGCATAAGTTAATTTATTAATAATTATGTATTTATTGATAATAATTAAATCTATTTTATCTTGTTTACTCCTTAGGTTATGGATCCTATCTCACATACCAATAATCCCCCGCCATCACCCAC
>NZ_JAWOVT010000038.1:0-4630 GCF_033340055.1 Vibrio sp. 1580
ATAGTTGTGATGAGTGTTTGGTGCTTATAAATAGACTCAAACACTTGGCTATGTGCCACTAAAGGCATAAAATCTAAATAAGCATTTGTGAGGCCAGTTCAAAAAAAAATGACAATTCAACAACCTAGTCCTGTCACTGAACAATCCCTGATTCAGGATATTGCAAATATTATAGGTCAATACCGCTCAGGTACTATTAGTACAACTTATGATACGCACCATGTATCCCGCTGGGTAAATCAATTCCAACCTCATGAAAAATTTCTTGTATTGGAAGAGACTAAACGACTACTTAGAGGTAACTATATAAGTGAATCCATATTTGACTTGTTCATAGATTCTCTCTACCCATATTTGGTAAATGTTAAGCAGTTCAGTTGGTCTGATATATCTCTTTTGAGCATTCAACAAGGTGGGAATAGTCAAACAACGATGGTTAATAAGTTGACCCATAGCATGCTCTACAAACATTCATTACATACCCGTATAAACGACTTACAAGCCAATATATTTATATACCTCGATGATTTTATCTTTTCTGGTGGGCGTATTCTCCAAGACCTAAGAGCATGGATCGCTAACTCAGCACCTCAAGTATGTACACTGTTAGTAGCAACTATTGGTTATTTCAATTACGGGCAACATTATGTACAGAGGAAGCTAAATGAACTCATTAAAAATTCTAATAAAAGTATTCAATTACAATTTGTTAAGTATGACACATCTTTTACCAAAGAAAATCGCTTCTTTTTAAAAGATGATTCAGAAGTGTTCTGGCCTATGGTTAGTGCTACTCAAATTCCTGAGGTTGTTAGTTATTTAGCTAGCCAGGATCGTCCGTTCAGTTTCAGACAACCATCAAATAATCCAAACCGTACATTCTCTTCATCTAGGAGAGAGCTGTATGAAAATATTTTACTAAAATATGGGTTACAAATTATTAGCTATTCAGTAGCTCCTTCTCCCTATCTTAAGCCTCTAGGCTTTGATACTTTTGATGGGTTGGGGTTCGGTTCGACAGTTTTCACTTATAGGAATTGCCCAAACAATTGTCCGTTGGTATTTTGGTGGGGAGATCCAAATGCACCATCTTATAGTCCTCTATCCAGATGGTATCCACTATTACAAAGAGATACTTATAACTAACTTATGCAAGGTGATTTTCTCCGACAGTACGATATCAGAAATGTAGCGGCCTTTCGAAAAACTAAAGAAAAATGGGGAAGTTTGTCGAACATGGCTGCAGGTTTCCCATTGAATGTGAATGGGATTGCAATTCAAAGTTCGGAAGTGCTCTATCAAGCTTGTCGATTTCCGAGTAACCCAGACATCCAGTACGCTATCATAACTAACGGCAATCCTATGGAAGCGAAAAGGGTTGCGAGGGCCCACGAAAGTGCTACACGTGAAGATTGGCATAAACATCGCGTCTTGATAATGAAGTGGTGCTTAAGAGTTAAGCTGGCACAAAACTGGGAACATTTTTCCGGGGAATTACTGGCTACTGGAGACATGCCGATAGTAGAGCTGTCATCTAAGGATGGTTTTTGGGGGGCGATACCAGAAGATAACTTGTTATGCACCGGTGCTAATGTACTAGGGCGTCTACTAATGGAGTTGAGAGAGCAAGTTAAGTTTAATAATGCAGAACGCTTTTGGGTTGTTCCGCCGTTAAATGTTAAGAATTTTAATCTGCTTGGCCACCCTATTTTGACAGTATATAAACCAGAACAAAGAAATAGTCTTGAATCTGGTCAGCAGCAGATGTTTTAAGATCATATTTAGTCGAATAAAGACAGTAAGCAAAATACTTACTGTCTTTATATTACCGGCTGGCTTCTCCAACCAACTCTGCCACATTCGCACTTACCGCCCGCAGCCTTGAGCTAGCCAAATGTGCATAACGAGTCGAAGTTTGGGGGCTCTGATGCCCTAACAAATGCTGAACATCATAAAGCGTGGCATTACCGCTGTTGATCAGGATCGAGGCAAAGCTATGCCTGAGGTCATGAATACGAAAATTATCGGTTATACCAGCAGCTTTCTTGATTCGAGCAAATGCCTTCTTCGGATGAGCGATAGGTCTACCGGGTGCATCTCCGGCAAAGATATAGGGGTTCTTCGGTTGTTGAAATCGTCGTTGATCATGGATGACTTCCTTAGCTAAATGGTTGAGCAGGACCGTTCTCGACAGCCCCGACTTAGTGTGTGGTAGAAATAAGCTCCAGTTGCCGTCGTCGTCGACGTTAAGGCACTCCCATTTCGAACTGGTGATTTCCCCGATTCGCATCCCTGTTAGTAGCGCAAATTTCAATGCATTGGCTTGGGTGCGATTCGGTTCTTCGTTACATGCCTTGATGAAGGCAGAAACTTCTGAACGTGACAGGAACCGCTGTCTTACGTTATTTTCCTTAAGCTTCCGTATGTACTGACCGGGATTAGAATCTACGTAACCCCATTCCATTGCTAACCGGAACATACGAAGGACTAAGGAACGTAGACGGTTAACCGTTGCAGGCTTCCTACCTTCTAGTAAGCCATCCAACAATTTCTGAATGTCCTGCTGACCGATATCAGTGAGAGGTTTCTTGCCCCATTTCGGATAGAAGTGGAGCCTGAGACTACCCGCATCACTTTTAGCGGTGAGCTTGTTCATCATTGCGTAGGGTAAATAATGTAGCTCTGAGAACTCTTGGAACGTAAGAACGTTGCGCTTCTCATCACGAATTGCCTTGGGATCATTACCGAGAGCAATTTCCCGTTTATGGTCATTGGCAATCTGACGAGCAGTGTTTATATCTAATGCTGGATACTCGCCTAGTTGTATGGATTTTTTGACCGAAAAATAGGTGTACCTGAACAAGAAACGCTTCCTCCCTTGACGGTTGACGATCATCTTAAGCCCAGAACATAACTCGTCTGTATATTCCGTTTCTTTACTTTTGCTCGTCGTCGGCGTCGGTGGTAGTGAGTCGAGTTGGCGCTTATTGAATTTGAATTTTCGGGATTGCATCACAGCCTCCTTAGTCATTCTCGATGGAGAAGTATTGGCGTAATTCGGTGAGGAGTGTCTTAGGTAGCAGTAGGTAAATACCCTTACCAGAGTCCTCGACAATGCTCAGGGTAAGCACTGCTTCGTAGTCCAGATCGTCTTCGAATTCGGTGTAACTCAGTACTCGTTTTAGCATTTCGATATCGTCGACGACGGTAGAGAGTTCGGATTTCGATGTGAGGAACCAGAGTTCACATTGCAGCTCATCCCATGCTTGTTGGGTCTCTGCTTCATCGTGGAATGGTTCGGTGAGTATGGCTTTGACTTGGTCTTGCAGGGCAGTGGTGATTGGTAGGGTTGTGATTTGTTGAAGATTGGTTAGCTTAATCATAATTAACTCCACGATTATCAGTATCATAGTGTTAATATGTGTTTAATCTTATATATGGTTCGGAAGAACCTTTTCCTAGCCTTGATTGAAAGTAAGCTTGTCTACACTGTTCTTGTTAGATAAGCCTTTTCAAAATGCGCAAAAAGAAGAGTTGTTGTATGTCAAAAACAGTACTTGTAACTCCTAAAATCTTAAATGACAGTACTTCATATTGGGCTATGTTTTATTGTGCAATACTTAAAACGATTCTATACCAAAAAAATCTAACCTATGCTCTAAAAGGCTCATCGCTTCAGTCATATAGAGGAGAGCTAGAATACCCATCAAATTTTTTTAACAGTATGAAGGCGAGCGTTAGAAACCATGCTTTTGAGTATCTAATGATGGATTTTTTACGCTCTAATGATGGAAAGGGCATTAGAGCTAAACTAATAGATGAGCTGCTGGCTAGATTTGGGATTCATGGCTTCGAATATAAATTAATAAATGTGTTTAAACTTGGTGATGATTCTACTCTTTATGCGGAGATATCAGAATATGATAATCCCAAAGTAACAGTGTTTGTCCCCAATTCAACTGTAGAGTTTGAAGCAGATAAAGAACATAATGATTTAATTTTTATTTCTCCTGTCGATCAGATTGCCACTAAGTTTCGCTACTCGGATTTACTGATAATGATTTCAGATGGTGAACGAACGTTCGGATTTGTTGGTGAAGTTGAAGGTCTTCATGGAGAAAAATTACTTCAACCTGCATATTGGAATAAAAAAAACGGTATTAAAAATAACTTTACATCTTTCGCATTAGGTGCATCAGATAGAAAGAAAATATCTGATGTTAATGCTAAGGAAAATGTAGTTCTGACTACAGATGAATCTGGAAGGGTAATTGTTAACTTTTCGAACAGAAATGAGTTTATCAAATCATATGTTCAAGCTTTAAACAATATCGAGCTTTGTTTAGATGGGCATTACAAAAAGATAAATCCTACGGACGAATCTCATGAGAAAATTATTAAAATTATTACCAGTGGTTGGAAAAACAACATTCAGGGTGTTATTAATAACTTAGAAGAGCTTATAGACTATGACGTTGATATCGATGAGTTTTCTTATCAAAATTATGATAAAAACAACAAGATTGTATACAAACCGTCACCTATAGTTCAATTTAATAAATTTCACTTACATAAAATTAGTGAATAGAGAACCATAGCGTTATATATGCATTTTAACACCAACCACCAC
>NZ_JAWOVT010000039.1:0-4416 GCF_033340055.1 Vibrio sp. 1580
TGATAGGTCTATATTGTTAAAGAGCTTGCTTTGCGAGAAGTTTTTCTCTCAAAGCGGAGGTGCATTCTAGCGATTTAATTGACAGTGTCAAACACTTTTTCAATTTTATTTTTCGTAGAAGCTTTCACCTCTCCGACCCTGCTGAAGCCTTATCGCGTCTGCCGTGTCGGTGGATGCGCATTATAGGGAACTCAGATCCGTTCGCAACCCTTTTTTGAAAAAAAATGGAAAAAACTGACTGTTCGGTGACTATTTCATCAAAAAAGCACAAAAGAGGGTAAAAAACCCTCTTTTTCTGTATCAAAAGCCGTATTTAAATGAATGCGTACGCGTCTGCGAACATACGTTCGCTCTTCGCTTTCTTGTTCTGAGTGAACTGTTCACGTGCTGCGCCAGCCATTTCAAAACGACCTGCAATATAGATATCGTAGTTTTCTAAGCTTTCGAAATCTTCGGCTACTGCTTGTAGCACGTTACCAACTTTACCTTGCCAGTCTGCAGGTGCTTCTTCTACTACTGGCACAAAGTGAACGTTAGCAAACTTATCGGCGATCTCGACCAGTTCGTCTTTAGCATAAAGCTGGCAGTTATCGCGCGCCCCCCAATATAAATAGATAGGATTGGTTTTATTCTGCGCTACGCAGTGATCCAGAATCGAGCGAACGTAACTGAAGCCTGTACCACCAGCAATTAATAATAATGGGCGTTCGCTTTCTTCTTGAACCCAAGCATCGCCATGTGGCGCATCAATTTCAATCTGACCATCAGTTTCAAGCGCCGCTTGCATTGCTTCGACAACTTCTTGTGCATAAGCGTTGTGTTCCGCCGCACCGATGTGCAGTTCAAGTTCACCTTCATGACGACAAGGGCTGCTTGCGATAGAGAAAGGACGTTTGTCTTTTTCACCCATCACCACCATTAGGTACTGACCCGCTTTAAAAGGCACTGGTGATTCTGGATGAAGAAGGATTTGGTAAGTATTACAAGCTAACGGCTGAATAGACTTTACTTTACATTGGATGGTCATGGTGTTCCTCTCGCTTACTCGTCAAAAGTAAGCACTAAATTACTTTCTGTATAGGCTTGGCAAGGGAATATCCAACCTTGCTGTTGCTCTTTTTCGGTTAGCATCGGTTCGAGGTGATAGCTCACCTCGCCCGTTAGCTTTTTACACATGCACATGGCGCAAGCGCCAACTTGGCAACGGTGTGGGAAGCGAATATTGTTGTTGAGCGCAGCTTCTAACACCGTCTCCCCTTCTTTTACTTGGAATGTAACGTCCATTGGTAGAAGGTGGACTTGATGACTCATAGAATACCTAACTGGTCCCAAATCTCATCGACTTTAGCCACAAGTTTAGGATCTTTTTTGATAGGCGTACCCCACTCGCGCGTGACTTCAGATTCGAACTTGTTGGTCGCATCCAGTCCTAATTTGGATGAACTCTCAGTCTTACCAAGCACTTGAATCGTGTCTCTATCTGGGTCCATTCGAGTTGTCACCGCCCAAATGATGTCATTCCAATCTCGTGCATTAACGTCATCGTCGCACAAAATGATGAATTTGTTATCCGTGTACTGAGCAAAGAAGCCCCATAGATGTTCCATCAATTCTTGGGATTGACCAGCTTGGTCTTTCTTCATAGTCACGACAGCAAATTGGTCGTTTGCTGTAACTGGAAGATAGACGTCAACAATCTCAGGGCGTTGCTGTTTCAACTCATTTAGTTCTGCTTCGGTAATCGCTTTGCTGTCTCGCTCAGTGACCTCGGTTCGCGTCGCCAGCTCGGCATCCCATTTAATGGTCGCATCCAAGCCCATTTTGGAGCCAAGCCCAACCACTGGTGAAGCAAAGTCGAGCGAGTCGATTGGCGTGTTATCTATCATCAAGGTATCACGTACAGGATCCATATGCTCTGACATGGCTTTCACGACATCATTCCAATCTCGTGCGTTTACCGATTCATCGCACACAATAACAAACTTGGTATACATGAATTGACGTAAGAAAGACCACACGCCCATCATTACGCGCTTGGCATGTCCTGGGTACTGCTTCTTCATGGTGACGACGGCCATTCGGTACGAACAACCTTCTGGCGGTAGATAGAAGTCTTCAATCTCTGGGAATTGCTTTTGCAGAATCGGCACAAACACTTCGTTTAATGCCACACCCAATACAGCTGGTTCATCTGGCGGACGACCTGTGTAGGTGCTGTGATAAATAGGGTCTTTACGCATAGTAATGTGCGTAATAGTAAATACGTGGTGCTTTTCTTTTTCGTTATAGTAGCCAGTATGGTCACCGTAAGGACCCTCATCAGCAAACTCGTTCGGGTCGATATAACCTTCCATCACGATTTCCGCGCTCGCTGGCACTTCCAAATCGTTGCTGACTGACTTCACGACTTCCGTTTTGCTTCCACGTAGCAAACCTGCAAATGCGTATTCCGATAGCGTATCTGGCACTGGTGTTACTGCGCCAAGAATGGTTGCTGGGTCTGCACCAAACGCGACCGAAACTGGGAAAGGTTTACCTGGGTTGGTTTCCATCCAATCGCGCAGATCAAGCGCACCACCACGATGGGCTAACCAACGCATGATGATTTTGTTCTTGGCAATTTTCTGCTGACGGTAAATGCCTAGGTTCTGACGTTTCTTATTTGGACCTTTGGTTACGGTTAAGCCCCAAGTAAGCAGCGGCGCTACATCTTCTGCCCAGCAGCTCATTACCGGAATTTTATCCAAGTCGACTTCATCACCTTGCCAAACAATGTCTTGGCATGGTGCTTTACGTAAACGCTTAGCCGGCATGTTCAATACTTGTTTGAACACAGGCAGTTTTTCTAAAGCGTCTTTGAAGCCTTTTGGTGGCTCAGGTTCTTTTAAATAAGCCAGCAGCTTACCGACTTCTCTTAATTCTTTAACATCTTCACGTCCCATACCGATTGCGACACGCTCTGGTGTACCAAACAGGTTCGTCAAAACAGGTACGTCGTAGCCGATTGGGTTCTCAAACAACAGCGCAGGTCCACCAGCACGCAAGGTGCGGTCGCTGATTTCTGTCATTTCATAAGCGGGATCGACAGGGTGAGTGATGCGTTTAAGTCGACCTTTCTGTTCTAGGTGGTCGATAAATTCGCGTAAATCCTTAAAACTCATAGGCCTTCATGCTGGCTGATTAAACTGTCCGCAGTATAACAAATAGGAGGACGCTAAGATCCTCCTATTTTGTGTGGGTATGTGAGCCAGATTACTTTAATACTTGTTCAATCTGCCGAGTCTTTATCTGATGGTTCGAAGATACTAACTCTTCCAACCAGGTTTGATGCCCTTGTTGAGCAAGCTCTCGAGCAACCATGGTTGCTTCTTCTGATAACGCCATTTTTCTAACTAGAAACTGCTTTACTTGCGGAGATAGAGGGTTAGATTTTGTAAGTAGACTAATAGCTTCTGGCTTGAGTGATGGGTTAACTGTGGCATTCATCAATTGCTGAATGGAAAAAACGTCTCCAACCGCAGCTAAACGCTCAAGTTCGGACTGGCTGTTGTAATCAGCTTTCATCCGCCAGAGTAAGTTGTACACTTCCTCATCCTGACTAACTTGTGCCAACCTGACTATCACGGCCGTCGATGGTAACCAACTGGTCACATTTGCTTTGGTTAACTGGGCCGCTAATGCAGCAAGCGCATTGGGTGATAAGCCGTCTAACTCTCGAATCAAAAGCGCTTCACGCGCTTGAGCTTGTTGAGATGGCCCTGTAAGCCATTGCTTTAAGTTAAGCTCTCTTCGTTCAGCTTGTAAGACAAAGTCCAAGGTACTTTGGTCTTGTTTCCAACGCTTAATCAAGCGACTCGCAATAACGGGAAAGTTAAAAGCGGGTACACTAAATTCATACCCATCACCTCGCTCTAACACTTGATAAGTCGGGGTCATACGGATCTGGGACTCAACAAACAGAGCCATTCGAGGCGTGAGAATCACATCTTGCTTTTCAAGCTTTTCCAATAATTGAAAGCGCACCACCTCTTGTTGAGGCAAAGCAAGTCTATCAAGGGCAAATTTAAGCGAGTCGACTTCATCTCTGACAGCGTAATCAAGCAGTTCAGAGACTTTAGTCTGTATTTGAGTATCCTGAAGCCACTGTTCTACTACAGACTCATGCATTTCCTTGGCAGATAATGTCGCAGGTAGAGTGATAAGTGACAAGCTCAGGAGTAATGACGACAACATTCCTTGTTGCATGTTAACCTCCCGATAACATTTCCTTCATTCTGATACTTCTATCGGGAGAAAGCAATAAAAAAGCCACCGATATACGGTGGCTTTTCGCAGAATGACTGTGCCGTCCTAAATAAGGTTGACACTTTCCACCCCCAAAATTGGAGAGTGTTATGAAATCAACAACTAAAAGAA
>NZ_JAWOVT010000040.1:0-4070 GCF_033340055.1 Vibrio sp. 1580
TTCACTGCATCTTCAGTGATACTTTCTACAGCATCGACCTTGATCGTTGGCGCATCGTTTACTGGGTTAACGGTAACAGCTACTTTCGCTTGGTCAGTCAGCGAACCATCAGTGATGGTGTAAGTGATTTCGGCGTCACCATTGAAGTTCTCGGCCGGTGTAAAGACCAATTTTCCATCAACAATCTCAACTGTGCCTTGCGCTTCAGGTACAGACGCCGATTGGATAGACAACTTATCGCCATCAATATCGGTGTCGTTTGGCAGGACATCAATCGTCACTGGCGTGTCTTCGTCAGTAACGGCATTGTCATTGGTCGCCACTGGCGCGTCATTGACTGGCGTCACATCGACGTTCACCGTGGTGGACTCTGACACCCCACCTGACGTAACGATGTAGGTGAAGCTGTCTGTGCCGTGGAAGTTGTCGTTTGGCGTGTAAGTGACGCTGCCATCCGGGTTGACCGAGACCGTGCCGTTAGCTGGACCGTTGTTGGTATCCAGCGACACCACTTTGTCGTCGCCTTCGAACGTGTCGTTATCTAAGACCTTAATGATGGTTGGCGTATCTTCCACAACCGTCGCTTTATCTGCCACGATATCCGCCACTGGCGCTACTGTGAAGTTCACCGTTTGGCTAACGCTCTCGCCGCTTGGATCGGTAGCCGTAAACGTCAGCGCTTCTGAGCCGTTCCAGTCTGCCGTTGGAGTGAACGTAGCAATCCCATTGACGATCGCCACTTGAATGTTGCTGTTGCCAGAGATGCTAAACGTTAACTCGCCATCCACGTTATCCACATCGCTGAAAGCGGTATTCAGATTGATGCTGTATGGCGTAAAATCTTCCGCCAAGGTTTGGTCTGCAATGTTGCTTTCAACCACAGGCGTGTCGTTCACCGCATTCACGGTGACGTTGACCGTTGCTTGGTCAGTCAGTGCACCATCGGTCACGGTGTAAGTGATTTCGGCCTCACCATTGAAGTTCTCAGCTGGTGTGAAGACCAATTTGCCGTCAACAATCTCGACTGTGCCTTGTGTTTCAGGTACGGACGCCGATTGGATAGACAGCGTATCACCATCGATGTCGGTGTCGTTTGGTAGGACATCAATCGTGACAGCGGTATCTTCTTGTGTTGTTGCCGCGTCATCTTTTGCCACTGGCGCATCGTTCACTGGTGTGACATCGACGTTCACCGTGGTGGACTCCGATACCCCACCGGAGGTGACGATGTAGGTAAAGCTGTCTGTACCGTGGTAGTTGTCGTTTGGCGTGTAAGTGACGCTGCCGTCCGGGTTGACTGAGACCGTGCCGTTGGCTGGTCCATTGTTGGTATCCAGCGACACCACTTTGTCGTCGCCTTCAAAAGTATCGTTACCTAAGACCTTAATGATGGTTGGCGTGTCTTCCACAACTGTCGCGTTGTCTGCCACGATGTCCGCTACAGGGGTAACCGTAAAGTTCACCGTTTGGCTAACGCTTTCGCCGCTTGGATCGGTGGCCGTAAACGTCAACGCTTCTGAGCCGTTCCAGTCTGCGGTTGGAGTGAACGTAGCAATACCATTGACGATCGCCACTTGAATGTTGCTATTACCAGAGACGCTAAACGTTAACTCGCCATCCACGTTATCCACATCACTGAAGGCCGTATTCAGATCGATGCTGTATGGCGTAAAGTCTTCTGCCAAGGTTTGGTCTGCAATGCTACTTTCAACCACAGGCGCGTCGTTCACCGCATTTACGGTGACGTTGACCGTCGCTTGGTCAGTCAGCGCACCATCGGTCACATCGGTCACGGTGTAAGTGATTTCAGCGTCACCATGGAAGTTCTCAGCCGGTGTGAAGACCAGTTTTCCATCAACGATCTCAACTGTACCTTGGTCACTCGGCACAGACGCCGATTGGATAGACAGCGTATCGCCATCGATGTCAGTATCGTTTGGCAGGACATCAATCGTCACTGGCGTATCTTCATCAGTAATCGCCGTGTCATTGGTCGCCACTGGCGCATCATTCACTGGTGTGACATCGACGTTCACCGTGGTGGACTCACTGACCCCACCCGACGTGACGATGTACGTGAAGCTGTCTGTACCATGGTAGTTATCGTTCGGCGTGTAGGTCACGCTGCCATCCGGGTTGACTGAGACCGTGCCGTTGGCTGGTCCATTGTTGGTATCCAGCGACACCACTTTGTCGTCGCCTTCAAACGTATCGTTACCTAAGACCTTAATGATGGTTGGCGTATCTTCCACAACCGTCGCGTTGTCTGCCACGATGTCCGCCACAGGCGCTACCGTGAAGTTCACCGTTTGGCTGACGCTTTCGCCGCTTGGATCGGTGGCAGTAAAGGTCAACGCTTCAGAGCCGTTCCAGTCCGCAGTTGGGCTAATGGTCGCAATGCCATTTTCAATCGACACCAACACGTTGTTGTTGCCAGAAACGCTGAAGCTCAGCTCGCCATCCACGTTATCCACATCGCTGAAGGCCGTATTCAGATCGATGGTGTATGGCGTAAAGTCTTCTGCCAAGGTTTGGTCTGCAATGTTGCTCTCAACCACGGGCGTGTCGTTCACCGCATTCACGGTGACGTTGACCGTCGCTTGGTCAGTCAGTGCACCATCGGTGATGGTGTAAGTGATTTCAGCATCACCATGGAAGTTCTCGGCCGGTGTGAAGACCAACTTGCCGTCAACAATTTCAACTGTACCTTGGTCACTCGGCACAGACGCCGAATCAATGCTTAACGTATCACCATCGATGTCAGTATCGTTTGGTAGGACATCAATCGTCACTGGCGTGTCTTCGTCAGTGACAGCGGTATCATCTTTTGCCACTGGCGCGTCATTCACTGGCGTCACATCGACGTTCACCGTGGTGAATTCCGATACCCCACCGGAGGTAACGATGTACGTGAAGCTGTCTGTACCGTGGAAGTTGTCGTTTGGCGTGTAAGTGACGCTGCCGTCCGGGTTGACCGAGACCGTGCCGTTAGCTGGACCGTTATTGCTATCGAGCGACACCACTTTGTCGCCGCCTTCGAACGTGTCGTTACCTAAAACCTTGATGATGGTTGGTGTGTCTTCCACAACCGTCGCTCGGTCAGATTCAATATCTGCCACAGGCGCCACTGTGAAGTTCACCGTTTGGCTAACGCTTTCACCGCTTGGATCGGTGGCGGTAAAGGTTAGGGTTTCTGAGCCATTCCAGTCTGCGGTTGGAGTGAACGTAGCAATCCCATTGACGATCGCCACTTGAATGTTGCTATTACCAGAAACGCTAAACGTTAACTCACCATCGGCGTTATCCACATCACTGAAGGCCGTATTCAGATCGATGCTGTATGGCGTAAAATCTTCCGCCAAGGTTTGGTCTGCAATGTTGCTTTCAACCACGGGCGTGTCGTTCACCGCATTCACGGTGACGTTGACCGTCGCTTGGTCAGTCAGTGCACCATCGGTGATGGTGTAAGTGATTTCAGCATCACCATGGAAGTTCTCGGCCGGTGTGAAGACCAACTTGCCGTCAACAATTTCAACTGTACCTTGGTCACTCGGCACAGACGCCGAATCAATGCTTAACGTATCACCATCGATGTCAGTATCGTTTGGCAAGACATCAATTGTCACTGGCGTGTCTTCGTCAGTAATGGCCGTGTCATCGTTTGCCACTGGCGCATCGTTGACTGGTGTGACATCGACGTTCACCGTGGTGGACTCTGATACCCCACCCGACGTAACGATGTAGGTGAAGCTGTCTGTACCGTGGTAGTTGTCATTCGGCGTGTAGGTCACGCTGCCATCCGGGTTGACCGAGACCGTGCCGTTAGCTGGTCCATTGTTGGTATCCAGCGACACCACTTTGTCGTCGCCTTCGAACGTGTCGTTACCTAAGACCTTGATGATGGTTGGTGTGTCTTCCACAACCGTCGCTCGGTCAGATTCAATATCTGCCACAGGCGCCACTGTGAAGTTCACCGTTTGGCTAACGCTTTCACCGCTTGGATCGGTGGCGGTAAAGGTTAGGGTTTCTGAGCCATTCCAGTCTGCGGTTGGAGTGAACGTAGCAATCCC
>NZ_JAWOVT010000041.1:0-3855 GCF_033340055.1 Vibrio sp. 1580
TTAGTCGATTGCTGATAGAGTGGGACTGCTTTGGTTTAAAAGAAAGTAATGAGTAATTTAACGTAACACTCGTTGTGCGAACTGAACGATAGAACGCAAAAGGTTGCCCAAACCGGCGACCTTTTTTACATCTGGCAGATACGAAAAACGCCTCCCAATGGGAGGCGTTTTTCTTGAGGACGTTCATTACCTTAGAAAAGGATCGTTGAGATCCCAGCTCTTTGGTTGTAATCTCAATCCCCAGATGTGACAAAACCGACCCTGCAAGGTCGGCTTTGATCGGAATACTTACCGGTTTGACGGCCTGTGTAAGTCCTTTCATGATAGCCCATATCGTTTAAGCACTTCAAGTATTCCTGCACTCTGTTTGGACTCAAGATGTTTTGGACAGAGCGATGCGCATCAGCCACCGACCAAGGGAAGTTCCAAAGGTGGCAGGTAAAGGCACTAATCAAAACTTGCGAAAGCACGATAAAACCGCTCTCTTGTAGCTGCTAGAGGGAGAACTGCGGAAAAGGAATAATTGATTAGTGTTGTGAGACTGGAATGGGGGCGTAAAGCCTTACTCACAGCGCAGGGCAGCCCGAAAGGGAAGAGACTTACCCAATCTGAAAGCGACCAAAAAGATACCCAAATCACTCATAAATTTGAGTTGAAATGGGTAGGGGTCGGCGCAGCCGAAAGGGTGGTTTGCGCTAGCTTGGCTAGCCTCCTCTTTGCTCTTACTGTCATTGTTCGATACTTCATGATTTCCCTTATTTGCATTTCTTTATCTTACTTTCTATCTTTTGTTAAGCACATAAGCAAGGCTACACAAAGACCCCTCCACTTCGTTACGTTGTCATTGTGCCTTGTAAGGGACGCTACGCTCCCTTAACCCTAGTTAAAAGCACTCAAACTAAAGAATTACCATGACTGAAAAGAAGAAAGTAATACGAGAAAAGTCCATCAAGATCAGAGTCACTGAGACTGAACTTCAAGCTCTGAAAGATCGGTGTGATGGTGCGGAATTAGCTCCTTGGGTGAGAGAGACTTGTCTTGGGGAACGGACTCTTAAAAGAGCCAATGTTCCTAAAGTAGACCCCGCATTATTGCGCCAGTTATCTGGACTTGGAAATAACTTGAATCAGATCACTAGAGTAGTGAATACCCAGAATTATGATGTCGTGAATGTGGTTCAAGTATTGGCTCAACTTTCAGCAATCGAGCGTCAGCTTGGGCAAATAATGGCACAGTATGAGATCTCAGTATGATTGTTCAGTTCGCTCGTAGAGGTAAGGGCGTTGGGAGTGGCCCTGTTGATTATCTCTTAGGGAAAGATAGAAATCGGGAGAGGGCGACACTCAATCAAGGCGATCCTGATTTAGTTCAATCACTCATTGATTCGAGTCCTTACGCCAAAAAGTACACATCGGGCTTTCTCTGTTTTGCTGAAACGGACTTATCACAAGAGATTAAAGATCGCCTCATGGCTGATTTTGAAAAGGCTTTGTTACCAGGCTTAGACAAAGACCAATACTCCATTCTTTGGGTAGAGCATCTTGATAAAGGGCGGTTAGAGCTGAATTTTGTTATTCCAAATATTGAGCTTCATTCTGGCAAGCGACTTCAACCTTACTACCACTTTGCAGACAATCCTCGTATCGATGCGTGGCGCACCATTAAGAATCTTGAACTAGGGCTTCATGACCCAGATGACCCTGCTAATCAGCAAGGCTTGGTGAGTGCTAAAGACACTCCATCCGATGCAAAAGAGATTCAGCAACTTCTTACCGATGGTCTACTTAATCTTGCTCAATCAGGCGCGATCCGTAGTCGAAAAGGGGTAATTGGTGCGCTTGAAAGCAAAGGATTTGAGATTGCCAGAGTGACAGCTAAAAGCATCAGCATTAAGAATCCCGAAAGTGGGAAACGAAACATAAGATTAAAAGGTTTGTTGTATGAGCAAGATTTTGAATATGGCGAGGGACTTCAATTCGCAATCGAAGAAGCAAGCCAACGCTATCGAGCAAACGCTAAAGAAAGACTTCGAGAGGCACGAACAACGTATTCAAGATGCGTTGAAATCAAGCGAGCAGAAAATCATAAACGACATCCAAGAGCAGCAATCACGTTTGAATCTCTTGGTGATGAAAACATGGATTTGGTTGCCAGTGACCCTGTTATTTTTGGTGATCGTCAGTTACGGGATCGCTTGGTATCAAGGGCAGACGATATTAGACAATCAGAAAAAGATAGCCCGCCAAAAAGCGATCCTAGAGCAGTTCCAGAACAAGACTTGGGGGCTTTCTCTGTACGAGAGCCAGAAAGGGGAACGTTTTATTGTGATACCAGAGGGTTACTCGATTCTGGAGGGGTGGACAATGAACGATGGCAAGAACGAGCTGATCAAGTTGGAGAGGAAATAAATGACCGAGCTAGAGAAACAACTTTTGCACGCCTTCGAGGTTTTAGAGAGGCAGCACAAGGAGCAGCACAGCGAGTTCGTGAAGCTCTACAAGGATTTAGAGAAAAGATTCGAGCAGAGCAGCGAGGAGAACCAACGCTTACAGAGCAGTGTGAGCAGCTTGACCATGCAAGTAAACAACTTGACGCAGCAGCTCCAGTCGTTGGAAAAGCAATACAGCAAGAGCAGTCGTTAGCACGACAAAATCGCAGAGGTCGAGGTTTCGGATTTAATCGTTAATACATTTGAAAATACGCTTGCCAGGAGTACAATGTACTCCTATTCTTTTGGGAGAGGATCGGGTTATTAGCTACGCATTAGAGTTTATTGAAACGCCATTGTTTGAATCTCAGCGAAAAGAGATGCTCACGGATGAAGAGTTTCGAGCGTTGCAGTCAGACATCATCAAAAACCCAGAAATGGGATCGTTGATTGTCGGAACGGGAGGGCTAAGAAAAGTTCGCCTTGCTGGAGAATCGACAGGTAAGAGTGGTGGTTATCGAACGATTTACTTACTGATCCAACCTGATGTTGTCTATTTGGTGTTGCTGTACAAGAAAGGGAGAAAGGACTCTTTAACTCAGAAAGAGAAGAATCTCCTTAAAGAAGTGTCGAGGTCGATTAAGAGAGAGTATGACAATGAGCAATAGTATTTTTGATGAACTTTATACATCGATGAAGCAAGCCGAAGCGATTGCAAAAGGAGAGCAGACTCCTGCGAATGTCACTCGTTATGAGATTGCCGATGTTAAAGCGATCCGAGCACAACTGGATGTCAGCCAAAAAGAGTTGGCACAAGCGATGGATGTGAGTATTGATACCGTGAAAAGTTGGGAGCAAGGACGGAGAAATCCGACAGGTTTAGCAAGCAAAGTCCTAACTCTACTCTCTAAAGAGCCAGAGCTTTATGCGAAGTTTTCAGTTTAAAGATTAAGAGGTGTCTATGAGTGCAGCTGTTACTTTTGAGCAATTCTGTCAGCGTTACGAGTACGATCCGAGAAGTTCGTTATCTCGATTTGAATATGAGAAGTACAAAGAGAAGAAGTACAAAGAGAACTTAGAGATAGCTAACGAGCTGATCACCAAAGATGCCATCGATAAGATGAAAACATAGAAAAAACGCCCTTAGAGGGCGTTTTTTGTTTCAATCGAACTGCGAACTTTTTGTCCTGTAAATCGCTCTGAAAGCGTCACAAACTTACAGCCCGATTTCTGGCTAATTAGGTAAGGATAAGTGCTTAAAAACGCTCCAGGAGCGTTTTGAGAGCGTCAGATTGGCGTTTTGAGATGCTAAGTCGGCTATTTAACGTAATAGGAATAATAATCACCACCACAACGTTATGTTGCTTTAAATTATGAGCTTCTTTGCTTCGATTTGAAGCCATTCAAATGTGTTTTTGGGCTCTCCA
>NZ_JAWOVT010000042.1:0-2983 GCF_033340055.1 Vibrio sp. 1580
ATCAACTCGAAACTCCTTCGGGTTGTATGGTTAAGTGACTAAGCGTACACGGTGGATGCCTTGGCAGTCAGAGGCGATGAAGGACGTATTAACTTGCGATAAGCCCAGATTAGGTAGTAAAAACCATTTGAGTCTGGGATTTCCGAATGGGGAAACCCAATACCATAAGGTATTACTGTTGAGTGAATACATAGCTCAACAGGGCGAACCGGGGGAACTGAAACATCTAAGTACCCCGAGGAAAAGAAATCAACCGAGATTCCGAAAGTAGCGGCGAGCGAAATTGGACTAGCCCTTAAGCTTTACACGCGTTAGACGAACAGCCTGGAAAGGCCGACGATACAGGGTGATAGTCCCGTAGTTGACGACGTGTGTTCAGTGAAATCGAGTAGGGCGGGACACGTGATATCCTGTCTGAATATGGGGGGACCATCCTCCAAGGCTAAATACTACTGACTGACCGATAGTGAACCAGTACCGTGAGGGAAAGGCGAAAAGAACCCCTGTGAGGGGAGTGAAATAGAACCTGAAACCGTGTACGTACAAGCAGTAGGAGCAGGCTTGTCCTGTGACTGCGTACCTTTTGTATAATGGGTCAGCGACTTATATTCAGTGGCAAGGTTAACCATCTAGGGGAGCCGTAGGGAAACCGAGTCTTAACTGGGCGTTCAGTCTCTGGATATAGACCCGAAACCAGGTGATCTAGCCATGGGCAGGTTGAAGGTTGAGTAACATCAACTGGAGGACCGAACCGACTAATGTTGAAAAATTAGCGGATGACTTGTGGCTAGGGGTGAAAGGCCAATCAAACCTGGAGATAGCTGGTTCTCCCCGAAAGCTATTTAGGTAGCGCCTCGGACGAATACTACTGGGGGTAGAGCACTGTTAAGGCTAGGGGGTCATCCCGACTTACCAACCCTTTGCAAACTCCGAATACCAGTAAGTACTATCCGGGAGACACACGGCGGGTGCTAACGTCCGTCGTGGAGAGGGAAACAACCCAGACCGCCAGCTAAGGTCCCAAATTACTACTAAGTGGGAAACGATGTGGGAAGGCTCAGACAGCCAGGATGTTGGCTTAGAAGCAGCCATCATTTAAAGAAAGCGTAATAGCTCACTGGTCGAGTCGGCCTGCGCGGAAGATGTAACGGGGCTAAGTAGTAAACCGAAGCTGCGGCAATGCACTTTAGTGCATTGGGTAGGGGAGCGTTCTGTAAGCGGTTGAAGGTGTGTGGTAACGCATGCTGGACGTATCAGAAGTGCGAATGCTGACATGAGTAACGATAAAGGGGGTGAAAAACCTCCTCGCCGGAAGACCAAGGGTTCCTGTCCAACGTTAATCGGGGCAGGGTAAGTCGACCCCTAAGGCGAGGCCGAAAGGCGTAGTCGATGGGAAACGGGTTAATATTCCCGTACTTCTTACAATTGCGATGGGGGGACGGAGAAGGCTAGGTGGGCCTGGCGACGGTTGTCCAGGTTCAAGTGCGTAGGCTGAGAAATTAGGTAAATCCGGTTTCTCTTAAGGCTGAGACACGACGTCGAGCATCTACGGATGTGAAGTCATTGATGCCATGCTTCCAGGAAAAGCCTCTAAGCTTCAGATTGTAAGGAATCGTACCCCAAACCGACACAGGTGGTCGGGTAGAGAATACCAAGGCGCTTGAGAGAACTCGGGTGAAGGAACTAGGCAAAATGGTACCGTAACTTCGGGAGAAGGTACGCTCTCGACGGTGAAGTCCCTCGCGGATGGAGCTATTGAGAGTCGCAGATACCAGGTGGCTGCAACTGTTTATTAAAAACACAGCACTGTGCAAAATCGCAAGATGACGTATACGGTGTGACGCCTGCCCGGTGCCGGAAGGTTAATTGATGGGGTTAGACTTCGGTCGAAGCTCTTGATCGAAGCCCCGGTAAACGGCGGCCGTAACTATAACGGTCCTAAGGTAGCGAAATTCCTTGTCGGGTAAGTTCCGACCTGCACGAATGGCGTAATGATGGCCACGCTGTCTCCACCCGAGACTCAGTGAAATTGAAATCGCTGTGAAGATGCAGTGTACCCGCGGCTAGACGGAAAGACCCCGTGAACCTTTACTACAGCTTGGCACTGAACATTGACCCTACATGTGTAGGATAGGTGGGAGGCTTTGAAGCGCAGTCGCTAGATTGCGTGGAGCCGTCCTTGAAATACCACCCTTGTAGTGTTGATGTTCTAACGTCGACCCCTTATCGGGGTTGCGGACAGTGCCTGGTGGGTAGTTTGACTGGGGCGGTCTCCTCCCAAAGCGTAACGGAGGAGCACGAAGGTGGGCTAATCACGGTTGGACATCGTGAGGTTAGTGCAATGGCATAAGCCCGCTTGACTGCGAGAATGACAATTCGAGCAGGTGCGAAAGCAGGTCATAGTGATCCGGTGGTTCTGAATGGAAGGGCCATCGCTCAACGGATAAAAGGTACTCCGGGGATAACAGGCTGATACCGCCCAAGAGTTCATATCGACGGCGGTGTTTGGCACCTCGATGTCGGCTCATCACATCCTGGGGCTGAAGTCGGTCCCAAGGGTATGGCTGTTCGCCATTTAAAGTGGTACGCGAGCTGGGTTTAGAACGTCGTGAGACAGTTCGGTCCCTATCTGCCGTGGGCGTTGGAGAATTGAAAGGGGCTGCTCCTAGTACGAGAGGACCGGAGTGGACGAACCTCTGGTGTTCGGGTTGTGTCGCCAGACGCATTGCCCGGTAGCTAAGTTCGGGATCGATAACCGCTGAAAGCATCTAAGCGGGAAGCGAGCCTTGAGATGAGTTCTCCCTGATACTTTAAGTATCCTAAAGGGTTGTCGTAGACTACGACGTTGATAGGCAGGGTGTGTAAGCGTTGTGAGGCGTTGAGCTAACCTGTACTAATTGCCCGTGAGGCTTAACCATACAACACCCAAGGGGTTTTGATGGACTCAATGAAAGAACATTGAATGTGTAAGAACGAGAATTAA
>NZ_JAWOVT010000043.1:0-2323 GCF_033340055.1 Vibrio sp. 1580
AGTTGGTTAGAATACCGGCCTGTCACGCCGGGGGTCGCGGGTTCGAGTCCCGTCCACTCCGCCACTTATATTAAGCCCTAGTCGAAAGACTGGGGCTTTTTCGTTTGGTCGTGTCCCCTAGAAATGCATTTACACATTGAAGGCGAGACAATACGACTTTCTTTACCCTTTTGGCACATGAGTTTCTCAGGAAGATGAGCCTGCTGCCTGCACTTCCAATTACTCCGAGTTTGTATCCTGTCCTCGTTGAAAGATTGGTCATTTGAACAATGAGTCTTTATAACACTCGCCCTCAACCGTAATAGAATGAATAGTCTTCCTCACTGCGTGTTTTGTTAGCGTCTCTCTTAAACAATAATTTTCTACATCTTATTTCTCAAACATTCATTGCTTCCATGTTTAGAGCGGGACCGTCGTTGCGTGGATTACGCAATTTCGCGAAATATAGTGAGGAAGAGAGCTAAGTCTTCCGAAAATTAATGCCTTTTAGAAAACTTTGTTTTCTTTGCTGAACTTGCTAGTAGCGATTAACCTAAGAGGAGTTCTTGAGGAGTATGTTTGATGATGCAACAAATAAAAAATGAAACGCTGAAATCTGTATTTAAGCAATGGTCTTCCGAAGAGGGAATTGTGGTCATCAACCCTGCAACTGAGCAAGAGTTAATTCGGTTAAAGCCTAGTACTCTTGATGAGTTAGATGATCTCATTGGTCAGTGCAAAACGGAGCAAGTCCGTTGGGCTAAATTAAGTGCCCAAGAGCGCTCTCGTCGTTTGAGGGGGTGGTATCAACTACTTCTTGATAATGCAGAAGACATAGCCACGATTATTACCTTAGAGCAGGGTAAACCTTTAGCTGAGAGCAAAGGGGAAGTGATGTATGGTGCCTCTTTTGTCGAGTGGTTCTCAGAAGAAGCAAAACGTGCTTATGGCGAAGTTATTCCTGCCCCCACGACAGATAGACGTCTATCTGCAATTCGCCAGCCTGTGGGAGTATGCGCTGCAATTACACCTTGGAACTTCCCTATTGCGATGATTACAAGAAAAGCAGCACCAGCCCTAGCGGCAGGTTGTGGCATGTTGATCAAGCCATCAGAGCTTACCCCTCTCACTGCAATTGCTGTTGTTGAATTAGCTTATCAGGCTGGTATCCCTAAAGAACTGCTTTCTGTCTTGGTGTCGGAGCAGGCTGCTGAGTTTGGTCAAGTACTAAGTACTGATCCTAGGATTCAGAAGATCTCTTTTACGGGGTCTACGCGAGTCGGGAAAATTTTGATGAAGCAAGCCAGTGATTCAGTCAAGGCGGTGTCGATGGAGTTGGGTGGTAATGCGCCTTTCATCGTGTTTGAAGATGCAGACTTAGATGCGGCTGCGGAAGGGCTTGTCGCGTCGAAGTTCCGTAATGCAGGGCAAACATGTGTTTGTACCAATCGGTTATATGTTCATAAAAATGTAAAACAAGCTTTTATTGATAAAGTATTGTCGAAGTTAAGCAAATTAAAGCTTGGCAATGGTTTAGAGAAAGATGTCACATTAGGTCCTGTTATTACGATGGCCTCTAAGCATCGACTAGAGGCGGTGATCGATCAAGCTGTACAAGAAGGAGCCTCTATTGCTAACTCTCCACAGAGACGGCATGGTCGCTTTATGGAGCCCGTTCTTTTGGATAGTGTGACGCAGAATATGTCGATTGTTCAGCAAGAGCTATTCGGGCCTGTGTTGCCTATTGTTACCTTTGAAAATGATGATCAAGTTCTCGAAATGGCGAACGATACAGAATATGGTTTGGCTTGCTATTTCTATACGAATAGCTTGAAGCGTATTGTGACTTTTAGTGAAGGTTTAGAGTACGGCATGGTTGGAGTGAATGAAGGGATCATCTCTACTGAAGTGGCTCCATTTGGTGGAGTTAAAGAGTCGGGTGTTGGACGGGAAGGTGCTAAGCAAGGACTCGATGAATATCTGGAGACAAAGTATATTTGTCTTGGTGGTTTAAGCTGATTTCAGAGATGGCCGATTGAACTAAAAAGCTAGGTTTTTACCTGGCTTTTTTTTAGTTGAAAGGCATACCATTTGCCACGCGCGTTTGTGGTTAATATTTTCTGGTTATTTAGTGAGTCGATAGTTAGCTTGCGGTAAGCGGTTTTTAATAATCAAAGCGCTTATGTTATTTCGTTATGGGGTAGGAGAGAGCTTAGCTTTAAACTAATACAAAAAAGCCGCATCAAGTGATGCGGCTTCTTCTAATATGGCTCCTCCTGCTGGGCTCGAACCAGCGACCTGCGGATTAACAGTCCGTCGCTCTACCAACTGAGCTAAGGAGGAA
>NZ_JAWOVT010000044.1:0-1611 GCF_033340055.1 Vibrio sp. 1580
CGATTTCAAGGAACAATGCTTGCTGCTCTGAGGACAGTTTTGCATATTTATCCCACTGCATTTGTTTGAGGCTATCACCCAGATACTCTTTTAACTCGTGTAGTTTTGGATCAAGCGTCAAAAAGTCAGATCTCAGCATTGAGTACTCAGTAGGGTAGAGTGAATGCCAGTTAAACTGAGTAGTCAACCAGGGCGCGGAAGAACCACCTGAACCTAAAATGATATTTTTAAGGTTGTCACCGGCTTGCTGTAACAGGTAGGTCTTATCCTGGGTATTGCGCCAGTTGTACAGGTTCACGTATTCAGCAGAGCCATCGTCATAGAGCCTGATGTTGTCAATGTCGACATGTGGCTGCTTATGCAGCCGCTGTAGCATAAGTTTTAGGTTGTCATATGACTTCAGCGTGTTGGTACTGATTGAAACCTTGAGTCTGTGATGATCTTCTGCAAAGGCAGAAATAGCTTCAAGCATTTCTGCCGATGTATGGTTTGACTCAAGTGGGAAGCGACTGATATTCAGTTGCGCCAGATGCTCTTGCGTCGGATTGATACGGCCCCAGGACACATAGCGCTCAGCTGTCGGGTGAGCCTCTGCAGAGGCGATGATGTCCAATACCTGATGTAAAGAGGGGAGAGATGCGTGATCAACATAAACTTCCAGTGATGGAGACACCACGGACACTTTTGCATCGGTTGAGTACTGATCACCATTCTTACTGGTTCCTTTAAACTGGAAGCAATACTCTTCATCGTTGTCCAGTTTTGGAGCGGTAAGTGTCAGATTGACGGTTTGGCTTGTGTCAGAAGGAATAATGGATATCGAACCACATGTTTGAGTCCAGCTGAAACTTTCTAAATCGGGATTGCTGTCGTTTTGAATCGGATTAAGGGTAAATTCTTGATTGTCTATGACATCGAATTTGACGCTGTTGTTGTGGGTCTGATGATCGTCATCAGAGCAGCCTGCGAGAATTGCAGCTGTTAAGAGTAGCCAAGGCTTAACGTCCATTTAGAGGTCCCGATGTGAAAAGGTGAAAACTCCGCATTAAATATTATTTACGACGGCGTTGTCTGTGATGTAAGTAGCAGCTTAAGGCTTAATTGTCTGCAGGGTGAGGTCGTGAACGTTTTTTAAGCAAAATGACGACTAATTTGACGATCCCATTTATTAGCTGTGATCTTATACTCCCTTTTTAGGGAAAGCATCATGCACATCGATCACTTCAAAGAACATTTTCAAACGATTACTGATCTACGCCAAATCCCTAAGGTCACTTACTGCCTCTTCGAAGTCCTTTTGGCTCGCTATGTGCGGTTATTGCTGGTGCGAAAGGTTGGTTTGATATCCGTGAATACATTCTCGGTCATCATAATTGGTTTAAGCGCAATGGCCTGTTTTTACATAGTGTTCCTGTTGATGACACGATTGCTCGAATAATCTCAACGATTGACCCCGAGCATTTCATGAATGCTTCATTAACTGGATGTCATCAATACACACCCTTACCGAAGGTCAAGTGATTGCGATTGATGGCAAAACGCTTCGCGGCTCATATAATCGTGAAGACAGGACGAGCACTATTCATATGATTAGTGCTTATGCGTCGTCCA
>NZ_JAWOVT010000045.1:0-1587 GCF_033340055.1 Vibrio sp. 1580
TAAGGAGGTGATCCAGCGCCAGGTTCCCCTAGCGCTACCTTGTTACGACTTCACCCCAGTCATGAACCACAAAGTGGTAAGCGTCCCCCCGAAGGTTAAACTACCTACTTCTTTTGCAGCCCACTCCCATGGTGTGACGGGCGGTGTGTACAAGGCCCGGGAACGTATTCACCGTGGCATTCTGATCCACGATTACTAGCGATTCCGACTTCATGGAGTCGAGTTGCAGACTCCAATCCGGACTACGACGCACTTTTTGGGATTCGCTCACTTTCGCAAGTTGGCCGCCCTCTGTATGCGCCATTGTAGCACGTGTGTAGCCCTACTCGTAAGGGCCATGATGACTTGACGTCGTCCCCACCTTCCTCCGGTTTATCACCGGCAGTCTCCCTGGAGTTCCCGACATTACTCGCTGGCAAACAAGGATAAGGGTTGCGCTCGTTGCGGGACTTAACCCAACATTTCACAACACGAGCTGACGACAGCCATGCAGCACCTGTCTCAGAGTTCCCGAAGGCACCAATCCATCTCTGGAAAGTTCTCTGGATGTCAAGAGTAGGTAAGGTTCTTCGCGTTGCATCGAATTAAACCACATGCTCCACCGCTTGTGCGGGCCCCCGTCAATTCATTTGAGTTTTAATCTTGCGACCGTACTCCCCAGGCGGTCTACTTAACGCGTTAGCTCCGAAAGCCACGGCTCAAGGCCACAACCTCCAAGTAGACATCGTTTACGGCGTGGACTACCAGGGTATCTAATCCTGTTTGCTCCCCACGCTTTCGCATCTGAGTGTCAGTATCTGTCCAGGGGGCCGCCTTCGCCACCGGTATTCCTTCAGATCTCTACGCATTTCACCGCTACACCTGAAATTCTACCCCCCTCTACAGTACTCTAGTCTGCCAGTTTCAAATGCTATTCCGAGGTTGAGCCCCGGGCTTTCACATCTGACTTAACAAACCACCTGCATGCGCTTTACGCCCAGTAATTCCGATTAACGCTCGCACCCTCCGTATTACCGCGGCTGCTGGCACGGAGTTAGCCGGTGCTTCTTCTGTCGCTAACGTCAAATAATGCAGCTATTAACTACACTACCTTCCTCACGACTGAAAGTGCTTTACAACCCGAAGGCCTTCTTCACACACGCGGCATGGCTGCATCAGGCTTGCGCCCATTGTGCAATATTCCCCACTGCTGCCTCCCGTAGGAGTCTGGACCGTGTCTCAGTTCCAGTGTGGCTGATCATCCTCTCAGACCAGCTAGGGATCGTCGCCTTGGTGAGCCCTTACCTCACCAACTAGCTAATCCCACCTAGGCATATCCTGACGCGAGAGGCCCGAAGGTCCCCCTCTTTGGCCCGTAGGCATCATGCGGTATTAGCCATCGTTTCCAATGGTTATCCCCCACATCAGGGCAATTTCCTAGGCATTACTCACCCGTCCGCCGCTCGACGCCGTTATCGTTCCCCGAAGGTTCAGATAACTCGTTTCCGCTCGACTTGCATGTGTTAGGCCTGCCGCCAGCGTTCAATCTGAGCCATGATCAAACTCTTCAATTTAAGATTTTGTTCGGCTCAATGAATACTGAACATT
>NZ_JAWOVT010000046.1:0-1586 GCF_033340055.1 Vibrio sp. 1580
GTCCCCAGCTGCACATTACCTGTCCACTCAAGCGCATCTTTACGGGTGATCACGTTAATCACACCACCAATCGCATCGGAACCATACAGCGTCGACATCGGGCCGCGGATCACTTCGATTCGCTCAATGGCTTGAAGTGGTGGCAACCAACCTTGTTCAATACCAGGGCCATCGCTATTTGGGCGAGTTTCGCGAGTACTTTGGCGCTTACCATCCACAAGAATTAACGTGTACTTAGAGCCCATACCACGAATGCTGATATCGGTTGTATCACCACCACCAGTCACAACAACGCCCGGCACACTTTTCAGTGCATCAGTCACGTCGCGGTAGTAGCGCGAGTCCAATTCTTCTCGCGAGATAACACTAATACTTGCAGGCGCATCCGCTTGGGATTGCTCATAACTTGACGCTGTCACCACGACGGTTTCCATTTTAGAAACTGAGTCGTTAGCAAATACATGAGGGACACTGACGAAGGCTAAAACACCAGTTGCAGTTAGCACTGGCAGTCTAAGAGTGGACATCTACATCTCCATAATTGATAATGATTATTATTTTCGAAGTGGAATTATTCATAAATAGAATGAGATGCATAGTGAGAGTTATGGAACGGTTCTTCCCATATATGGAATCCGTACATAACGCAGTAAGGAGTAAGATATGCACGACTTAGCATCAATTCGTGCTTTTGATGCGCTTAACCAACACAAAAGTTTGACCGCAGCCGCCAAAGCACTGAATCAGCCGAAATCCACCGTGAGCCGCCGCTTAGCACAATTAGAAGCCGACTTTGGCCAAGCGCTAACGACTCGACAAGGCAACCGCTTGATTCTGACACGCGCAGGGGAGATTTTTGCCGACTACAGCCGCCAGATCCTAGAGCTCAGCGAGGAAAGTTATGAGGCGCTTCAAGGCTTAAATAATCAAGTATCAGGCTCTCTACATATCGTTTGCCACGCAGCGTTAGTTCGCAGTTGGTTAGGCGATGTGCTCAATGAATTTCTGGCGGAGAACCCTGACGTCAGAGTCCAGCTCACCAGTGATTTTTCCGATACACACCACGATCCAGATTTGTTTATCTGGCTAGGTGAACACAAAGGGCTGGATTGGCGCAAAGAAACGCTTGGCGTATTTCGTTACACCCCATTCGCGTCGCCAAACTACATCGAAAAACATGGCCCCATCCACCACCCGAGAGAACTAAACAAACATCCGTGGATAGATTTTGGGTCGATACAAGAGAATGGTTTGCTACTCTCGCACCCAGAACAAGGGGAGTTTTTTCTAGAACCATTTGTCAGCCGACTCTATAGCGACAACATTGCTATGCAGATCGATAGTATCGCCAACGGACATGGCATTGGTCTCTTGCCAACTTGGACTGCACAAGGGTATGAGAAACATCACCCCGGCCGTATCACCCCATGCCTTGAAGGCTGGCTTTCAGAGCCAATAACGATCAACTGTTATACACCAGCAGGGCGTCATCCTCTTCGCTTATCCGTACTGCTTGAAGATATTCACCAAAGTATTCCGCTAGATTGGAAATATTGAGACAAATAAAAAGGCCATCAACATGATGG
>NZ_JAWOVT010000047.1:0-1553 GCF_033340055.1 Vibrio sp. 1580
TTAAGGTAGATGCACATCTTGTCATGTGATCAAATGGTTCTGAGAAAAATCAATAACCAGACAACAAGATGTGCGAACTCGATATTTTACACGACTCTCTTTACCAATTCTGCCCTGAATTGCACTTAAAACGACTCAACAGTTTAACGCTGGCTTGCCACGCATTACTTGAATGTAAAACGCTCACTCTTACCGAACTTGGTCGTAACCTGCCAACGAAAGCCAGAACAAAACATAACATCAAACGAATCGACAGATTGTTAGGTAATCGTCACTTGCACAAAGAGCGACTCGCTGTATACCGTTGGCATGCCAGCTTTATCTGTTCAGGTAATTCGATGCCCATTGTTCTTGTTGACTGGTCTGATATCCGTGAGCAAAAACGGCTTATGGTATTGCGAGCTTCAGTCGCACTACACGGTCGTTCTGTTACTCTTTATGAGAAAGCGTTCCCGCTTTCAGAGCAATGTTCAAAGAAAGCTCATGACCAATTTCTAGCCGACCTTGCGAGCATTCTACCGAGTAACACCACACCGCTCATTGTCAGTGATGCTGGCTTTAAAGTGCCATGGTATAAATCCGTTGAGAAGCTGGGTTGGTACTGGTTAAGTCGAGTAAGAGGAAAAGTACAATATGCAGACCTAGGAGCGGAAAACTGGAAACCTATCAGCAACTTACATGATATGTCATCTAGTCACTCAAAGACTTTAGGCTATAAGAGGCTGACTAAAAGCAATCCAATCTCATGCCAAATTCTATTGTATAAATCTCGCTCTAAAGGCCGAAAAAATCAGCGCTCGACACGGACTCATTGTCACCACCCGTCACCTAAAATCTACTCAGCGTCGGCAAAGGAGCCATGGATTCTAGCAACTAACTTACCTGTTGAAATTCGAACACCCAAACAACTTGTTAATATCTATTCGAAGCGAATGCAGATTGAAGAAACCTTCCGAGACTTGAAAAGTCCTGCCTACGGACTAGGCCTACGCCATAGCCGAACGAGCAGCTCAGAGCGTTTTGATATCATGCTGCTAATCGCCCTAATGCTTCAACTAACATGTTGGCTTGCGGGCGTTCATGCTCAGAAACAAGGTTGGGACAAGCACTTCCAGGCTAACACAGTCAGAAATCGAAACGTACTCTCAACAGTTCGCTTAGGCATGGAAGTTTTGCGGCATTCTGGCTACACAATAACGAGGGAAGACTTGCTCGCGGCTGCAACCCTGCTTGCTCAAAATCTATTCAAACATGGTTGTGCTTTGGGGAAATTATGAGGGGATCTCTCAGTACCAAGCATGCTTACCGTACTTCCGCAAATCTGAATCTTGGGTCGGTGGTGCTGATGAGTACCGCGGTGACAGCGGTCCGCTGGGCACATGTAGCGGCAATGACATGAAGCTGAACCCGTTGTATGAAGCCTTTATTGAGGCTGGTAAAGAGGCGGGCTATCCAGAAACTGACGATTACAACGGTTTTCAGCAAGAAGGCTTCGGTCCGATGCATATGACCGTTGATAAAGGCATTCGTGCTTCAACCTCTAATGCATACTT
>NZ_JAWOVT010000048.1:0-1540 GCF_033340055.1 Vibrio sp. 1580
GATGAGCCAATAGATTTTATGCTGTGGGGAACCCGTTTACTGGGCCTAACTGTTCTTATCATGACCAGTTGCGGCCTTGCCGATATTAACTTCGATGATATTTGGTACTTCTCATCGGGCGGTGTAGTAGGCGATGTTTTATCAAGCCTTGCTTTGCCGACGTTGAATGTACTGGGTACAACGCTCGTCCTTCTATTTCTGTGGGGGGCTGGTTTTACTCTGTTTACGGGGATTTCTTGGCTGAACATCGTCGAATGGCTTGGTGATCGCTCGTTAGCGGTATTGGCTGCCATCGCGAATAAGTTCAGAGGTTCAGAACAAGAGACGCTAGAGCCTCAGCTTGATGAGTTTGTTGAGGATAAAGTATCAACAAAACACGTTGAAGACGATCAACAAGACGACGAGACGCTTCCTCACTTAACGGCTTACGAAGTTGAAGAACCAAAAGAGAAAGCGGCAGTACACGAATATCCTATATATATGCCGCAAGCCAAATCAGAAACGTCTGCGGTAAAACCGACGCCAGAGCCCCAACCTCAACGAGTTGCGGCAGTAAATGCGACGCCAACGTATGTTGAACCAGAACCACAACTTAAAGCGGTCAGCACAGATAACGTGGACCCAATGGTTGAGCGTACCAAGCAGCTGAATGTAACCATCGAAGAGTTGGAAGCTGCAGCGCAGCAAGCAGATGATTGGGCGTCAGAAGAACAAACATGCCAATCTTATGCGGATACAAACGCAGTCTATCAAGAGCAGGTGCAAGCCAAGCATGAAGAGGTTGTTGAACACGATACGCCTCAACGAGAATCAAGCTATGAAGAGTATGAACAGTTTGCTGCTCAGCAAGAACAGCAACTCCATGTGGAACCAACGCCACACGAAGAACCTGTTATTGACACTCGTGCACTTGATGACATTACCGACCACGCTGAGCCAAGTGAACATATTGAACCAACCATCTCTGATTTTGATGTAGTAGATGAAGAGGAGGCATATGTTGCTCCTCAACCTCAGTCGCGTTCACCAGAGCCTCAACCTATAGTTCAACCACAATCGGTTTCTCAAATTCAACCAGAACAGACACCAGAGCCGAGTGTAGCGTTTGAACCAGCGCCACAAGAAGTTGAGGTTGAGGAAGTGCAAGATGGCGATCAAGATGTTGCCGCATTCCAAAGCATGGTATCCAGCGCGCAAGCAAAAGTTGCCGCGACGCAAAACCCATTCTTGATGAAGCAAGAACAGAATTTACCAGTGCCAGAAGAGCCGCTGCCAACACTTGAATTGCTTTACCATCCGGAAAAGCGTGAAAACTTCATCGATCGTGAAGCGCTTGAGCAAGTCGCGCGTTTAGTCGAAAGCAAGCTTGCAGACTACAAAATTAAAGCTGACGTGGTCGGCATTTACCCAGGCCCAGTCATCACTCGATTCGAGCTCGATTTGGCGCCAGGTGTGAAAGTAAGTCGAATTTCTGGTCTGTCTATGGACTTGGCGCGTGCTCTATCGGCGATGGCGGTACGTGTTGTAGAGGTGATTCCAG
>NZ_JAWOVT010000049.1:0-1536 GCF_033340055.1 Vibrio sp. 1580
TCTTGATGGCGGCGATGGATACGAAAACCAGTTTGAAGTTCCTAGTGTCACGATTCAAGGTGACGCACTCAAGATAAGCGATGAGTGGCTTGTTACTATCACCATTACCGACAGCCTCAATAATTCCATTACTGTTACAACGACCGTAGAGAATGAGGCGTATACCCTATCAGGCGTTGATCTGTCTTCTCTTGCTGAAGGGCCGCTTACGGTGACTTCTGTGGTTTCTGACATTTATGGCAATAACCTGAACGCCGTCGATACGACCATTAAAGATACGCTTGCAACGGTGAACGTCAATTTTGATGGTGGAGGGGATGAGTATTTAAATCAGTACGAAATCGCGACTACTCGCCTCGAAGGGACGATTGAAAACATTGAAGATGGCCAGCGTATCCAAGTTACGGTAACCGACTCGTTAGGAGCGGTCATAAACTTAGAAACGGTGGTGACTGGTGGAAGTTGGTCTCTGGACGACGTTGACCTTTCTGGATTGTCTGAAGGTACGCTGACAGTTGTTGCTGAGAGTATTGATATAGCGGGCAACCCTGCAACCAGTGAAAACACCATCATCAAAGATACGCTCGCAAGTGTGACGGTGGACGTTGACGATGGCGGAGACGGCTATTTAAACATTGAAGAGCGCCAATCTGTCACTTTGTCAGGGCAAGTCAGTGATGTTGAAAATGGTCAGACGGTTTCTGTCACGGTTCAAGACAGCTTGGGGGCGATGCTCTCGTTCAATGCCGTTGTCGTTGATGGTATGTGGCAAGTCGAAGGGGCGAACTTATCCACGTTAGCCGATGGGGCGTTAACCGTATCTGCCTCCGTGAATGATGTGGCGGGCAACCAAGCGAAAGCGATGGATGAGGCTACGACCATAGATGCCACTGCTCCCACCATTGATATCGATACGGATTTTTATATTAGCGGTGGTCTTGCCATTGATGATTTCCGTGAGGGTATAGTCACGGAAATGAGAGGAACAACCAGTGGTGTAGAGCAAGGTCTGGCGGTGACGATTCGGGTAAGTGACGGAGACAGCACGCTGAATTTTACTGGCCTTGTTGATGCGTCAGGTTCGTGGACAGTAACCGCAATTGACGTAAACACTCTCAATCTAAACAACACGTGGACCATTGAAGCAGAAGTGTTGGATGCCGCCGGCAACCACGCGGTCGATACCATGCCGACAATAGTGCTACCCGGTTCAACGGTATTTTCTGAAAACATCGTTGGATTTTTTGGTGAGCAAAGCAGCTCGGCAGCCATCAACATAGAAAATGGTGTGCCAGCACTGCATGCAGAGCAACCAAGTTTGAGCGCGCTTACATCGGTTGGTCAATCTATTAATGTTGTTGTTGCAGAAGATGGGTTGAGCTTACAAGGAACATCGACTGACGACCGATTAGTTTTCTCTGCAGAGGTCAATGATGATACGGTTCAAATTACTTTTTATGAAGCGATTGATCATGGTGTAGGTCAAGATGAGCTGGTGACTAACGTATTGGTTGAAAGCACTCAAAGTGATGCTGA
>NZ_JAWOVT010000050.1:0-1530 GCF_033340055.1 Vibrio sp. 1580
GCAAGGATATCCGCGGTTATTATCACGGTTATTATGATCATCTCGGTGTTTACCGTTGTAGCATTCAAGATTGGTTTGACAGAAGGTCTAACAATCACCTTCTTCCCAATGATCATCTTGTCATGGACGATCGAACGTATGTCGATTCTGTGGGAGGAAGAAGGCGCGAAAGAAGTAGCAATGCAAGGTGGTGGTTCACTATTGACTGCGGTACTGGTTTACTTGGCGATGACCAACTCGTATATCCAGCACTTAACGTTTAACTTTATCGGCCTACAGCTAATTGTTTTGGCGGGTATTCTATTACTAGGTACTTACACTGGTTACCGTCTAACAGAACTACGTCGTTTCAAACCGCTAGCGGAGGATTAAACGATGTTTGAACGTTACACTACGCCATCAAAACTTCGCCACAAAGGCATTATGGGCATGAACAAGCGTAACCATAGCTACATTGGTCGCTATAACGATCGCTCTAAATACCCATTGGTGGATGACAAGCTAAAAACCAAGATCATCGCTCAAGCTGCAGGGGCAACCGTCCCTGCCCTTATCGGCGTGATCCACAACCAAGCAGAAGTAAAAACCATCCACAACATGGTAAAAGACTGGCCGGGTTTTGTGATTAAGCCAGCTCAAGGCAGCGGTGGTAAAGGTATTTTGGTGGTGACATCGCATAAAGACGGTGTGTACACCAAACCTTCTGGTGCGACAATCAACAAAGAAGAAGTGGAACGCCACATCAGTAATGCACTGGCAGGGCTGTTCTCGCTCGGCGGTAAGAACGATGTTGCCGTGGTTGAGAACTTGATTAAGTTTGATGACTGCTTCGATGGTTTCAGCTACGAAGGTGTGCCAGACGTACGCATCATCGTATTTAAAGGCTACCCTGTCATGGCGATGATGCGCTGCTCAACATCAGCGTCTGATGGTAAAGCTAACCTTCACCAAGGCGCGGTCGGTGTCGGCATTGATATCGCAACAGGCAAAGCCATTCGTGCGGTGCAATTCGACCAACCAGTAACGCACCACCCAGATACGGGTAAAGATTTATCGACCCTGCAAGTGCCTCATTGGGAGCGTTTGCTAGAACTTGCGTCAAGTGCTTGGGAAATGACGGGGCTGGGTTACATGGGTACCGACATGGTTCTCGACAAAGAAGAAGGTCCGATGGTACTTGAGCTGAATGCTCGTCCTGGTTTGGCTATTCAAATCGCGAACGGAGCAGGATTGCTTCCTCGCTTGAAGCATATTGAAAGCCTCGGCACTCCAGCGGAGTACCCTAAGCCTATAGAGCGCGTAGCCTACGCGGTTGAGCAATTTGGTGTAAAACCAAAGTTCTAAATCTTACAAGCTAGCAAGTAGCACATGCTTGCTAGCTTTTTTCTTTCTGCCATCGTTTTCACTCCCCTTCCTATCTCATTTCGCCGGTTTCATCATTTGAATCAATGATCGAGCTAACAAAATCAACATAGATCGTTTCTTTTCCACTGAGCCCATTGAGTATGATGTTTACTCCCCTTACTCAAC
>NZ_JAWOVT010000051.1:0-1521 GCF_033340055.1 Vibrio sp. 1580
CAGAGAACAGCTGCCTCAGCGAACCAAAATCTTGAATAAGGAAATCGGCCAACTCAATCACGTTCATGCCTTCCGTACCCGTACGGAGGAATATCGCCAGTAATTCGGCATCGGTTAACGCCTGCGGCCCACGTTGCAGAAGTTTCTCTCGTGGCATCGACTCATTTGGCAAAGCTTTGAGTATCATCGGAACTCTCTTTGAAGGTAAGAATCCCTATTCCACAAAACAGAAAGCGAAAGTCGAGGGTGACTTTCGCTTTCTTCGTTCCACTCTGATTTTATGTGCAATTTAATGGTTCATCAGAGTTTAAAGTTGCCGACCAGATCGCGAATTTCCGTGCTGGATTGTGACAACTGAGTGCTGATCGGTTCTGCGTGTTGCAAGGTGTCATTGATGTTGTTGACGATCTGTTGAATCGCCACCAAGTTCTGGTTGATGTCTTCCGCCACCGCACTTTGTTCTTCTGCCGCTGATGCGGTTTGAATTCCCATATCGCGAATTGTACCAATAGAATGGTGAACACCAGACAGAGACTGTTGAATCAGTGCCGACTCTTCAGCCGTTTTCACGCCGCGTTCTTGACTGGCGGACATGGTCGTGACGGCTCGAGATACACCACTTTGTAGCTGTTTAAGCATATCGCCAATTTCATGAGTGCTATTTTGCGTACGGCTCGCTAGTGAACGTACTTCATCGGCCACCACTGCAAATCCACGCCCTTGCTCGCCCGCTCGCGCGGCTTCAATTGCCGCATTGAGCGCCAATAAGTTGGTCTGCTCAGCAATCTCGCCAATCACATCCAATACTTTGGTAATCTGCTCCGTTTGCTGACTCAACTCAGAGATAGCATCCGATGTGCTGTTGATCTCTGTAACCAACTCAGTAATGCCTTGAATCGCTTGTTCAACCTCTCGCTGGGCTTCGGTGACCTGATCGTTCGCATCGTCAATGGCCTGCGCAGTGGCATTTGTATTGCTTGCGACTTCTTTTGCCGTCATGCTCATCTCTGTTACGGCCGTCACCACTTTATCCGTTTCCAAACAGTGACTCTGCATTTGACCGCTCGCTGTGCGCGTTTGATCATTCAGTTCTTCAGAAACTGTTTGAACGGCAGAAGCAGATCGATGAATGTCCTGCATCAGTGGGTGAAGTTTATCCATAAACTCATTAAAGGCAGCCGCGACTTCGCCAACTTCGTCTTTACTTTCCACTTTTAGACGCGCAGTTAAGTCACCGCCACCCGCAGCAACATCTTTGAGAGAATCGGCGACGTGCTGAAGTGGTTTAATGCCTTTCGAAACAGCAATGCTGGTTAAGATGCTGGTAATAATCAGGCCAATCACCGAGATTGTCACCGCAGATAAAGTGTGTTGATTTAACTCTTGCGTGCGCAATTCACGCTGCATGGCAACTTGTTGGTCGATGTCATCAATGTAGATCCCAGTACCAAGCACCCAGTCCCATTTTTGTAGATACTCAGCGTAACCCAATTTCGGTGCCTGAGCGTTGATGGTTGGTTT
>NZ_JAWOVT010000052.1:0-1457 GCF_033340055.1 Vibrio sp. 1580
CGATTAGCTCAACACCTGTTAGGCTTCCATTGGCCAGAAGATTCCGGTCAACCTATCTCGAACCTGATTCGAACTCCAGATTTCATCAAGTACCTCAATAAAAAAGATTTCTCCGAACCGCTAGAAATGCGCTCGCCGTTGAATGTCGAACGTATGTTAGAACTGCGTATCGTGCCTTACACGGAAGGTGAACACCTGATGGTGGTGCGTGACGTGAGCCAACTTAAGCAACTCGAAGGAATGCGTCGTAACTTCTTCGCCAACGTTTCTCATGAGCTACGCACTCCGATGACCGTACTACAAGGTTATCTGGAGATGACGGAAGACCCAGATATGATCGTCGGCCCGATGTGGACTAAAGCGCATGGGGTGATGACGGAGCAGCTTAACCGCATGAACAGCTTAGTGAATCAACTTCTTACCTTATCTAAGATTGAAGCCGCGCCGATGCATGAGTTGGAAGATGTCGTAAACGTGCCAGCAATGCTTGAAGTATTAGAGAAAGAAGCGATCAGCTTAAGTGGTGATGACCAACATAAACTCAAGTTTGATGTCGATACTAGCCTTCGCGTGCTTGGAGATGATGACCAATTGCGCAGCGCGATCTCCAACCTTGTTTACAACGCAGTGAAGTACACTCCTCCGGGAGCCAATATTCATGTTCGTTGGTATCAAACCGCACAAGGTGCGTGCCTTGAAGTTGAAGACAGTGGTGATGGCATTGAGCCACAACACTTGCATCGACTGACTGAGCGTTTCTACCGAGTTGATAAAGCACGTTCACGCGATACGGGTGGCAGTGGTTTAGGATTGGCAATTGTGAAACATGCGCTGAGCCATCATGACTCACACCTGGAAATTCAAAGTGAAGTCGGTGTAGGCAGTAAGTTCTCGTTCGTACTTCCAAGTCGTTTGGTGGTGAAATAATGGGACGTCGAGTCAGTAAAGTCATCGTTTGTATCGCGCTTACTTGTTCGAGTATGGCGGTTGCTCAAGATAAGCCATTACCGAACTACCATAAAACCACTGGCATTGTTGGTAACTTGCTCTCGGTAGGCTCAGACACTTTGGCGGGGATGACCACACTTTGGGTGGAAGAGTTTAAATCCATTTACCCGAACATCAACGCGCAAGTTCAAGCTTCAGGCTCGTCAACGGCGCCACCTGCTTTAACAGAGCAAACGGCGCAGTTTGGCCCAATGAGCCGCCCGATGCGTTTGAAAGAAATCGAAGCGTTCGAGCGACAGCATGGTTACAAACCTACAGCATTGCGCGTTGCTATTGATGCTATTGGTATTTTTGTGCATCAAGACAATCCCATTCAAGGTTTGAACTTTAATCAATTGGACGCGATGTTTTCCGCTACGTTGCGTTGTGGAGAAAGTCAGTTCATCACTAACTGGCAGCAACTAGGTTTAAAAGCCGAATGGGCGAAGCGCAACTTGCAGTTGTTTGGG
>NZ_JAWOVT010000053.1:0-1453 GCF_033340055.1 Vibrio sp. 1580
GAAGCGATTGATCATGGTGTAGGTCAAGATGAGCTGGTGACTAACGTATTGGTTGAAAGCACTCAAAGTGATGCTGACGGTACACAAGAGGCTGTTGTGGCTCCCCTAGAAATCGTCATCAGTGATGCCGACCCAGTGATCGCAAATGAGTCATATAGTGTAACCGAAGGCCAAGTCATTTCTGGCAATGTACTGGAGAATGACATTGATATTGATGGTGACTTGTACATTCGATATGTCAGAGCCGGAGGAGAGATCCAGTCTGTCCCTGATGGTGGCTCAGTAAGTTTTAGTCTAGAGAAGGGTGAATTAACCGTATTTTCAGATGGCTCTTGGCAGTTGAATGCCAGTCGCAACTTAGATCACACGGTTGAGCAAAGTCTCGTTTTTGATTATCTCGCAGCCGATGATTCAAAAGATTACGGTGTAGCAACCGCAACTATCGACATTATAGATGGCCAAGCGGGTTATGTAGGCAGCGCTACTATAAACACAGCAGAAGTACCTCTGGGAGAGGCATTATTAACCACCGAAGGCAGTGTTAATGTGATTGCTGGCTCTGATAACCCTGATCCGACTAGTTTGTATTTTGGTGGGGCATCCATTACTAAGTTAGAGGCATTAGGGCTTACAAGCTCAGTCTCTGATAATGAGCTTAGCTACACGTTAAGTTCCAGTGGAAAGCAAATCACAGCATTTGCCAATGGTGTGACTGTATTTACGTTAACATTGAGTGGCATTGAGTCGGGTAACGATGTACTAGCTTCAATCTCGCTTACTCTTGATCATCCTATCGACCAATTCAATAGTAGTGATACGGTCACTTTCCCGTTGACCATTGGAGGGACAGATCTAGACTCCACACCGCTTGTAGAGAATGAAATTGATTTCGTGTTGAAAGATGGTGTTGATCCTACGTTGAGCAACTTGACTGTTGTTGCAATCGAGGAGATTAATCTAGAAAGTGGGGCAATCTTTAAGACTGGGAGCCTTCAACTCGATATCGGGAGTGATTATGTTGACTCTCTTCGATTTAGCGAATTAAACCAGCCCACATTAGTGAGTAGTGAAAGTGAGTTGCTTTACCGTCTGTCTGATGACGGTACGACAATTACTGGCTATATCTTAGAAGGTGGGGTGGAAGTAAATATTTTTCAATCGAAACTATTATCCACATTACCTTTAGAGTCGAGTAGTGAAATAGAGTATTCCTTTGAATTATATCGCTCTTTCGATCTGTCAAAAGATCAAATCCTGGATATACCATTGTTAGTTAATGCAACAGATTCAGACGGTGACACCACCTCCGTAACATTGGATATTACCTTAGAGGCAATTGAAGGTTTGAACGATGATGCCTCTTTAACGGTGGATATTCTTGATGGCGGCGATGGATACGAAAACCAGTTTGAAGTTCCTAGTGTCACGATTCAAGGTGACGCACTCAAGATAA
>NZ_JAWOVT010000054.1:0-1382 GCF_033340055.1 Vibrio sp. 1580
GAGCGAGCAAGTTACCGCGGTCGTTGTATGGGAAGAACGCATCAAAGTCGTTAATTGTTGGTACCGTTTCTACTTCTAGGTACGAGTGGCCAGCAACTCGGTATGGGTTTGGTTTGCTTGCTAGTACATGAGCGGCTTGCTCAGGTGTGATAGAAAAATCGCTGTTGGCATTCACCACTTCAGCTAGCTTTTCTGGTGTTTGTTGTGCTTTATCTAGCGCTTCAAACTCGCTGATCATGCCGTAGTAGCTTTTCTTCTGGTTGTATAAACCATCTAGGATTTCAAACTTACCGAAGTTGAAGTTTGGCGCGTAATCACGTTTTTCAAAGGCTTCACCTTTGCGTTTTTCTGGTTTAGGTAGATTTGCTGATGAGTAGCTAAAGCCAAAAGAACCTGTTTCGTGGTCTGCGGTAACAATGATAAGTGTGTCGTCACGACCTTTCGCCCACTCGTAAACAGAGTTCACCGCTTCGTCGAACTTAATCAACTCATGTAGCATGGTACCAGCATCGTTACTGTGGCCAGCCCAGTCGATTTGACCACCTTCAACCATCAAGAAGAAGCCGTCTTTGTTTTTAGAAAGAACATCAAGCGCTTTGACCGTCATTTCTTTCAACGATGGTTGTGTGCGTTTTGGATCGTTTTTGCTGTTGCTATAAACAATACCATCATCCATACCTGAGTAAGCGAACAGGCCAAGTAGTTTGTCGCCTTTTGCTTGTGCCAACATGTCTCGGCTGAAAGCTAGGCTGTAGCCTTGGTCTTGCGCTTCGGTAAGCAGATTGCGTTCGTCTTTACGCTTAGATTTCAGGTAAACACTGCCTTGCGTAAGCTTTTCTAGCGCTTGGTAAGTTTCACCTTTGTCGTTAGTCGATTTTGGAATCCAGTGACGAAGACCACCAGATAACAACACGTCGACACCGCTTTCTAGCATATCGGAAGCGATGTTGTTTTCTAGCGAGCGATGAGGCTGATGTGCAGCAAACGCGGCTGGTGTTGCGTGCGTCATGCGCGTATCTGAAACAAGACCCGTTGCTTTGCCTTTGCTTTTGGCTTTTTCCAAAATGGTCTCAACGTGATTGCCTTGGCTGTCAATACCAATCACTTCTGATGCCGTTGGGATACCTGTTGCGAGCATTGTTGCCGAACATGCAGAGTCGACAACGATCGCATCTTCTGGGTTCGTTAAAGATGAGCCAATCACACCTTCTTGCGCTAACTTGTAGAGCGCGGTGGTTTGGCCTTTGTAAATCGAGTTTGGTGCGTGGTTCGCGTAGGTTTCTAGCAAGCCGACTTGCTGAGGACCCATACCATCACCAATCATCAGAATAACGTTTTTGATTTCAGCGGATAGCGCATTGAATGAAAGTGTAGATGCAGCC
>NZ_JAWOVT010000055.1:0-1321 GCF_033340055.1 Vibrio sp. 1580
CCGTCGCTTGGTCAGTCAGTGCACCATCGGTCACGGTGTAAGTGATTTCAGCGTCACCATGGAAGTTCTCAGCCGGTGTGAAGACCAGTTTGCCATCAACAATCTCGACTGTGCCTTGCGCTTCAGGTACGGACGCCGATTCAATCGACAGCGTATCGCCATCAATATCGGTGTCGTTTGGCAGGACATCAATCGTCACTGGCGTATCTTCGTCAGTAACAGCGGTATCATCTTTTGCCACTGGCGCATCATTGACTGGCGTCACATCGACGTTCACCGTGGTGGACTCCGATACGCCACCCGACGTGACGATGTAGGTGAAGCTGTCTGTACCGTGGTAGTTGTCGTTTGGCGTGTAGGTTACGCTGCCGTCCGGGTTGACCGAGACCGTGCCGTTGGCTGGGCCGTTATTGGTATCCAGCGACACCACTTTGTCGTCGCCTTCAAACGTGTCGTTACCTAGGACGTTAATGATGGTCGGCGTGTCTTCCACAACCTTCGCGCGGTCAGATTCAATATCTGCCACAGGCGCAACCATAAAGTTTACCGTTTGGCTAACGCTCTCGCCGCTTGGATCGGTGGCGGTAAAGGTTAGGGTTTCTGAGCCATTCCAGTCTGCGGTTGGAGTGAACGTAGCAATCCCATTGACGATCGCCACTTGAATGTTGCTATTACCAGAAACGCTAAACGTTAACTCACCATCGGCGTTATCCACATCACTGAAGGCCGTATTCAGATCGATGCTGTATGGCGTAAAATCTTCCGCCAAGGTTTGGTCTGCAATGTTGCTTTCAACCACAGGCGTGTCGTTCACCGCATTCACGGTGACGTTGACCGTTGCTTGGTCAGTCAGTGCACCATCGGTCACGGTGTAAGTGATTTCAGCATCGCCATGGAAGTTCTCAGCTGGTGTGAAGACCAGTTTTCCATCAATAATTTCGACTTTACCTTGGTCACTCGGCACAGACGCCGAATCAATGCTTAACGTATCGCCATCAATATCGGTGTCGTTTGGCAGAACATCAATTGTCACTGGCGTGTCTTCGTCAGTAACAGCGGTATCATCTTTTGCCACTGGCGCGTCATTGACTGGTGTGACATCGACGTTCACCGTGGTGGACTCCGATACCCCACCGGACGTGACGATGTAGGTGAAGCTGTCTGTACCGTGGAAGTTGTCGTTTGGCGTGTAAGTGACGCTGCCATCCGGGTTGACCGAGACCGTGCCGTTAGCTGGACCGTTATTGGTATCCAGCGACACCACTTTGTCGTCGCCTTCGAACGTGTCGTTATCTAAGACCTTAATGATGGTTGGCGTATC
>NZ_JAWOVT010000056.1:0-1291 GCF_033340055.1 Vibrio sp. 1580
TGACCCGTCCTGATATGGGTTGACACTTTTTAACTAAAACGCTCGATGTACTTCATCGGGCGTTTTGTATTTTAAAGCCGTATGAGGCCTCATTTGATTATAGATATCTACGGACTCTGCTACCATCGTCCTTGCTTCTTTCAGATCTTTCGGTTTCTTCAGCAAGAGCTCCATTTTGAGTATCCCATTTACACGCTCAGCTAAAGCATTCTGATAACAGTCATTCCCGTCTGTCATTGAGCAAGTCACTCTATGTTTCTTATGGATATCTTGATATTCCTTCGAACAGTATTGTGAGCCTCTATCTGAGTGGTGTATTAGCTTTTCTTCACTCTGCCGTTGCCTGAGAGCTGAGATAAATGCCCGCTTAACTGATTGAGTTTTCATGTTGTCATCCACATAAAAACCAACAATCTTCCTTGAATAAGCGTCTGTAACCAAGCTGAGATAACTCTCTCCATTTTGAGTTGGCAAGTAAGTAATATCAGCAACCCACAGTTGTTCTGGCTTCGTTGGTGTCAGCCCATCTTTCACTTTGTTTGGGTGACAGAAAAATCGATGACGGCTGTCAGTCGTTCGGTGATAGGCTCGTCTTGCTCTCACTAACAGCCGATGCTTTCTGAGAAGTTCAAAGAGCTTATCGCGACCTATTTGAATGCCCTTTGTTGCTGCTAAGAACTTCAGTTTACGCGTGCCAATGCGTGGCTGCTTCAGCCTGACTTCACGGACAAAGCCAATGACAGTATGCTCATGATGTTCACAACGAGATTGAGTTTGGCATTGCTTATAATAAGCTTGGCGAGAGATTTGTACTAACTGACAAAACTTCGTAACGCTCAAACCTACTATGGTTTTCTCTTGGACAACGCTTCTTTGTGCTTTTTTGTCACTCTAACACCATAGTCACGTTCCATAACGTTCACGACAGCTTCAAAGAAGTCGGCTTTGAGTTGAGCATCTTCGAGCTGCTTTTCAAGCTCTTTAATACGTTGCTCTGGTGTAGGAGGTGAGTTGAACTCGGTCATAGAGTCTCCTTTGGACATAAAGTTAGGTGTCCCTTTAGACCAATCTAGTCGACCATGCTTACGAAGCCAAACCAAAACCGTAGAGCAACCTTGGATGCCATACTTCTCTTGGGCTTGTTTGTAAGTGAGGCTTCCTTTTTCAACCTCATCAACTACAGTGAGTTTAAAAGCGAGGGAGTAATCGCGCTGAGTTCTTTTAGTTGTTGATTTCATAACACTCTCCAATTTTGGGGGTGGAAAGTGTCAACCTTATTTAGGACGGCACA
>NZ_JAWOVT010000057.1:0-1279 GCF_033340055.1 Vibrio sp. 1580
GGCAGAGCAAGGCCGCCAAGCCATTAAAGATCAACCGGATTTGTGGAAACAGAAGTTCCGTGGCCGCCCTGCTGACCGGGAAAAACATCGGCTCATCGCGGCGTTACTATTAGAAGGGAACACGCTGTTGAGCGTGGCAGAGCAATGCGATGTCAGCTTGTCGACGGTTAAACGAATCAAAGCAAAATTGAGCGAGTTTGATGAAGATGGCGCTCTAAGAACGCGAAAAAATGCCGGATTCGCCGATGGTGAATCATCATGAACCGTCCCATCAATTTCCGCACGATTCTATTGGCATGTTTGATCATCAGTGTTGGCCAACTGAGCATGGGTTTAGTGATGCCTTCCCTACCTTGGATCGCCAAAGACTTCTCAGTTTCACTCGATCAAGCGCAGCTCCTCGTGAGTATTTATCTACTTGGATTTGGCCCTTCCCAGTTCATCTATGGCCCCATGTCCGACGCATTAGGGCGCAAGAAAGTGCTACTCGCTGGTTTGCTGATCGCAATGTCTGGCTTGCTGATGATCATTTTCTGGAGCCATACGTTTACTGGCATGGTATTAGGCCGCTTTTTGCAAGGCTTGGGGACGGGTTGCTGCGCGGTGTTGGCTCGGGCTTCCACTCGCGACCAGTTTAGTGGGAATGAGCTTCCCGTCGCGATGTCTTACATTGCTATGGCAGCGTCCATCACGCCGTTGATTGCTCCTGTGATTGGTGGGTTCATTACCTTCCACTTTGGCTGGAGTATGGTGTTCATTTCATTGTTGGGTTACGTGTCGCTAGCTTGGATCATCATTGCGTTTCGATTCAAAGAGACCATCACACGACGCTCTGCAATCCCCTCTCCAGCCAAAATGTTGGTGCAGTATCGTGATTTGCTCTCGTCTCGATATTTTATGAGCTTTGCGAGCATCAGTTGGCTCAACTTCAGCTTGATGATCACGACCGTCTCCGTGATGCCTTTTATCATGCAAGACCAAATCGGGATGACATCGGACGAATACGCCATGTGGGCACTGATCCCCGCGTTAGGCATGCTCGGCGGCACAACCATTTGTAACCGCATCCGCCCCGTCATCGGAAATAAGAAAATGCTGCTTTGCACGCCTGTTTTGCATATCAGTGCGGCACTGTGGTTGTTTTTCTGCCCGGTAGAGCCCTTGTATTTGATGATTGGACAATTGTTGATGATTCTTCGCAATGGCATTGCGTTGCCTTGTGCACAAGCACTTGTGATGCAACCATACAAAGAACAAGCGGGCGCGGCGGCAGCTATGT
>NZ_JAWOVT010000058.1:0-1278 GCF_033340055.1 Vibrio sp. 1580
GCTGCTATTTAAATTCCATGAAGAAGACTGGATAATGATGGCAATTGCAGTCCCTCTGGTGCTAGCCTCTCGCTATCTCAGCGTCTTTATCTCATACATAGGCTTTAAACGTTACAGAAAATACAACCCATGGTCAGTAAAGATTCTGACTTGGGGTGGTCTACGTGGCGGCCTAGCGCTAGCAATGGCACTTTCAATTCCATCAGGAATTTGGGTGGTTCAAGACAAGCTGATCGATGTAAAAGAGATCATCCTTGTAATGACCTATTCGGTTGTGGTGTTCTCTATCCTGATTCAAGGTTCAACCATTACACCAATGATTGAAAAGGCGAAAGCTGAAGAAAAAAAGATGGAAGATGAAAAGCTAGCTCAAAGCTCTTTAGCAGAACAAAGAGAACAAACTGAAGCCTAATTCCATTCTCCCCATATTTAAAAAGCAGCCTTAGGGCTGCTTTTTTATGCTCTAAAATTCGAAGACTTCACCAACAATATTATCTAGAAACCTCCCCGTTCTACTCTCCTCAGAGCGAAGCCCAAGCCTAATACCAATCTAAGTAAAAATATGATCCAATTGAGGCCATTCAGATAAAAATGAGCCTGCTGGCCCTTGCTCATCTCAAAGATGGGTACTCACACACAAATCGCCCAAGAGCAGTGAAGCAACAACAATTTGAGTATGCTTATCTGTTCGGTTCAGTCGTCGCAGAAAAGGAATTGGTGAGGCTATCATTGTCCCTGGGTTAATAAAGACATCATGATAGAGCACTTAAAACAAATATTGGCAGTCACGGAGGAGGGATGTCGTGCCGTCGTTGTTATGGATGGTGCAGGATGACATACAGAAGAAATTGCCAATGACTTTAAAATGTCAGTGTCATCAAACTTTCACCCTATTCTCCAGAGCTAAACCTTATCGAACAAGTATGGCGTTGGTTGAGGCAACCAATCTTTTACGTATTACGACGACATCATCTCCAAAGTCTGCGATGCATAGTATCGGTTTTTGGATTGCTCCCAAAGCGTCACCAAAATATGCTCGAGAAGATGGATAGACCTGACCAGTTAATTTTCCAGATTGGTATGACTTCTCTTGTAAGGGAAAATGACAGCCCCTAAGACGACAAAAGCCCTGCTATTTCTAGCAGGGCTTTCAAATAAGTGGCGGAGCGGACGGGACTCGAACCCGCGACCCCCGGCGTGACAGGCCGGTATTCTAACCAACTGAACTACCGCTCCGCACTGGTTAGACCTAAGTCTAAATTAAAAGCCTGGCGATGT
>NZ_JAWOVT010000059.1:0-1249 GCF_033340055.1 Vibrio sp. 1580
GCTGGTGTACTTGGCTCCGCGGTAGCGGCAGGTATTCTGTTGGCCTTGGTTGGATAAAGACTCTTGTAACACGTAAATACAGTTATCGTGTTGAAGATAAAATTATCAACCAATTTACATGCTTGCCATTAACTTGGTTAAACAAAATAGTTTATAGTCAAAGGGATGCTCCGGCATCCCTTTTTTATTTGTCCCTCAGGGAGTGAGTTATGGAACATAAACAGATTGTTATCACTGAGTTTGGCGACGCCAATGTTCTGGCGATTCAAAGCGCTGAAACTCCGATCCCTAAGTCTGGCGAAGTGTTGGTCAAGGTGCATTATGCTGGCGTGAATCCTATCGATGTCAAAACACGAGCGGGACTTGGCTGGGCTGCTTCCCAGAATAAAGACAAACTGCCTTGGGTGCCAGGTTACGATATTTCTGGGAAAGTCGCCTCTTGTGGTACTAAGACTTCTCGCTTTGCTGTGGGAGATGAAGTGGCCGGTTTTATTGGCTTTCCTCTCCAAGGTGGAGGCTACAGCCAATATGTTTGTGTTCCGGAGTCGGAGCTAAGTCACGTGCCAAGTTCGGTCACGCTAGAAGCGGCGGCGGTTTTACCATTGGCAGGGCAAACCGCTGCCCAAGCATTAAGCAAAGCGAATGTCAGCGAATGCGATAGAGTATTAATTCTCGCAGGAGCGGGTGGCGTAGGGCACTTAGCGGTGCAGATTGCTGTGGCGACAAAAGCCGAAGTGTTTACCACCTGCAGTGAACGAAATTTAGACTACCTTGCCACACTTGGCGCTCATGCAGTGAACTATCAATTTGCACCAGTGTCAGAACGTGTTGAAGGCGTTGATGTTTTAATTGATTTGGTTGGTGGTGATGCGGCTCTAGATGCTCTCAAGTGCCTAAAAGACAATGCCCGCGTGATCACGGTACCAACGATTAGCGCTGAATTAATTTGTGACAAGGCCAAGCTGTTAGGCTTCGAGGCAAGCGGTATGTTGGTTGAGCCAGATCCTTCACAGTTAGACACGTTGTTGTACATGGTAGGTGTGGGATTACTTAAAACAGAAGTGCAACACATTTACCCAATGACTGAAGTTATCGCCGCACACCAACAAGTGGAATCGGGGCGAACGAGAGGCAAGGTATTACTTGATATGACATGCTAGACGCATTCAATTCAGCTTTTGAACATTTAGCCCTTTGGTTTTCTGATTCAGCATTGTGGGTGCTTTTCATGACCGGTTTTCTCAGTGCC
>NZ_JAWOVT010000060.1:0-1234 GCF_033340055.1 Vibrio sp. 1580
GCTATCAACAAAAGAATCATTGGTTTGCAATGCTTGGTTCGCTTGTTCAATACGACCGAGTAGTTGCTGACCTTCTCCCATCGCACTGGCCACCGCTATCTTGTCTTGCGAGTCTGTGTTCTGAGCGCTTTGTTTTGAATCCAACAGAGCCTCTGACTCCATTGGCGACAAAGCTTGCTTAGCTACGACGGGGGCTTTACCTTCTTCTTGAAGTGATTCCGAAGTTTGCTCGGATTCGTCAGCAACGGCTTTTACGCCTTCATGCTCTAGCAATGCATCAGCCGCTTTTCCGTCGACACTCTCACGGTTCGCGACTGATTCTTGGCTCTCGCCATTCTTCTCGACCGTTTCACCTTCTGTGGCGCTAACGTCGGTCTTTGCATCTGTACTTGCTGTTTGAGTGACCGCTTTTTCTGCTTTTTGTGAACCTGTAAAAACTCCCGCTAAGGTTTCAAAAAAACCTTTGCTTTCAGAGCTTTCTGTAGGTGCTTTTGCGGAAGACTCAGAAACAGAGGTCTTGCTAGTCGCAGAAACATTAGACAAATTCACATTCATAAAAACTTTCTCGTTTTTAGCTACGCCTTTTTATGGCGTGACCAGATTGCCCATCAGAGGCAAAATTAGATAATTAAACCATGAATTTGCAAAAATCACGCCAACGCATAAGGCTCTTTTCCTGTCGGACAACGCACAGGAAAAGAGTGGAAGCGAGATCAACTTCAACAAAAATTAGAACGGCTTGGCCTTACGGCTAAACAACAGCGTGGAAAACTCATCCATTTGCTTTTGCTCACGTTTGGCTTCCGCGATTTGCTTTTCTTTCGCTTTCTTTTCGATCATCCACTCGTAAGACATGCGTTCTTGACGCATCTTGAGCCAGTAGTCTTTGCAGTTTTCGACTTGTTCTTTGAAGTGATGCTCTGCTTGCTTTTGCTTTGACAGTGTCTCGTCAAGCTGACATAAGAATCGGTTGAGATGCCCGTATTGGCTGGCGGTTAAACCCGCTTGACCACGATCCACCAACTGCTGGCAGTAATCGAGACGATATTTTTCGATTTGCTCAACCTGACGGTAATAGTCTTCAAGCTCAGAGCGCGCTTTGTTCAGCGCAAGTACGGCTTGGTCTTCGCGCTCTTTGGTCTGCTCAAGTAGGAATTCCATCGCATTATTCATACGCTATTACCCACCCAAAATATTTCTGAGCATATTGACGCACATATCGTATGGCACCGAT
>NZ_JAWOVT010000061.1:0-1201 GCF_033340055.1 Vibrio sp. 1580
TATGCATTTTCCATTGCTGCAACGATGTCACGCGCAACCGCCTCTGCGACTTTAATACCATCGATACCAGCAGAAAGAATACCACCAGCGTAACCTGCACCTTCACCCGCAGGGTAGAAGCCTTTTAAGTTTACACTTTGGAAATCTTTACCGCGCTTAATGCAAACTGGTGAAGAGGTACGAGTCTCAACGCCAGTCAACAGGCCATCTTCAGATGCAAAACCTTTGATCTTACGGTCAAAAGCAGGAATGGCTTCACGAATCGCTTCTACCGCAAATGGAGGCAGCGCTTTCGATAAGTCTGTGAGCTTAATGCCCGGCGTGAAAGATGGCTCAACATCACCAAGTTGACTTGGATCGCGACCTTTCAGGAAGTCACCGATTTTCTGTGCTGGCGCATCGTAGTTTTCGCCGCCTAGTTTGTAAGCGTTAGATTCAAGTTCACGTTGGAAACGGATACCCGCTAGAGGATCACCCGGGTAATCCACCTCAGGAGAGATACCCACAACAATCGCACTGTTTGCGTTACGCTCTGCACGAGAGTATTGGCTCATGCCGTTCGTCACTACGCGACCTTCTTCAGATGTCGCCGCAACAACAGTGCCGCCTGGACACATACAGAAGCTGTACACGGTACGACCATTTTTACAATGGTGAACCAGTTTATAATCCGCAGCACCAAGAATTGGGTGACCCGCATTTGGACCAAAACGCGCTTCGTCGATCAGCGATTGCTTGTGCTCGATACGGAAGCCAACCGAGAATGGTTTCGCCTCCATGTACACACAGCGCTCGTGCAACATTTCAAATGTATCACGCGCACTGTGACCAACAGCCAATACCACGTGACGAGATTTGATCTCTTCACCGTTTGACAATGTCACGCCTGTGATTTGACCGTCTTCCATATGAAGATCATCAACACGAGTACTAAAGCGAATTTCACCACCTAGCTCGATGATAGTCGCACGCATTTTCTCGATCATCGTTACCAGCTTGAAAGTACCGATGTGAGGTTTACTTACGTATAGAATTTCTTCTGGTGCGCCAGCCTCAACAAATTCAGTGATCACTTTGCGACCGTAGAAGTTTGGATCTTTCACTTGGCTGTACAGCTTACCGTCAGAGAACGTACCCGCACCGCCCTCACCAAACTGTACGTTTGATTCTGGGTTTAGCGTGCGTTTACGCCAGAAACCGA
>NZ_JAWOVT010000062.1:0-1190 GCF_033340055.1 Vibrio sp. 1580
TATGAATTAGTCGAAGATCTTAGCAACAACACCAGCACCTACTGTACGGCCACCTTCACGGATCGCGAAACGTAGACCTTCGTCCATTGCGATTGGTGCGATTAGCTCTACAGTCATCTGTACGTTGTCGCCTGGCATTACCATTTCTACGCCGTCTGGTAGCTGGATGTCACCAGTTACGTCAGTTGTACGGAAGTAGAATTGTGGACGGTAGCCTTTGAAGAATGGAGTGTGACGACCACCTTCATCTTTAGACAGTACGTATACTTCTGATTCGAACTTAGTGTGTGGAGTGATTGAACCAGGCTTAGCTAGTACTTGACCACGTTCAACTTCGTCACGCTTAGTACCACGTAGAAGTGCACCAACGTTCTCACCTGCACGGCCTTCGTCTAGAAGCTTACGGAACATCTCAACACCAGTACATGTAGTTGTAGTAGTGTCTTTGATACCTACGATAGCAACTTCGTCACCTACAGTTAGGATACCACGCTCGATACGGCCAGTTACTACTGTACCACGACCTTGGATTGAGAATACGTCTTCGATAGGCATTAGGAATGGCTGATCTACCGCACGCTCTGGCTCAGGGATGTAAGTATCTAGAGCTTCTGCTAGTTCAACGATTTTCGCTTCCCACTGCTCTTCGCCGTTTAGTGCGCCTAGTGCAGAACCTTGGATAACTGGTAGGTCATCACCTGGGAAATCGTATTCAGATAGAAGTTCACGAACTTCCATTTCTACTAGTTCTAGTAGCTCTTCATCGTCAACCATGTCACATTTGTTCATGAATACGATGATGTATGGGATACCAACCTGACGGCCTAGTAGGATGTGCTCACGAGTTTGTGGCATTGGGCCATCTGTCGCAGCAACAACTAGGATACCACCGTCCATCTGTGCAGCACCAGTGATCATGTTTTTAACATAGTCAGCGTGTCCTGGACAGTCAACGTGTGCGTAGTGGCGTGATGGAGTGTCGTACTCAACGTGAGAAGTTGCGATTGTGATACCGCGCTCACGCTCTTCTGGAGCGTTATCGATAGATGCGAAGTCTTTAGCTACACCGCCGTAAACTTTAGCAAGAGTAGTACAGATAGCTGCAGTTAGAGTTGTTTTACCGTGGTCAACGTGGCCGATAGTACCAACGTTAACGTGCGGTTTCGTACGTTCAAATTTTTCTTTAGACA
>NZ_JAWOVT010000063.1:0-1182 GCF_033340055.1 Vibrio sp. 1580
GTAACTTTGAGAGAACTACTTGGTTTTCCGAGACGTCGGAAACCGCTACACCGGAAAATCAATTGGAGAAATCACCATGGCAGTGAATGTAAACACTAACGTATCAGCGATGACCGCTCAGCGTTACCTAAACAACGCAAACTCAGCTCAACAAACTTCTATGGAGCGTTTGTCTTCAGGTTTTAAAATCAACAGCGCAAAAGATGACGCTGCGGGTCTACAAATCTCGAACCGTTTGAACGTACAAAGCCGTGGTTTGGATGTAGCGGTTCGCAACGCGAACGACGGTATCTCGATTGCACAAACTGCTGAAGGTGCAATGAACGAGACCACTAACATTCTTCAACGTATGCGTGACTTGTCTCTGCAATCAGCAAACGGTTCAAACTCGAAAGCAGAACGTGTTGCGATTCAAGAAGAAGTGACCGCTCTCAACGACGAACTAAACCGCATCGCAGAAACCACTTCTTTCGGTGGTAACAAGCTGCTAAACGGTACCCACGGCGCGAAATCGTTCCAAATCGGTGCGGATAACGGCGAAGCGGTAATGCTTGAGCTAAAAGACATGCGCTCAGACAACAAAATGATGGGCGGTGTGAGCTACCAAGCTGAAAGTGGTAAAGGTAAAGACTGGAACGTTGCTGAAGGTAAGAACGACCTAAAAATCAACCTAACGGACAGCTACGGCCAAGAGCAAGAAATCAACATCAGCGCAAAAGCGGGTGACGATATCGAAGAGCTTGCGACTTACATTAACGGTCAAACTGACCTAGTGAAAGCCTCAGTAGACCAAGACGGTAAACTGCAAATCTTCGCTGGCAACAACAAAGTTGAGGGCGAGGTCGAGTTTTCAGGCGGTCTATCTGGTGAACTAGGTTTGGGCGAAGGTAAAAAAGTAACGGTAGATACTATCGACGTAACCTCAGTTGGTGGCGCACAAGAATCTGTTGCTATCATCGATGCGGCACTGAAATACGTAGATAGCCACCGCGCAGAGCTGGGTGCTTTCCAGAACCGTTTCAACCACGCAATCAGCAACTTGGACAACATTAACGAGAACGTGAATGCGTCGAAGAGCCGTATCAAAGATACAGATTTCGCGAAAGAAACGACGGCAATGACCAAATCACAAATTCTATCGCAAGCGTCAAGCTCAATCCTTGCGCAAGCGAAACAAGCGCC
>NZ_JAWOVT010000064.1:0-1171 GCF_033340055.1 Vibrio sp. 1580
GATTGCATTTAGCTTTGCGTTAGGTATCGGTTGCTATCAGCTCGCGAGTAACCGCATTTTACGCTATTCAAAGCTAACCATCGGGTTACTGATCAGCGCGATCATCATGACGTTGCCAGTATTCTACCCCAATGCGGACAGCACTCTGGCAGCGAACAAACTTATCGGCCTGTGGAGTGGTTTCCTGTTTTTTGTTGTCTTACAGCAATTTCATTTCAGTAATAAGCATCGCCAACGGTTACTTTGGTTCATCGTACTGGCTGTCGTGCTTGAAGCTCTATTTGGTCTAACGCAATATCTTTTTCTAAAACCAGGGAATCCTTTCGGCTACGACACGATTGCTAACCGTCCGTACGGGATCTTTCAGCAACCGAATGTGATGGCTAGCTTTCTCGCTACTGGATTAGTCATTGCCAGTTACCTTCTAGCTCGTCAACCCTATAAGTATTCACGTAAGCTAAGCGACGTTTACCTTTTGTATGCCGTACCTGTTGTTACCTTGCCGTTGATTGTCGCGTTAGCTTCGCGCACAGGATGGCTAGCGACCATCATCGGTTTGTTGTTAGTGATTCCGTATATGTATCGCTTTGCAACCAAAGGCCGCTTTATTCGCTGGATCGCGGCTTTGGTTACGGGCTTGGTGCTCTCGTTCGTTGTAATGAGCATTGCATTCCCGGATGGAAGTGGACTGGCGGCAGAGAAAGTGAATATGGAGTCGCCTCGAGCGTACACTTTCCCTCAAACCTTGGATATGGTGATCGAGAAACCGTTCACTGGCTACGGTTACGGTAAGTTTGAATCTGAGTACATGCTGTACACCGCGCGCCAGCATGCGCTGAATGAGAACTATCCTGCAGGCTTGCCATCGATGGATCATCCACACAATGAAATGTTGTACTGGGGCGTAGAAGGTGGGCTTCTGCCTGTATTAGGCATAATCCTCGCAATGGGATTGGTTTTACATCGGATTTATCAAGCCAAACGTGGCACACGCCTAGCGTTGCTCGCGTTATTCATTCCTATCGTACTTCACTCTCAGTTGGAATATCCGTTTTATCACTCTCTCGTGCACTGGCTGATTTTCATCATTTTGCTGTATTGGGTAGACCAGCGTGTCTCGCGCTATCGCCAAGTTGGGTTTAGCAAAGTGACCAAAAGTCTACTGCGTGTT
>NZ_JAWOVT010000065.1:0-1167 GCF_033340055.1 Vibrio sp. 1580
AGGCAAGTTGATTGACGATGGTGCCCTAGATAAAGACTACCGCGATGTTATGCAGAACTATCAGTATGGCATCAACAAAGGCTTGTACAAAATCATGTCGAAGATGGGTATTTCGACCATCGCCTCTTACCGTTGCTCACAATTGTTCGAAGCTGTTGGGTTGAGCCGGGAAGTGGTCGACTTGTGCTTTAAAGGCGTAACCACTCGCATCGAAGGCGCAAACTTTGATGATTTCCAACAAGATTTAACCAACTTGTCCCGCAAGGCGTGGGCAAAACGTAAATCGATTGAACATGGTGGATTACTCAAATACGTACATGGCGGTGAGTACCATGCCTACAACCCTGATGTGGTTGGCACACTGCAAAAAGCGGTGAAATCTGGTGAAAGTAACGATTATCAAAGTTTTGCCAAACAAGTAAACGAGCGCCCTGTCGCGATGTTGCGTGACCTAATGGCACTGAAAAAAACTGACTCGCCATTGCCACTTGAACGAATCGAACCTAAAACAGAATTGTTCAAACGTTTTGATTCTGCCGCCATGTCTATCGGAGCGTTGAGCCCAGAGGCACACGAAGCACTTGCAACGGCGATGAACCGTCTTGGTGGTTACTCTAACTCTGGCGAAGGTGGTGAAGATCCTCGTCGTTTTGGCACCGAGCGTAACTCGCGAATCAAGCAGATCGCGTCAGGCCGTTTTGGGGTTACGCCTCATTACCTAACCAATGCTGACGTACTGCAAATCAAGGTTGCGCAAGGAGCTAAACCTGGTGAAGGTGGTCAGCTACCAGGGCACAAAGTCACGGCAGAAATCGCCAAGCTGCGTTACTCGGTGCAAGGAGTGACGTTAATCTCCCCTCCTCCACATCACGATATTTATTCGATTGAGGATTTAGCTCAGCTGATCTTCGACCTAAAACAAGTCAACCCTAATGCTCTGGTTTCGGTGAAACTCGTCTCAGAGCCTGGTGTTGGCACCATAGCCACAGGGGTCGCAAAAGCTTACGCCGACCTCATCACTATCTCAGGTTACGATGGCGGTACGGCCGCAAGTCCACTGACTTCGGTGAAATACGCAGGTAGTCCTTGGGAACTTGGCCTCGCAGAAACCCAACAAGCACTGGTTGCAAATGGCCTTCGCCATAAGATTCGTCTTCAAGTAGATGG
>NZ_JAWOVT010000066.1:0-1157 GCF_033340055.1 Vibrio sp. 1580
CAGCTCAGGCAGCGCGTAGGTGTGGCGACCTGCGGTGACTTGCTTTTCTGCCATCGCTTCAAGCATTGCGGCTTGTACTTTGGCTGGCGCACGGTTGATTTCATCCGCAAGAATGAGTGAATTGAAAATCGGCCCAGATTGGAATGTGAACTCGCCCGTTTCTGGGCGGAAAATATCCGTACCGGTTAAATCGGCAGGCAGCAAATCTGGGGTGAACTGAATGCGATGGAAGTCGCCTTCTACGCAATCAGACAGTGATTTTACGGCGCGAGTTTTAGCAAGTCCCGGAGGACCCTCAACCAAAATATGCCCGTCAGCAAGAAGGGCGATCAACAGTTGTTTAACCAGATCATGCTGGCCAATGATCTGAGACTCTAAATAGTGCTGAAGAGTTTCGAAGTTAGATTTATGCATGCTTTGGACTCTCGATATCCATTTGATTTTCGTTTTGAGTATTGGTCATTGCCAATCAGGAAAAAGTTCCTGTTCGCTCTCGAAATTTATCTTTTCAATATTGGGGCAAAGAAAAGGATTGCAAGCGAAGAAAAACGCTGAAAGTGCTTGAATGACAGGGTGTTACATTTATTTTGCATAAGATAGTGAGAAATACCTCTAGTTTTGTTCGTTCAGGTCGATATAGGTTCCATGCTGTGTATGTCACAGAGATATGCACCTGATAGCCACTATCTAGGATGCCAATAACAAGTGACTCTCTTAAAAGGTCCGAATATGTTGAACCTTCATTCTCTGAGTATCAAACAAAAGGTTGTACTTGGTATTACTTTTGCTGTTCTTGCATCAACCATTATCGTTGGTGTGATGGCTCAACGCCATGCGAGAGACGTGTTAAGTCACCGCCTGATTGATATTGAGTTGCCAGCCATGCTGCAACAAATTAATACTGAAATTGACCGCGAAGTTGTGCAAATGCAGCAAGCGGCGAAGCAACTAGCAACAAACGAATTTGTTGTCGAAGCGCTAAAAAATACTGATCACCCACAGTTTTCTGAAACGCAGCTTGTTCAGCAGCTAAACAACATCAAATCTCAGTATGGATTGAATGACGCATCGGTCGCAAACCGTAAAACAGCGTACTACTGGAACCAAAATGGTTTCTTGCGTCAGCTAAACCATTCGCAAGACGCGTGGTTCTTTGG
>NZ_JAWOVT010000067.1:0-1153 GCF_033340055.1 Vibrio sp. 1580
GTACTATGCTGAGGACAGGCTTTCATTCGGAGAACCATCATGGAAAACATTGCGCTTATTGGTATCGATCTGGGTAAGAACTCTTTCCATATTCATTGTCAGGATCATCGTGGGAAGGCCGTTTACCGTAAAAAATTCACCCGACCAAAGCTAATCGAATTTCTGGCGACATGCCCGGCAACAACCATCGCGATGGAAGCCTGTGGCGGTTCTCACTTTATGGCACGCAAGCTGGCAGAGTTAGGGCATTTTCCAAAGCTGATATCACCGCAATTTGTCCGCCCATTCGTTAAAAGCAACAAAAATGACTTCGTTGATGCTGAAGCTATCTGTGAAGCAGCATCACGTCCATCTATGCGTTTCGTGCAGCCCAGAACCGAATCTCAGCAGGCAATGCGAGCTCTGCATCGTGTCCGTGAATCCCTGGTTCAGGATAAGGTGAAAACAACTAATCAGATGCATGCTTTTCTGCTGGAATTTGGTATCAGCGTTCCGCGAGGTGCTGCCGTTATTAGTCGACTGAGTACCCTTCTTGAGGACAGTAGTTTGCCTCTTTATCTCAGCCAGTTACTGCTGAAATTACAACAGCATTATCACTATCTTGTTGAGCAGATTAAAGATCTGGAATCTCAGTTGAAACGAAAGTTGGACGAAGATGAGGTTGGACAGCGCTTGCTGAGTATTCCCTGCGTTGGAACGCTGACTGCCAGTACTATTTCAACTGAGATTGGCGACGGGAAGCAGTACGCCAGCAGCCGTGACTTTGCGGCGGCAACAGGGCTGGTACCCCGACAGTACAGCACGGGAGGTCGGACGACATTGTTAGGGATTAGCAAGCGGGGCAACAAAAAGATCCGAACTTTGTTGGTTCAGTGTGCCAGGGTATTCATACAAAAACTGGAACACCAGTCTGGCAAGTTGGCCGACTGGGTCAGGGAGTTGTTGTGTCGGAAAAGCAACTTTGTCGTCACCTGTGCTCTGGCAAACAAGCTGGCCAGAATAGCCTGGGCACTGACGGCGCGACAGCAAACTTACGAAGCATAAAGGCAGAAATACACCAGTTTAAACAATCATTCATCTGGTTTTGCGAATACTGATATTGATGATACTAACGGCCCACCGGCCTGTTGAGGAACCTGTAAAACGGAAAGGC
>NZ_JAWOVT010000068.1:0-1153 GCF_033340055.1 Vibrio sp. 1580
TGCGGTGCTCAGCTTAAGTGCCTGCGGAGAAAAAGATAATTCAGTAATCAAAGTCGGAGCTACGGTTGGGCCACATGCACAAGTAGTTGAAGCAGTAGCGAAAGAAGCTGCAAAGCAAGGGCTAAATGTTGAAGTCATCGAGTTCTCTGATTACGTGACACCTAACGCCGCGCTGAGTGACGGTAGCATCGATATTAACAGCTACCAACACCAACCTTTTTTGGATAATTTCAACAGCAGTCATAACTCTCAGCTCGTTTCAATTGGCCAATCTATCTTGATGCGCATGGGTATTTATTCCAATAAATACCGTTCGTTAGAAGAGTTACCAAACCGCGCCAGAATTGCCATTCCAAACGACCCAACTAATGGAGGCCGAGGGCTGTTACTACTCGCTGATGCGGGCTTGATTGAGCTTAAACCAGGTGTTGGCCATAAAGCCGCGTTAACCGATATTAAGAGCAATCAAAAAGAACTGGAGTTCGTTGAGGTAGATGCGGCGCAGCTGCCAAGAACGCTGGATGACGTTGATGCCGCAGCTATTACGATGAATTACGTGATGTCTTCAGGCTTAGACCCTAAGAAGCAAAGTATTTTCCTAGAGTCCAAAGACGCACCTCTCGCTGTTATGGTTATTGCGACTCGTGAAGCCGACAGAAACAACGAGGCTTACAAGAAGTTCGTCTCTATTTACCAATCCCAAGAAATTCGCGACTTCCTTGATAGCACTTTCAAAGGAACGATTGAACCAGCCTTTTAAGTAAGAATTAATCCTTGAGCAAGCTATCTTGCTTGCTTAGAGAGACAAAATGACAGAGGCTCATGAAACAAAGCATGAGCCTCTGTCATATCAAATGGTATCAATCGTACTTGGAGTTAGATTATCGACTTTCTGCTTCTAATTTTAGCGCGATATAGTTTTGTGCGGCGGTAACCAAATCAGAACGATTAATGATCTTCCATAGGAAAAATGGCGGGATTAAGAATGCAATGAAATAAAACGACTCATGAAAAAAGATCTGAGCAATTGCATCTTGATGTTCCCACAACGCCGTAAGCGCGAAAAGATCGAGCATCACGCCGAGCACACCAAAAACAACTGAAACCACGATAGCTAATCCTAGTAGCTCTCGAATAAAAAATTTGTATGCCA
>NZ_JAWOVT010000069.1:0-1145 GCF_033340055.1 Vibrio sp. 1580
GTTGTACCGCGAATCTGCAATGTGTACTGGTCAGGAAAATCGGTATAGCTACCGTCTAGTAGCACGTTATCCTTGCCTTTAACTCTGCCTTTCTCAATCAACAAGTGCGGAGACGATTCAAATACGTTGCTTGCGATTCTCGGTGCTGGCGTACCTTGAATTTGTGCAATCGCAGCTTGTACTTCCGTTACGGCCTCCGGCGTGGTTTTAGTGCTTAAGGCTTCAACAGGTTCTCGTGACATTGCTTCACACCCCAAAATCGGTAGTGTTAGTCCAAGACAAGCACAAAGTCTTGTAGCTGTTGCGCGCCTTGAGCTAGTTGATCTCAACATGTATAGCCTCTGTTCTTAGTGGTGAACGGTGATCCTTAAGTGCTGGAGAGTCGCTGTTAAGTGGCATTGTGTTGAAACTCGCAGGCGACACTTGTGGACAAGTTCCTGTATCCATGTAGTTGAGTGCGGCAGATAGCATGCGCTCGGATGTATCGCCTAGCGGCTTCGTTAAGTCGTCATCTACCCAACAACCTTCAACTCGATTATCTAAACCAAGGTTGCTGCTAATTTGGCTCTTAGGTGTTGGAACAAAACCGTCGGCAAAGTCGCCAAATTGTTTTTCGTTCGCAGATTTAAACTGAATGGTGTAGTACATGGTGCCACAGTTCTGCTCGGGTGCGAATCCATAAGGTTTACCCATTGTGGTTGAGCCAATTTGGATAACATTAACATCAATACCGCGCAGTGCATTCATCAGTAATTCACTTGAAGAGGCCGTACCGCCAGAGGTCAGCACATAAACTTGCTGCTTGCCTAGAGTAGGCAACATTTGGTCTGAGAACTTGCCTGCTGCCCAGTCGATGGCTACGTTAGTAAATGGGTATACATTGTCGCCATTAGGTATGGTTTTCATGATCTTATCGTTGTGAATCAGCTCACTAAAGACACGATTTTTATCCGCGCCGCTGAGCATGTATCCCACTTGAGAAGATTGCAGCACTAAACCGCCGCCGTTGTATCGTAAATCGATAACAATTTCATCAACCTGAGCTTCTGCCAATTTATTAAAGGCGTTAATGAGCGGTGTTTGTGCACTTGGCTCGAACGAGTTGTATTGCAGGTAACCGACTTTTTTACCGTTGTGCTCAATGA
>NZ_JAWOVT010000070.1:0-1123 GCF_033340055.1 Vibrio sp. 1580
GGTTTCGGTATACAGGTAACGCGGTTTGGGGAGGGGCTTTAACGCAGGCTTATCGAGTTTGTCGAACAGTGATTGTCGACTCGCGCCATAGTGATTCATCTCACGTGGGTTTAATTCATTCATGAGTTCTCGGATAGCGAGATTCAGCGCCTTGAAGGTATGGAAGGTTTGGTGTCGCAGCCGCATCATGATCCAACGTTCCACTAGGAGCACGGCATTCTCTGCCTTGGCTTTGTCTTTCGGTTTGTAAGGGCGAGCAGGCATCACGGCGGTTTGATAGTGATTGGCCAGTTTCTGATAGCTGTCGTTCAGTCTTGGCTCATAGCGATTCGCTTTGGTGACCGCGCTACGCAGATTATCGGGAACCAAGTGTTGTGGTACGCCGCCGAGGTGCTCTAACGCATTGGCGCGCCTCTAACCTGTATGACTTACCTTGGCTTGAGAAGGCTTCAACATAGGTGTAATTGGACGCGCCCAAGGTCGCCACGAACACTTCTGCTTCGCGCACTTCACCTGTATCAGGGTTGACCACTTGAAGCCGAGGCCCACAGTAATCGATAAACAGCTTATCACCTGCAACATGGAGCTGACGCATACTGCGCTTTTGGGTTTTGAACCAACGAGTGAAGTGCTCGCAGAACTGAGTGTAAGCGTAAGCTTTCTCTTGATATTGCTCATGATATTCCTGCCAGAGCAACATCTTCGTCATGCCTTTACGTCTGAGTTCGACTGCGTATTGCGTGAAGTCTGGCATGACTTTATCGCGACTGGCTTTCTTGCCGTGATACAGCGCTTGCGTGAGATCAGCATCGCTGCAACTTTCGGGTAGAGGCCAACCAAGTTGGCTTTGTTTAAAGCGAGTCAGGAGTTCCGAGATGGTGGAGGGGCCGAGTTTCAGGCAAGAAGCGATGCTGCGATTGGAGAGACCGCAGTCGTACTTAAGGCGTAATACCTCTTTGATTTTGTTCATTGGAGTTCTCTTTTTGGCCATTGTCGCTTCCTTACGTTCTTGTTTAAGAAGCAAAGAATAGCGAGTTATTGATTTAAAAGAGAAAAAGGAAGGATTTCGGGCATTCCGATCGCGGTTTTCGCTATTCCGATCACCGATTTCGGAGTTAGGCTA
>NZ_JAWOVT010000071.1:0-1112 GCF_033340055.1 Vibrio sp. 1580
AGCCGTTTATGTCTGGTGATGATATTGCATTTCTGCAATACACTGGTGGTACTACGGGTGTCGCAAAAGGTGCAATCCTAACGCATCGCAACATGATTGCGAACGTGCTTCAGGCGAAAGGGGCTTACGGTCCTGTACTTTCTCCAGGTCGTGAATTAGTGGTAACCGCATTGCCGCTTTACCACGTGTTTGCACTGACAGTGAACTGTTTGCTGTTTATCGAAATGGGTGGTCGTAACTTACTGATTACCAACCCGCGTGATATTCCTGGCTTTGTAAAAGAGCTGCAAAAATACCAATTCACAGCGATCACAGGTGTGAATACCTTATTCAATGCGCTAGTGAACAATGAAGATTTCCATGAGTTGGACTTCAGTAATCTTCGCTTGGCTGTTGGTGGTGGTATGGCAGTTCAACGTGCTGTTGCTGAGAAATGGCTGAAGACCACAGGCTGCTACCTGCTTGAAGGCTATGGACTTACTGAGTGTTCACCGTTAGTTGCGGCTTACCCGCATGACCTGGTTGAGTACAACGGTTCTATCGGTCTGCCAGTTCCTTCGACAGAAGTTCGTATGGTTGATGAAGAAGGCAATGTACTGCCAAATACTGGTACAGGTGAGCTACAAGTTCGCGGCCCTCAAGTAATGCAAGGTTACTGGCAACGTCCGGAAGCAACTAAAGACACCATTAACGAAGACGGTTGGCTATCAACGGGTGACATCGTTAAGTTTGATGACGAAGGCTTCCTGCATATCGTTGACCGTAAGAAAGACATGATCTTAGTATCAGGCTTCAACGTTTACCCGAATGAAATCGAAGACGTTGTCGCTCTGCACGGCAAAGTTCTTGAAGTGGCTGCTATTGGTCAACCGCATGAAGTGTCTGGTGAGTTGGTGAAGATCTACGTTGTAAAACGTGACCCGAGCTTAACCAAAGAAGAAGTGATTGCACACTGTCGTCAGCATCTAACGGGCTACAAGGTTCCAAAACTGGTTGAGTTCCGTGAAGACTTACCGAAGACCAACGTAGGTAAGATCTTACGTCGTGTACTTCGTGAAGAGAACGACGCAGAACTGGCAAAGAAAAGCGCGTAAGCCGATTTCATTGAGTCG
>NZ_JAWOVT010000072.1:0-1111 GCF_033340055.1 Vibrio sp. 1580
GTTCCTTGAAATCGTAGGTTTTGATCAAAATTGGCTGCAAGTAGAATATGACAAGAGTCCACTGGCTAACTTTGTATTCACGGGGACGACTACCTGGGCCGGTGGTGAAGAGAAAGAGTTCTACGCCAAGCAACAGGTTAATATCATCAATAATGCTATCAACGAAACCAGCCCTTACTATATTGGTAAGGAGCATGACCTGTTCTTCAAAGGGCATCCTCGCGGTGGTGTTATCAATGACATCATTATTAGCAGTTTTGATAATATGGTGAACATTCCGTCAGCCATCTCTTTCGAAGTCCTGATGATGACAGATATGCTGCCTGATACTATCGCCGGTGTGGCCAGCTCTTTGTATTTCACTATTCCAGCGGAAAACATCAAATTCATCGTTTTCACTTCATCCGAAGAGATCACCGATCGTGAACAAGCATTAAAGAGCCCACTGGTTCAGGTCATGATGACTCTGGGCATTGTGAAAGAAGAAAACGTTCTCTTCTGGGCCGATATGCCTGATTGCAGCAGTGGAACCTGTATCTAATCCAGTTTTAAAAGGCCCTTCGGGGCCTTTTTTCATGCTTCAATCTCAATTGCAGCGTGTGACCAGATTCAAACTCCCTGAAAAAGAGATTACTGATACTTGATTCAAATCAGGGTTTCCAACTGCTGGAGCTGCTCCGCTAAATCGTTGTATAGATTCACAAATTCCTTTTGTTGTATTTCGTGCTGCGTCTGCAATTGCTCGAATTCGTTCAATAATAGGGTTTCTAACTCGGTCATGTTCTACTTCTCCACCAGTTTGATAAGTTCGTTCTGGCCATCGTTGAGAGTCAATCCCCCTTTCACAGTGTATCCCTCTGGGATCACGATGTAACGCCCCTCTTTGTCCTGAAAGAAACGAATCCCCCATGTTAAGTAGGGAAAAAAATGCAAATGAGACAAATAGACTAATCTCAAAGGATCTCCAAAGAAACGATAAGGATGCTAGGAAAGCTAGCGCACGCCGCCCTTTCGGCTGCGCCGACCCCTACCCATTTCGACTCAAATTTATGAGTGATTTGGGTATCTTTTTGGTCGCTTTCAGATTGGGTAAGTCTCTTCCCTTTCGGGC
>NZ_JAWOVT010000073.1:0-1111 GCF_033340055.1 Vibrio sp. 1580
CTGTCGTTGGTGAAAGATCTTTGTCAGCATCAAATGATCTACCTGAGTGGCATTAGCTTGGCGATCATCTCGGACGATTGTCGTCAGATGTTGATTGAGCTGCTAACAATGTGCCGTAAAGAAGGTGTGAAAATCGCATTCGATAACAACTTCCGCCCTAAGCTCTGGCCTAACATCGAGCAAGCTCGTGATTTTTACTCAAAGATCCTCAGCGTCACCGACATGGCATTTTTGACCTTCGATGACGAGGTCATGCTGTGGGGAGATAAGCACGAAGATGAAGCGATCAGCCGTACGAAAAACTTTGGCGTGAAAGAGATCATCGTGAAACGTGGCGCGGACGACTGTTTTGTTGTAACACAAGATCAACAACACACCGTTGCGGCCTTGAAGGTCGATGCTGTGGTGGATACTACGGCGGCGGGTGATTCTTTTAGTGCGGGTTATCTTGCAAAACGAATTTTAGGCGGAGACGTTGCGGAGTCTGCGCTTGCTGGTCACAAAGTGGCTGGCACGGTTATTCAACATCGCGGCGCGATCATTCCAAGCCAAGCGATGCCAACTATTTAAGGAACGATGAAATGAAAGATCTGAACCAACAACTTTCAGAAATTAAAGTAGTCCCTGTTATCGCGATCAAAGACGCAGGCAAGGCAGTGAAACTGGCACAAGTGCTGATTGAAAATGGCCTGCCATGTGCTGAAGTAACGTTCCGTACTGAGGATGCCGCTTTAGCGATCAAAAACATGCGCGAAGCGTACCCAGAGATGCTGATTGGCGCGGGAACTGTGCTGACAAGCGCGCAAGTGGATGAAGCGATTGATGCGGGCGTGGACTTTATTGTGAGCCCAGGTTTCAACCCAACTACAGTGAAATACTGCCAACAGCGTAACGTGACCATCGTCCCTGGTGTCAACAACCCAAGCTTGGTTGAACAAGCAATGGAAATGGGTCTGCGTACGCTGAAGTTTTTCCCAGCAGAACCGTCAGGCGGCGTCGCGATGCTAAAAGCATTATCTGCGGTTTATCCTGTAAAATTCATGCCAACCGGTGGCGTGAGCCCAAGCAATGTTAAAGATTACTTGTCTATTTCTTCAGTCTTAGCGTGTGG
>NZ_JAWOVT010000074.1:0-1098 GCF_033340055.1 Vibrio sp. 1580
AGGTCCATATTTTGGTTAAGCGCATATAACATCAAACCGATAGTGGCACTGATACCGATAAAGATCGCCAGAACAATACCTAGCCTCTTTTTACGTCTCGGGTTCATAAGGTGTTCTCCATATTCTTCGCTGCGTCAATACGCGCTTGACGGTCAATTTTCGCTTTCACTTCTTTCATTAATGCATCACCGCGACGTAGGCTGGTGATTAGAAGGATAAGCATCGATAAAAAAGTAATGCCGAACGCGCTCCATACGTATGACGCATAGCCACCCATGGCAAAAAAGTCGCTCAGAGATTCAAAGTGCATCGTTAATTACCTCACTGAGTTTTGTCTGTTGCGAGATCGCGAACCCAAGGGCGATGACTTTCTTTACTGATGATTTCGTTACGGAAACGCACCATAGTCACAGCACCAAAGAAGAACGCAAAACCAAAGATGTTCAGCAACAGTGGCCAAAGCATGTCGGATGAAATTGAAGGTTGTTCGAATTTCGTAATTGTTGCGCCTTGGTGAAGCGTGTTCCACCACTCAACAGAGAAGTGGATGATTGGCAGGTTCACTACGCCAACAATCGCCAAAATACCCGCTGCTTTTGCAGCCGTTTTTTGGTCATCAAACGCGTGGTAAAGTGCTATCACACCAAGGTAAAGGAATAGAAGAATAAGTTCAGAAGTAAGACGAGCATCCCATACCCACCAAGTGCCCCACATCGGTTTACCCCAAACAGCACCGGTCAGAAGAGCAATAAAGGTGAATACTGCGCCGATCGGTGCCATCGCAAGAGCGGCCATATCTGATAAGCGAACTTGCCAAACCAAACCGATAAAGGCAGCAATCGCCATCGACATGTACACGCCCATAGACCAAATAGCAGATGGAACATGAATATAAATAATTCGGAAACTGTCACCTTGTTGGTAATCAGAAGGCGCAAACGCCAGTCCCCAAACGGTACCTACCGCTAGGCATACGAGGGCCAATACAGAAAACCAAGGTAAGAACTTACCACTCAAACGGTAAGCTGCTTCTGGCTTGGCATAAGGATGTAGCCATTTCCACATGTTTTGTTCTCACTCTTACTTCAGGGACACTGT
>NZ_JAWOVT010000075.1:0-1095 GCF_033340055.1 Vibrio sp. 1580
AATACCGATACGAACACCAGTAAAGCTACCAGGGCCACGGCCAAACGCTAGAGCATCCAAGTCTTGTAGAGTTAGACCCGCTTCTTTCAGCACTTCGTCAACCATTGGCAGCACTTTTTTCGTGTGGTCACGAGGTGCCACTTCGCTGCGTGAAATCACTTGGTCATTAACCAGTAGTGCAACTGAACAGTTTTCAGTTGCGGTATCGATAGCAAGAATTTTTGCGCTCATTTAACTCTCTAAAACTCTATTTTATTTGGTTACATCACAGCACAGGCTGCGACTAATTATTCTGCTTTAAGAAACGCTTTGATACGTTCTAAATCTCGTGTTCTTGGGATCGGAGGCAAGCTTCCAAGGAACGTGCCGCCATAGTCACGGGTGACAAGGCGATTGTCACAAATGATCAATGCACCATGATCTTTCTGATCTCGAATCAAACGCCCTACGCCCTGCTTTAAAGTGATCACCGCATCGGGGATTTGCACTTCAGCAAACGGCTCACCACCACGCAATCGACAATCTTCAATTCGGGCTTTTAGCAGCGGATCATCCGGGGCAGTAAACGGCAATTTGTCGATGATAACACAGCTCAGTGCGTCACCTCTAACATCGATCCCTTCCCAAAATGCCCCCGTCGCCACAAGCAAAGCGTTACCCAGCTCCATAAACTCTGCAAGAGTCTTTTGCTTGCTCATTTCACCTTGCATAAGAACCGGAAGATACAACACCTCACGGAACTTCTCTCCCAACTCACGCATCATGCTGTGAGAAGTACATAAGAAGAAACAACGACCGTCATTTTCTTCAATGACTGGCGCTAACATTCTCACCAATTTGTCCGCTAAACCTGGGCTGTTTGGCTCAGGAAGATAACGAGGCACACAAAGGCGAGCCTGCTTTTCATAATCAAATGGCGATGGCAGCGAAAACTGTTGTTTAGGTTTTAAGCCAAGACGATCGGTAAAGTGCTTAAAGTCACCAGAGACCGCAAGCGTTGCCGAGGTGAAGATCCACGCACCTTGCTTGATTTCAATTTGTTCATGGAACTTATCTGCCACCGATAACGGAGTAATATGCAGAGTAAAATGACGC
>NZ_JAWOVT010000076.1:0-1093 GCF_033340055.1 Vibrio sp. 1580
GAGCCCTAGCGCAACCCCCATACCAAACATGTTCATGTAGGTGCGTTTTTCGGTGGTCTTATCTACTGCCACACCAGAGCCTGAATTAGTGTGGAAAAGCAAAGAGAGCTTGCGAGAATCAAAAACGGCGTAGCCGTAAGCTTTATCGTAAATCGCTTTCGCTTCTGGTTTTTCATTAAAGAGTTTGAGTAAGGTGCTATCGGCCATCAAATCAATCGCTTGACGCGCTTCTTCTGGCGTGTCGCCTTCCATCAACTCATCAATTTTTTTGTCTGCGGCATCTATCCATTCTTTGCTTTTTTCGATACTGGCATCTGTCCATTCGCCAGCCGTATTGATTGCTTCTTCGGACCAATTCGTGAAATCTTGCCACGCTTGTTTTGAAAAGGCTTTAGTGTCGTCCCAAACATCTTGCGCAGTATCCGAAACCGCTTCGCCTAGCTCAGACATTTTGTTGGATATCTCGTCCCAATCTGCATGAGCAGGAGAGGTGAGTAACATAAGTGTGGTTAAGATAACGATCGGCTTTTTCATTAGAGCTCGTCCTAAACGTGGTCGGTTTTACTTCATTTTAGGTGAAATTTGGGATAGGGAAAATTGACGATGATTCTAGGTTGGGATTGACGTCACGAACTCACGTACCCTTGACAAGGGCGTGATAGAAGCCCAACAAAAAAGCCCTCAAACCGCAGCTTGAGGGCTTTGTCTCGTTGGTTTAGGAGCACTTGTGTTAAGTGGCTTCCTTTCGGCAAATTACTTGCTAACTTTACCTAGCTGTAACCAAGTGTCGATAACGGTGTCTGGGTTGAGTGAAACAGAGCTAATGCCTTGCTCCATCAACCATTCCGCCAAATCTTCATGATCTGATGGGCCTTGACCACAAATACCTACGTACTTGCGTGCTTTGGTTGCGGCATCAATTGCCATTTTCAGCATGATTTTCACCGCTGCGTTACGCTCATCAAATAGGTGAGCCACATCGCCAGAGTCACGGTCAAGACCAAGCGTTAGCTGAGTCATGTCGTTTGAACCGATAGAGAAGCCGTCGAAGTACTTCAAGAACTCATCGGCCAGCACTGCGTTTGATGGCAGT
>NZ_JAWOVT010000077.1:0-1088 GCF_033340055.1 Vibrio sp. 1580
TGGTATGACACCAGTTATTCTCGATAACCTATACAACAGCAAATCCACAGTCTTAGAGCGCATTGAAAAAGTATGTGGCGTAAAGCCAACTTTTATCGAAGCGGATATTCGCGATAAGGCTGCGCTTGTTGAGGCACTAAAAGCACACAATATTGAAGCCGTTATTCACTTTGCTGGCCTAAAAGCAGTCGGAGAATCAGTAGAAAAACCGCTTGAGTATTACGATAACAACGTAAATGGCACACTTGTTCTTGTGGACGCAATGCGTGAAGCAGGCGTGAAATCACTGGTATTTAGCTCATCTGCGACAGTTTATGGTGATCCTGCATCAGTACCAATTACTGAGGACTTCCCAACTAGTGCGACTAACCCATACGGTCGTAGCAAGTTAATGGTAGAAGAGTGCTTAACTGACTTCCAAAAAGCGAACCCAGACTGGAGCATCACACTTCTTCGTTACTTCAACCCTGTTGGTTCGCACCCAACTGGTGAGTTAGGTGAAGACCCGCAAGGTATTCCGAACAACCTAATGCCATTTATTTCTCAAGTAGCAGTTGGTCGTCGCGAGTTTCTATCTGTATTCGGTAGTGATTACCCAACCAAAGATGGTACTGGTGTTCGTGATTACATTCACGTAATGGATCTATCAGATGGCCACGTTGCTGCGCTAGAAAAAGTCGGCAGTAAAGCTGGTTTGCACATCTACAACCTTGGTACCGGGAATGGTTACAGCGTTCTTGAAATGGTAAAAGCATTTGAAAGCGCATGCGGTAAAAATGTGCCATACCAACTGGTTGAACGTCGACCTGGTGACATTGCAGAATGTTGGGCAGATCCTTCAAAAGCAATGAATGAACTAGGCTGGAAAGCATCACGTACTCTTGAAGAGATGACAGGGGACACATGGCGCTGGCAATCAAATAACCCACAAGGTTACCCAGACGCATAGTTTCATTTAACACAATAATAACAAAAGGCGCATTCCAGCGCCTTTTTTGATCTAAATCGGAAAAAATCGTAAATTACTGGTTAAAAGGTAGCAACCAAATAGATAAGTGCTAAACTACCCATGACTCTTAATTTAGGTC
>NZ_JAWOVT010000078.1:0-1086 GCF_033340055.1 Vibrio sp. 1580
CTTTGACTATTGAGCTTGCCGGCGGCCTCTAGCATATCGACCAGCTCTTTGTGCGCTTCATCTTTGGTTTGAGCTTTTAGATCTAAACATATCGTTTCCAGCTTAATTAGGTTTGTTATGTCCATTGTTTTACCTTCCAATATTCACGCTCGAATATATACCCAAGTGAGTTTGAGATACAGGATCCCCTGGCTCGTATGCGTTCCTACTCATTTTATTTGGGCATAGATTAACCAGTGCCTACCCTTTGATATATAGGACTAAAAGTGCATTAACTGGATTAATGTAACATGAGATTCAAACTGTGATAGAGCTCTTGCGTTAATCCAGCTCAAATCAATTCAATCTGCGGTGGCTGTGCTAATATCCACAAAAAATAAAATGGATAGAACATGAAAATCGTAGCGGTGACAGCATGCCCTACAGGCATCGCTCATACTTATATGGCGGCAGATGCACTAATGAAAGCTGCGCCAAAACATAACGTGCAAATTAAAGTAGAAACGCAAGGTGCGATGGGGATAGAAAATCAGCTCACTCCTCACGATATCGCTCAAGCGGATCGGGTTTTGATTGTGTCGGATATTGAGATAGAACAACCTGGCCGATTCGAAGGGACGCGCAAAATTCAAATCCCCATTGAAGAGGTTTTGCTGAACGTCGACAAAGTATTCCTCGTCCACTGCCGCGACTAAATTTGCAGATGAACGAATACCAAATCACCTTTTTCGTCGATAATGCAAATGCCAGTGCGCACCTTGCTCAGCCACTCAATCGAGTGGCAAAGAAGTTCAAAAGTACCTTACATATCATTAATGTAACGCTAAATCGTGTTGCGGAACTCACCAAGTCCGTGGCCATTTTGCAAGCAGGTCTACAACAAGGTGATTTGTGTCAAATCACAGCGATTGGCATTGACGCAGAGCTGGCCTGCTTCGTCATCAAAGACATGATTGCTGAACACTTTACGGTGGTGGGATCTCATATCAACTATGAGTTTTCTAGCCAACTAGCCGAGCGTTTACCGCAAATTTGCCCACCTTGTGAAATCAAATGGCACTACGCCAAAGCGCATACCGAGCTCAC
>NZ_JAWOVT010000079.1:0-1059 GCF_033340055.1 Vibrio sp. 1580
ATATTGATGAGGGAGATAATCGCAATGTAATCATGAAAAATCGCTCGGGCACCCGCTGGCACCTGCCAACAAAAGGCGCTACATCTCTGGTCAACAATCCCTTCTTTAAGCGAATGCAGCCAGTCGGTATCGCGGATGTCCTGCGGTATGTTGAGCGCGAAACCGGGTTTATGCGATGCCTGACACATGTGCTGCCAATACAAAAACAGGGAACTACTCATCAGGATGATTTACTGGCCATTCTGATTGCCAACGCCACTCACCGTGGTGTGTATGGCATGGCGCAGATCTCCGATCGAAGCTATGAACACCTGAGTACGGTGCAGGCCAACTATATCCGGCCTGAAACGCTGCATGACGCCAGCGACGTGATCAATAATGCGGTGGCTTCATTACCCATCTTCCGCCACTACCATATTCAGGAGGACCAGCTGCATGCCAGTGCGGATGGTCAGAAATTCGAAACCCATCTGGAAACCTTTAAAACCCGGTACTCCTCTAAGTATTTCGGCACCAACAAAGGGATCACGGCCATGACACTGGTGGCCAACCACAGCGCCCTCAATGCTCGGATCATCGGTTCCAACGAGCACGAATCACACTATATTTATGACCTGTTACAATCCAACAGCAGTGAAATCAAACCTGACGTACTCTCGACAGATACACACGGTGTCAATCATGTTAACTTCGCCTTACTGGATCTATGCGGTTACAGTTTTGCACCGCGATACGCGCAGTTCAGTAGTGTCATCAATGATCTGTTTGCCGTAACTGAAAATGAACACGGCGGCACCAACCTTGCCCTGAAAAAGCCCATCAGGACGAATGTCATCGAAACGGGATGGCAGGATATTAGGCGCATTGTTCTGTCACTTCAGACAAAGCGAACGACACAGGCAATGCTGGTAAGAAAGTTGTCTGGTTATCCTTCGGGGCACCCGACATTACAGGCGCTGACGGAGTATAATCGACTGGTCAAAGCGCAATATTTACTGGATTACATAGACAATGCCAGTTTGCGGCAGTACGTTCAGCGTGCCCTTAACCGGGGAGAAG
>NZ_JAWOVT010000080.1:0-1055 GCF_033340055.1 Vibrio sp. 1580
ACGCAGGCGGTTTCAACGGTTTTGGTGCTCAAACAGATGTACCACACAATTACCCACCGGGTTTCGATCAAGCTGCGTTTATTAACGGTTCTCGTGAGCACTACCGCATTTTGCAAGGTGCGTGGAACCACAACCAACTAGACACTATTGAAGAATATGTTTCTCCAAGTCTATTTGAAGATCTGAAAGCTGAGCGCGCGAAGCTAGAAGGTGAGCAGCACACTGATGTGATGTATGTCGATGCAGAGATCGTTCGTGCTGAATACGATGCGAACAAAGCACAATTAAGTTTGCAATTTAGTGGCCGTTACCGTGATGCTGCAGAAGGTGTAGAGGAAGATATTGAAGATATCTGGCACCTAGAGCGTGACCTAACGGTACCGAATGCACCTTGGTTGATTGTTGGTATTCAAGGTTAATCACCAAGCTCGTTCAATTTAGTCTTAATTAAATCCCGCTATTTAGCGGGATTTTTTGTATCTGTTAATTGTTGGATGAGCGGAGATAGCTCTACAGGTAAAAGCGAAAGGCAATGCTCCGTAGCTAAGCACAATACAACTCAGTCGTTTTATGATTTAGCAGTCTAATGACTTAGCCATTTGGCATCTGGGATAGCTCAGTTAGTATTTTGTTGTGGTTATTCTTGAGAGATTTAGAAAGTTAATACTATTCAGTGTCTTGTCGAAGAACTCTTACCTGTTAAAAGATCGGTTCTAACGTTGAGTTTGGCCTAAAGCAATGTGGTTGTCGGTATTGGTTGAAGATCTTAGCTACAGTAGGAGTTCGTAGAACATGAATGCGACACCGTGGGGTGAGCGAGAGATTGTTAGAATGGGTGTTGATCTTACGATGTATAGAACGAAAAAAGCCAGCTCGATGAGCTGGCTTTTTCAATATGGTGGAGGGGGACGGATTCGAACCATCGAAGGCGGAGCCGGCAGATTTACAGTCTGCTCCCTTTGGCCACTCGGGAACCCCTCCAGGGTGTTTTATACTTGAAAAATGTTTTCCCAACGCATCTCTCAAGTGCGGAGCGCATCATAGCAAACTCGCTC
>NZ_JAWOVT010000081.1:0-1044 GCF_033340055.1 Vibrio sp. 1580
CACGATTTGTCTGGCTCTCCAGTATCGGGCGACGCTACCTCGTGCTCTAACCATAGCCACGGACATCATCACCATGATTGAGTTTCTTCTACCTTCTATTCTCGCTGGTATTGGTATTGCAATCATCGCAGGTCCACTCGGGTCTTTTGTTGTATGGCGAAAAATGGCCTACTTCGGTGACACTCTTGCCCATGCATCGTTAATGGGGCTCGCTCTCGGGTTCTTACTGAACGTTAACCTCTATCTTGCGCTGCTAGTCTGCTGTTTAGCATTAGCGGTACTCCTTGTAACACTGCAAAGGCAGCAACTGGTGGCCACAGATACCCTACTCGGAATTCTGGCTCACAGCTCTTTGTCTATCGGTTTGGTGTCAGTAAGCTTTTTGGACAATGTTCGTGTCGATCTAATGAGTTACCTATTTGGTGATTTATTAGCTGTATCACCAGAAGATTTGATGTTTATTTATGCCGGCGTAATTGTCGTTAGTGCATGTTTGTACATATTCTGGCGACCGTTATTATCAAGTACCGTCAGCGAAGAGCTAGCCGCTGTAGAAGGTGTGAACACAGATTTAATTCGTCTGGTCTTGATGCTGATGGTGGGCGTAGTGATTGCGGTAGGTATGAAGTTTGTCGGTGCCCTTATCATGACGTCACTGTTGATCATCCCTGCAGCAACAGCGCGTAAGTTGTCTTCTACACCAGAACAAATGGCATTCTTCGCATCCAGCATAGGTGCGATTTCAGTTCTAATGGGACTGAGTCTGTCTTGGCACTTCGACACACCAGCAGGCCCATCAGTGGTGATCAGTGCGACTTCTTTGTTTATGCTGAGCCAACTGATTCAGCGGAAAGCTTAGTTATAAGCACAAGTTAAGCAAACGGATCTGATGATTAAGAATTCTCAGTGCTATTGCTGGCTTACATACAAAATCAATACAAAATCGCATCAAAAAAAGGCAGTCGAGTGACTGCCTTTTTGTTATTTGGAAAACTTGATGTCTAGAAACGTCGTTATTCCAACGGTTCGGTCGGAGCTTGATTA
>NZ_JAWOVT010000082.1:0-1039 GCF_033340055.1 Vibrio sp. 1580
GCAGCAAGCAACTTAACCGTTGCGGGTATCGACCTAGGTGAAAAGCCATCGGTTATCTCTGCAATCGTGAAGTACCACTGTACCCACCGCGGTCAACAAAGCATCATTGACGCGATGGACATTGTCGGCGGTAAAGGCATTTGTTTAGGCCCTTCGAACTTCCTCGCTCGTGGCTACCAAGGCTCTCCAATCGCCGTAACGGTAGAAGGTGCAAACATTCTGACTCGTTCGATGATCATCTTCGGTCAAGGTGCGATTCGTTGTCACCCATATGTACTTGAAGAAATGAACGCAGCTTACTCAGAAGCGAGCGACGCGGTTGAGAAATTCGACAAAGCGTTAGCTGGCCACGTGAGCTTTACCATGAGTAACCTCGTTCGCAGTATTTGGTTTGGTTTGAGCGCTGGTCTCGGTTCATCGGCACCGACTAAAGATGCAACGAAACGCTACTACCAACAGCTAAACCGTTACAGTGCCAACCTAGCGCTTCTGTCTGATATCTCAATGGCTGTGCTTGGTGGTTCGTTGAAACGTAAAGAGCGTTTATCTGCGCGTTTAGGTGACATTCTCAGTCAGCTATACCTAAGCTCCGCGACGCTAAAACGTTTTGAACAAGATGGTCGTCCGGCTGAAGATTTGGCTTTGGTTCACTGGGGTCTACAAGATAGCTTAAAACAAGCAGAAATCGCCGTTGATGAGTTCCTAGCAAACTTCCCGAACAAAGTCATTGGCCGCACACTTCGCGTTCTGATTATGCCATTCGGTCGTGTACGCAAAGCACCAAGTGACAAGCTAGACAGCAAAGTGGCACGTATTCTACAAACCCCAAGTGCAACACGTTCGCGCATTGGCCGTGGCCAGTACCTAGAGCCAACAGAGCACAACCCAGCAGGTAAGATTGAGTTAGCACTGTCTGTGATTCTTCAAGCTGAGCCTGTGTTCGACAAAGTTTGTAAAGCGCAAGGTAAACGTCGTCCATTCCTCCGCTTGGATATGATTGCTCAAGAAGGTCTAGAGCAAGGCGTGATCACTCAAGAAG
>NZ_JAWOVT010000083.1:0-1037 GCF_033340055.1 Vibrio sp. 1580
ATGGCGGGCAGAACCGTTTGGAGCATTTGGGCACCAGAAGTCAACAGTTTTATGAATGCAGGTATCATCCACCAGCTGACGTTTCTATTTAGTATCTGCCTCATTGTTGCTTTGAGCTTTAGTATGTTGTGGTTGATCAACGCAAGATTGGTGAAATCCATCAACGATCTTTCTCATTTGGATGCATTAACTGGGTTATACAATCGACGTGCAATGGAAGTCATTGTGCCTAACCTTGTGAATCAAGCACGCGAGAAAAATACGCCTATCAGCATCGTTATGACTGACGTGGACGATTTTAAAACCATTAATGACCAATACGGACACACCACTGGCGACTCAGTCATGGCAACCATCGCCACGATTTTTAAACAAACGTTACCAGAGTCAGCATGTACCGTTCGCTTTGGTGGTGACGAGTTTATGATTGTGTTGCTTGCCAATGCCGAAAACGCGAAAGCCTATGCCGAGTTAGTACGTCGCAGCATTGAACGTGAAACGTCGCTGCTTGCTTTTAAAAACCAAGTCACGATGAGCTTCGGCATCAGCGAGCTAATGCCCAACGACAGCTTACAAGATGCACTCACCCGAGCCGACGAAGCACTGTATTGTTCGAAGCATACCGGGCGAAATCAAGTCACGACATTCCAAGATGAAAGCGAGGTGGGTGGTAAGTTCATCCAAACACCGACTAAAAGCGCATAACGGAAAGGTAAAACGACATCGCTCCTATTACTCCATTCACGAATCGGTGTAATCGGAGCGATTCAGACCAAATTTTTGCATTTTCTGATTTAAGGTGCGACGTGGTAAATCGAGCTCTTGCATCACTTCATTAATCCGTCCTTGGTGCCTCACTAATGAATCATGCAACACTTTGCGCTCAAAGTTGTGCAGCTGAATCATCAGTGGCACACCCGCTTGAGTCTCTTCCGTGGTTGACGACGGGCGGCTAGAAAGAATTTCCATCACAGAAACCGTATCATCCAGCGCGAAGCGCATTGCGACGTTACGTAATTCGCGCACATTTCCTAGCC
>NZ_JAWOVT010000084.1:0-1037 GCF_033340055.1 Vibrio sp. 1580
TCAGCGGGATCAGCTACCACTTCAATGATCGTGTCACCGTAAAAAGCACCGTAAGATCTTACAAATCTGAGAATAGCAACGGCATTCAAACCGAAGACAGTAGCCTCGCTGCTGAACTTTCTAGCCGCGTGAAAATTACCGATAAGTTAGACATTCACGCGACGTTGGATTACCAAGATTGGCAACAAGGCTTTGAGGTAGGTTTAGGTTTCCGATTCTAAAAATCGAGTGCTTCTTTTGAAATCAACACCCCATTCCAATCGGCATAAACATGATGCTTTGGTTGAACAATTTGGTTCAGCATCGTTAACGTCACGTTGACTTCACCCACACCACGCTTTTCCGTTTTAAACGGGCATGTACCCAGCGCTTGCACTCCTATGTCCATTTGCGACATTTGTGCCACATCACGCACTGCTCCGTACACGATGATACCTTCCCAACCATTTTCGATACCGACTATCGCCAGCTGATCACCAAGCAGCGCTTTTTGGCAGGAACCGTGTCCATCAACAATCAAGACTTTGCCAGTGCCATCCTGTTCTAGAACTTCACGTACTTTAGAATTATCGTGATAGCAACGCACTGTGACAATTTCGCCATGAAAGGCGGTACGTTGACCAAAGTTCTGTAGCGGTAAATTTAGCAACGTCACTTGGTCTTCAAATTGATCACAAATATCTGGTGTTATGTCTCTCATATTTCCTCCGTGAATTTGCTCGCTCGGGCATAACCCCAACGAGAGATATCCTGTTATACGAGCCTGTCGTTAATTTTTCCTAGCCAATGTTTTTTGCTCGGTACCGCGCACGCAACTAAGTAAAGCTCACCATCTATCACATAGTAAATGGCATTTTGTTGAAACGCTTTTGCCAATCGCACAGCCTCTTCTAATGATATATCCGCCGCAAAACTCTCTTCACACCATTCAAAGCTGCGATCACCTACGTTAACGAGCACGTAATTCGCGTGGTTAAGTTGTTTTTCTAACTCTTGATTACTTATGCAGTGCTCTTTCTTTGACCGCAAATTACTGT
>NZ_JAWOVT010000085.1:0-1031 GCF_033340055.1 Vibrio sp. 1580
TATTGTTGAACTGCCACTTGGCGCGACAGCCGTAGATTTTGCTTACGCGGTACATACCGATGTAGGTAATTCCTGTGTTGGTGCTCGTGTTGATCGTAACCCTTACCCACTAAGTAAGGCGCTGAAGAACGGCCAGACAGTAGAAATCATCAGTGCGCCAGGTGCGCGTCCAAATGCCGCTTGGTTGAACTATGTCGTGACTTCTCGCGCTCGCACTAAGATTCGTCAAGTACTGAAAACCATGCGCCGTGAAGAATCCATCACGCTCGGCCGCCGCCTATTGAATCACGCTTTGGGTCGTCACTCGATTGACTCCATCTACCCAGAGAATATTCAAGAAGTACTGACCGATCTGCGCTTAGAAAGCACAGACGATTTACTCGCAGCAATTGGCTTAGGCGAGCTCATGAGTATTGTGATTGCTCGTCGTTTGCTGGGCGATACTGAAGAGCTAACGACAACCAGTTCCATTCCAACCGACTCGAAGAAGAAACTTCCAATTCGTGGCGCGGAAGGTTTGCTACTGACGTTTGCTAACTGCTGTCACCCAATTCCAGATGACCACATCATTGCGCATGTGTCTCCTGGCCGTGGCTTGGTTGTTCACCGTGAAACGTGTCCAAATGTGCGCGGTTACCAAAAAGAGCCGGACAAATACATGGCCGTTGCGTGGTCTGACGATTACGACAAAGAGTTTATCGCAGAACTGAAAGTCGACATGCTTAACCACCAAGGTGCTCTCGCAGAATTGACCAACGTGATTTCGAAAACAGGCTCCAATATCCATGGCCTGTCGACCGAAGAACGTGATGGCCGACTGTATACTGTCACCGTTCTGCTGACGACTAAAGATCGTGTCCACCTTGCAGGTATCATGCGAAAAATCAAAGCGATGCCGCAGGCGACCCGAGTCAGACGAAGAAAGAACTAAACTCATCGCCACCCACTCACACTGGGTGGCGATTTTTTTATACCCTATTTATTTACTATGAATTTAGAACGTTACCACCGTATCCATCAGGTGCTTAAAG
>NZ_JAWOVT010000086.1:0-1015 GCF_033340055.1 Vibrio sp. 1580
ACGGTCCGCCCCCATTGGTTGGTACAGTCTCGCTTGACAACTCAGCACTTCTTTCTACCGCCTTGAAGAAAGCGAAGATCAAACACAACGTTTTGAACGCTAACTTCCATGAGAAAGAAGCGGAAATCGTTGCTGAAGCGGGTATGCCAGGTGCGGTAACTATCGCAACAAACATGGCAGGTCGTGGTACAGATATCGTGCTAGGTGGTAGCTGGCAAGCAAAAGTTGAATCACTACAAGATCCAACGAAAGAGCAAATCGACGCAATCAAAGCTGAGTGGAAAAAAGTTCACGATCAAGTTTTAGATGCTGGTGGTCTGCACATCATCGGTACTGAGCGTCATGAATCTCGTCGTATCGATAACCAGTTACGTGGCCGTTCTGGTCGTCAAGGTGATGCGGGTTCATCTCGTTTCTACCTATCAATGGAAGACTCACTGCTGCGTATCTTCACTTCAGATCGTATGGCAAGCTTGATTCAAAGCGGTATGGAAGAAGGTGAAGCAATCGAATCTAAGATGTTGTCTCGCTCTATTGAAAAAGCACAACGCAAAGTGGAAGGTCGCAACTTCGACATCCGTAAACAGCTTCTTGAATACGATGACGTGGCGAACGATCAACGTAAAGTGGTTTACGAACTGCGTGATGAGCTCATGAACGTTGACGATATCAGCGACATGATTGAACAAAACCGTGAAGATGTGCTCACAGCGATCATCGACGAATACATTCCACCACAATCTCTAGAAGACATGTGGGATGTGGAAGGTCTTCAAGAACGTTTGAAAGCAGATTTCGATCTAGACGCGCCAATCAAGCAATGGCTTGAGGAAGACGACAAACTGTACGAAGAAGCGCTGCGCGAGAAGATTATCAGCCTAGCCGTTGAAGTATACAAAGCGAAAGAAGAAGTTGTGGGTGCACAAGTGCTTCGTAACTTCGAAAAATCAGTGATGCTTCAAACACTCGATACGCTTTGGAAAGAGCATCTGGCGGCGATGGATCATCTGCGTCA
>NZ_JAWOVT010000087.1:0-1011 GCF_033340055.1 Vibrio sp. 1580
AAATAATTTTAGTCGATTGCTGATAGAGTGGGACTGCTTTGGTTTAAAAGAAAGTAATGAGTAATTTAACGTAACACATATAAACAGCACTTAAAAAAGCCTCCCGAATGGGAAGCTTTTTGGTTGTGATAACTCATTCGTCGCAAGCTACTAGAAGTTATATCTCATACCAACTGTCACACCTTGAATGTTGATATCTACACCATCAAATTCAGCAGACCTGTATCTGTAGCCGATAGCAAGGTCTACATTGTCAAGCATGTAACCTACTTCCAATCCTGCTTGATAAGAGAACTTGGATTCTGATTCAGATATACCGAAGACGTTGGTTTCGCCCTTTAATGAACCAACGCCAAGAATGAGTGCGCTATATAATTTATTACCTTTATCTATAAACTTAGGGCGTGCGTTAATATAAAAGGCATCACCTTTAACACTGGCATCTTCATTAAATTCAGCTTCACCAAAATGTTGGTATTCTAACTCCACACCTAAATCTACATTAGGGTGAACTGCAAAATTATAACCAGCATACACCCCTCCACCTAAGTCGTTGCTTTCATCAATAGTTGCAATACCAGCATCTAACTCAGTATTGTGACCTACAAGTAAATTGCCGCCGACATAAAAATGGTCTACCTCGTTTGCACTTGCACTTGCACTTAAGAGTGCTAGTAAAATCAGTTTTTTCACTTTAAGTCCTTATAGTTGATTTGGAGATATTATGCATGCATGGGAGTATCGTTAATAGCGAATATTTAACGTAACGCTCGTTGTACGAATCCCCAAGGTCGCTAGTGTAGGCGACCTTTTTACAACTGGCAGATACGAAAAACGCCTCCCATTGGGAGGCGTTTTTCTTGAGGACGTTCATTACCTTAGAAAAGGATCGTTGAGATCCATGCTCTTTGGTTGTAATCTCAATCCCCAGATATGAAAAAACCGCCTTGCAGGGCGGTTTATTTCGGAATACTTACTAGTTTGCAACCTGTGTAAGTCCTTTCATGATAG
>NZ_JAWOVT010000088.1:0-1009 GCF_033340055.1 Vibrio sp. 1580
GAAAGACATTCGCCCTTACATGCAAATGGGGCGTAACCGCTTTGAAATCTTGTTCTTAGAGGAAGACGAAGATCTTCTGTTTGATGAAGATAAACCTGAGCTGTGTTCGCTGTCCGATCATGAATATAGAAAAAGCGATGACCGCTTAGGCGTGTGGCAAGTGCCTTACCTGCAGTTTATTCGCAACGTACGTTTAGATCGTGTCGCGACCGAACAAATCTGGCACCACGGTGGTGGTTGTGAGTTTAAAGTGGATCTTTACTATCAGACTTTTGTGCCGGGTTTGGTCTCGGCATCAGTGAAGTTTGATGGTATGACTTACCATATTCCAATTGATGTGCGCGCCGATCATGCCAGTGCGTTATTTCAGATCGAAGCGCCTAAATACGCTGATTTGAATGACCCCGATCCGAAAGATCTCTACCAACTTGCGGTGGAGTTAGATGGGCAGCGCCAAGCATTTTCTGTTGCGCTTAGCCAAGAGCTTTGCGTTACCCATGTTGTGCTTTAACTCTTAGTAATGCTCTTTATTACAGTGTTTTAAGCATCACTACTTCACATGCATCATGCCCTGTTTGTCCAAGCGGGGCATGTAAATGCTCAAAGCCTAACTTCTCATACAAACCTATCGCTTCTTTTAAGCATTCTGTCGTTTCTAAATAACACTTTTGATAGCCAAGTTGCTTCGCCAATTGCAGACTCAGCGCGACGATACGTTTTGCCAAGCCGTGTCCGCGAGTTTGGGGTAAAAAGTACATTTTCTGTAGTTCGCACACGTTAAGTTCGCCTGCTAGTGGAGCAAAACCACCACCACCGACGATGATGCCATTGTGCTCAATCACCCAATAAGCGGCACCTTGTTGGTTATACACCGAATAGATGTCATCAAGTGTTGGGTGTGCGACGCCGTATCCTTTGTCTGCGGTTAGACCATATTCCGCGTAAACCTGACGAATCACGTCAGCGACTTGTGGGTTATCGGCCTTGCTGAGTGGGCGAAGAACAAATT
>NZ_JAWOVT010000089.1:0-1003 GCF_033340055.1 Vibrio sp. 1580
ATGCTGGAGAGCATGTAGGGATCACCGGTGCAAACGGAGTAGGAAAAAGTACGTTGTTAAAGTTGCTTGTTGGTGAAATTTCTGCCGATGAGGGAGATATTCATTGGCAGCCAAACTTAGAGATTGGCTATCTTGATCAACATCTTGTGGTTGATAAAACTCAGACGATTAGAGAATGTTTACAATCGGCATTTAATGAGTTGTTTGAAGCTGAACGTGAATTATTTTCTTTGTATCAAGAGATGGCTGAATCTGCATCGCCTTCTTTGCTTCGCCGAGTTGCTAAGTTACAAACGGAATTGGAAGCCCAAGGCTTTTACGCCTTACATGCCCAAATTGAAAGTGTATCCGCAGGGCTTGGTATACAGCAGTTGGGACTGGATACTCTAATGAGTGCGTTAAGTGGCGGGCAACGCCATAAGGTTTTATTAGCGCGCTTATTGTTGCGTGAACCAGACGTCTTATTGTTAGATGAGCCGACTAACTATCTTGATGCAACTCATATTGAGTGGTTGAAGAGTTATCTCAATGCTTATGTAGGAACCGTACTGTTGGTGTCTCATGATGTGAGTTTCCTGAATGCGGTTACTACCTGCATCTGTGATATCGACTATCAAAAAATCCAGAAATACACCGGCTCATACCACAAAGCAATGGCGCAAAAGCGACACAACAATTCGCTGTTGGAAAAAGAGTACCACTCACAGCAAGCTGAGATTAAGAAACTGGAACAGTTTATTGCGAAAAATGGCGCAGGTGTGAATGCGAGCATTGCGAAGGGACGTAAGAAGCAATTGGATAAAATTGAAAGGGTTCAGTTGCATAAAACAGATGCTGTGACTGAATTTGATTTTTCTTATGCGCCTATTGGACATCAAAGTGTTGTTAGCGCCGAAGCGTTGAGCATTGGCTATCAAACGCCTTTACTGTCACCGATTGATATCACTATCGCGCGAGGAGACAAGTGGGTGATTGCGGGCTTAAATGGCGTAGGGAAGGCGAC
>NZ_JAWOVT010000090.1:0-1001 GCF_033340055.1 Vibrio sp. 1580
ATCGTTCCTTCACCTTGGCTCGTGATGTTGATGATGAACCCTTTCATCCCGTTCGGACGATCAATCACAAAATCGAGCTCGTCGCCTTCGATAATGGGGGTAAGCCCAGCCACAAGGTGTGCGTCAAAGTTGTAGCCGGGTTTTAAAGGGTCGTTGTTTTGCATATTTCAACTAATTTACTTTTTCATCAGTCTATTCTGGAGCGGAAAAACTGTCGTCGTTATTCCTCACAGTTTTCTAGAACGATCCATTGTTTGGCAGAAAAGGCTTCTCGGAAAAAGTCCGTCTTAGCGGTTTTCGATAAGAAGTCACTTGGTAATCCATCTCTTTGGTGCTGCCACTTCGCACTTCGCGCTTGCTCGTTGTCTTCGACAGGTGAATCGACAACTTGTTTGATGGTATGACGGATATCAAGGCGAGTTGGAACCGTGTTTCTCGCCAAATACTCGATCACGAGAGCATCATCAGCAAAGTAGTAGTTCATATTGATGGATAAGGTTTCTGAATGGTGCAGTTGACACCATTGTTCGAGCTTTTCTGGCTTGTGCCTAAAGCGCCAATCAGCATCGTGAACGGCAATGAGTTGTCCGTTGTTTAATACTTCCATGGTGCCGATAAAGTGCGTTTTACCATCCCGCTGTAGCTCGAAACTCGCTGGTTGCTCAGTGGAAAGGTTGAGCGTCCAGCGAGTTTTTTCCAGTTGAAAAGTGGGCACGGTTTCTACGTCTGTATCATTCACAAATTGACTCCAAAGTGCTCCCTAAGCGGGAGCACATTTGTGTGGTTTAACCGAGACGGTAATACACTCCGTTGTTACGCAATTCTTGTTTGAACTGGCGTAAGTTGGTGCTGTTGTCAATCACAACCATTTCGATGCCAAGGATTTCAGCGTAGTCGGCAAGCATCGGCAATGTGACAGCTTGGCTGTACACTGCGTGATGTGCGCCGCCAGCGTGAATCCACGCAGCTGCTGCGATATTTAAGTTGGGCTGAGGTTCCCA
>NZ_JAWOVT010000091.1:0-992 GCF_033340055.1 Vibrio sp. 1580
AGCGGCGTAGGCTACGCCGATATAAGACAAGGAGAAACCATGTCTACACAGATGTCTGTATTTTTAAGTCAAGATTCTGCTGCTCCACACTGGGGTGAGAAAGCACTACTTTCATTCTCTGAAAACGGTGCGACGATTCATCTAGGTGAAGGTCATGATCTTGGTGCAATTCAGCGTGCAGCTCGTCAGCTAGATGGCCAAGGAATTCATTCAGTTCTACTTTCTGGTGAACATTGGGATTTGGAAAGCATCTGGGCTTTCCATCAAGGTTACCGCAACCCGAAAAAACACGGTTTACTAGAATGGACTGCGCTTTCTGAAGAAGACCAAACTGAACTTCAAGCTCGCATTAAAGCGACCGATTTTACGCGCGATATCATCAACAAAACGGCGGAAGAAGTTGCACCTCGTCAACTTGCTACGATGGCGGCTGAGTTCATCAAATCTGTCGCACCAGAAGGCACAGTAACGGCTCGTATTGTTAAAGATAAAGATCTACTAGCGGAAGGTTGGGAAGGTATCTATGCGGTTGGTCGCGGTTCGGATCGCACATCAGCAATGCTGCAATTGGATTACAACCCGACTGGCGATGAAAACGCACCAGTATTCGCGTGTCTAGTAGGTAAAGGCATTACGTTTGATTCAGGCGGTTACAGCCTTAAGCCTTCAAACTTTATGAGTGCAATGAAAGCCGATATGGGCGGTTCAGGTACGATTACTGGCGGTTTGGGGTTAGCTATTTTGCGTGGTTTGAACAAGCGCGTAAAACTGATCTTATGTTGTGCTGAGAATATGGTTTCTGGTCGTGCGCTTAAGCTTGGCGACATCATCACCTACAAAAACGGTAAGACTGTTGAGATCATGAACACCGATGCAGAAGGTCGTTTGGTACTTGCCGATGGTCTTATCTATGCAAGCGAACATAACCCTGAGTTGATCATCGACTGCGCAACGTTAACCGGCGCGGCGAAAAATGCATTGGGTAACGACTA
>NZ_JAWOVT010000092.1:0-989 GCF_033340055.1 Vibrio sp. 1580
GCACTATGAGCTGACGGAAGTTCGCCAACCTGCAAGGGTAATACTCGACCGTCAACAGAAACTGAGTGATGACCTTAAACTGTTCAGTACCGAAGGTGAGCGAATTATTGTCAGCAGCGAAGGCGATGTTTGCCCACAACTAGACCAAAGCGGAAAAATTGATTTAGCTGCGACCCTAAAAGCGGTCGCGACTCAGCGTAATATCAACCATTTATGGGTGGAAGCTGGCGCGACGCTCGCGAGTTCTCTAATCAAAGCTAACCTTGTAGATGAGTTGATTGTCTATCTCGCTCCGAAGCTAATGGGAAGCGATGGACGTGGTTTAATTGGCGCGCTGGGATTGACGGAGATGGCGCAGGTCATCGATTTAAATATTACTGATGTGCGAATGGTGGGCAGAGATATCCGTATTACCGCCACCGTTGTACGTAAAGAAATTTAGAAAAGAAGCACTATGTTTACAGGAATTGTAGAAGCAGTTGGTAAATTAACTGCGATTACGCCAAAAGGCGAAGACATTACCGTTACGGTAGAAGTAGGTAAGTTAGACATGTCTGACGTAAAGTTAGGCGACAGCATCGCAACTAATGGTGTGTGCTTAACGGTGATTGACTTTGGAAGCAATTACTACAGCGCGGATTTGTCTCTCGAGACCTTGAAAAAAACCGGTTTTGCAAACTACCAAGTCGGCGAAAAGGTTAACTTAGAAAAAGCCATGCTGCCGACGACACGTTTTGGCGGACACATTGTATCTGGACACGTGGACGGCGTGGGTGAAATTGTGGAGCGCAATCAAGTTGGTCGTGCGATAGAGTTTTGGGTCGCGATGCCTGCTGAGATCAGCAAGTACGTGGCAGAAAAAGGCTCTATCACCGTTGATGGTATCAGCTTAACGGTGAATGATTTGCGTAAAAACGCATTCAAACTGACGATTGTGCCTCACACCAGTGAAGAAACCACTATCGACCAGTTCCAAGTGGGCCGCAAAG
>NZ_JAWOVT010000093.1:0-989 GCF_033340055.1 Vibrio sp. 1580
GTGTTCTGACAACGATTGCTGTATTCGCACCATTTTTGCTTTCGAGTGGTATTGATAGCGCTTTCTTTTACGGCATTGCTGGTGTGGTGATTCTGTGTTTGATCTTCAGTTTGATTGAATCAAAGTTGATCCTACCAGCGCACTTGGCGCATACCCATTTTAAACCCGTCAAACCTGGTGGATGGCGAGATCGTTTCAACCAACGTTTCTTCGGCTTTGTAAACGGCACTTATCGTAACTTCGTGAAAGCTTGTACGCATTGGCGTTGGACTGTATTTGCTGTGTTCTGTGGTTTATTGCTGATCAGTGCTGCATTGGTTAAATCCAACTATGTGCGTGTTATCCCTAACCCGAAAGTACCGACCGATTACCCTGCGATTACTATTGAAATGAATGACACGGTTTCCAGTGAGCAAACCATTGAAGCGTTGAAAACCATCGAGCGTGTCATGCAAGAGGTCGAGTCTCAAACTATTGCTGATCATGGGCAAGGTATGATTCGCGATGTGCTTTCTTACAATAGAAGCCGCACCGAAGGACGAGTGTTAGTGCCGCTTGTCGATGAGGAAATTCGTCCGTTCAATACCTTTGAACTTGCTCGACGCTGGCGTGAGGCGATGCCTGTTATTCCGGGTATGAAGAGTATCAAGATCCGCGAACAAAGTGCAGGTGGTGGCGATCGTGATGAGTTTGGCTACTTACTGTTTGGCTCCAACATCAATGAACTTAATCAAGCAGGACGTTACTTGATTGAACGTTTGCAGCAAGAAGAAGGGCTGTACGATATCTCGTCATCCATTGATTCAGGCAGCAAAGAAGTGCTTCTTTCTCTTGCACCTGTTGCGTACGATCTCGGTCTTGACTTGACCATGATTGCGCAACAAGTCGGCGGAAGTTTTTACGGCGGAGAAGCACAGCGTTTGATTCGCGACGGTGAAGAGATCAAAGTCATGGTTCGCTATCCTCAACTGACTCGTGAAGCGTTTTCT
>NZ_JAWOVT010000094.1:0-986 GCF_033340055.1 Vibrio sp. 1580
GATTTTCGCGACTATTACTTCTTTGATGGGGAGAGTAATCACTATATTGGCTGGAAAGGTATCGACAATCTGCCGGTATTGAATTTTGAGAATCACGAAGTCAGAGAATATATCTACCAAGGTGAGGCGTCGGTTATCAAACATTGGCTGAAGCCACCATATTCCGTGGATGGCTGGCGTTTTGATGTCATTCATATGCTAGGTGAAGGGGAGGGGGCGAAAAACAACGCTCACTACGTGAAAGCATTTCGCCAAGCGACCAAATCCGTTAATCCGAATGCTTATGTGTTAGGTGAGCATTTTTTTGAGGCGACTCAATGGCTGCAAGGGGAGCAAGAAGACGGAGCGATGAACTACTAAGGTTTTGCCCACCCTGTTCGAGCGTTTATCGCGCATCAAGACATCACGTACGACCCAATCGATATAGATGGTTTTGAGTTCAAAGCGTGGTTGGATGAAGCCAGAGCAAAAGTTCCTTTTGCCAATCAGCTCTCACAACTCAATCAACTTGATAGCCATGACACGGCGCGTTTTCTCACCTTGGTGAATGGGGATGAGAAAAAAATGCAAATCGCGTTGGCCTTACTCATGACTTATGTCGGCGCACCATGCATTTATTATGGTAGTGAAGTCGGTCTTGAGGGAAGCTTTGACCCAGATAACAGACGTTGTTTCCCTTGGCATTTAGTTCAGGGTTCGCATTGGATCCATCTGTACCAACAGTGGATTGAAATTCGCAAACAGTTCAAAGCCCTACAATCTGGCAGCATGCAATGGCTTTATTGTGACGAAAGAGCATTTGCTTATGCAAGACAGCTTGGTGAAGAGACGCTCATTGTTGCAGTCAATATTGGTCTACAAGAAAGCACGATTGACCTACCATTGTGGCAGTTAGGCTTGAATGCGAAACACTTGCATCAATTATTAGATAAGTGTGAAATAATTGATTATGAAGGTCATGTTTCTGTCAATATGGCAGCATTAAG
>NZ_JAWOVT010000095.1:0-983 GCF_033340055.1 Vibrio sp. 1580
TCTACAGCATGGAAAAAGACAGACGCCAATACGGTCAGGAAACGCCTTTAAGTATCGAAGTGGATGTCCAAAATAATGTGGTGCTCTCCATGCATCATAAATTTTCCACTAATCCACACACTTCCGAGTACGCCGATGATTTAAAAGAGGCGATGCTTGGTATGGTGTCTGGGGATCTTACCAACACAGATGAAGTGGGTGATTGGGCGTTTCAGTTGTTGCAAGAAATGTCGCTTTCCTTGCTACAAAACTATCAGCTGTATGGAAATAGCGATGGGCACGCCATGCAGAACTTTATTGCTTACCTTGCTCAATTATCTTATTGGACGCAAAAAGAGGCTTGGCTGACCTACCGTTTAGTGATGGATCCAGATGCGAAGCTGAACCAAAGCGTTTTTTTTCAAACCATTGATCGTCAGCAGCAAAATCTAGATGCATTTTTGCATTTGGGGGCATCTTATGCGCATGTCGATAAACTGCTTGGCCTTTTCAGCTCCCCCCGCTATCAACGTAATTTGGAATCAAGAGCGAGGCTAATGAATGGCGACATGCCACGCAGCGATTATGCGGCTTACCTTGACGAACTCGATTTTCGGGTTCAGCGATTGCAAATGATGATTGAAGGATTTACTCGTCAAGCTGAGCAATCGCTACTTACTCAAGTCAATGAGCAAAAACGAAATGTATTGCTCATTACCTGTGGTGTTGCGGTAGTTCTTCTCTTGCTTGGCTGGCTGGGGGTTGCCACTTGGTATCGTGTTAACAGTAAGATTGGCGCAATCATTCATGCTCTTAATACCCTTGTTAATGAGGAAGAAAAAGAGAAAAAAGTCGCAGTCGATGGTAGTGACGAGTTCACTCTCTTTGCGCAGCAAGTCAATCGTGTGGTGGAAGAAAAGCAAAGGCAAACTTACGAAATCCTGCACGCCAAAGAGTCGGCAGTGGCAGCCAATAGAGCAAAATCTGTATTTCTTGCCAACATG
>NZ_JAWOVT010000096.1:0-983 GCF_033340055.1 Vibrio sp. 1580
AGCGAATCACGATACAAGTGTCGAGCGTGCCTTCTCCTGTCAGGTAGCCTACCGCTCCGCCATAGCTGCCACGACGAGCACCTTCAACATCGCGAATCAGTTGCATTGCACGAATCTTAGGCGCCCCAGTTAACGTGCCCATGTTCATACAAGCTTGGTAAGCGTGCAAAGCATCAAGGTCATCGCGCAACTGGCCAACCACGCGAGACACCAAGTGCATAACATGGCTGTAACGGTCAACTTTAAGGAGATCGGCAACATGACGAGTACCAGCTTGTGAGATGCGCGCTACATCATTACGAGCTAGGTCTACCAACATCATATGTTCAGCGTTCTCTTTTTTGTCGCTACGTAGTTCAAGTTCAATACGGCTATCTAAATCAAAGTCGATTTCGCCATTTGGACGTTTACCGCGACGGCGAGGCCCTGCAATTGGGTAGATTTCTATTTGGTTGGTGTCGGTTTCATACTTCAAGGCACTTTCTGGCGACGCACCAAACAAAGTGAACAGCTCATCTTGCATGTAGAACATGTAAGGGCTTGGGTTGCTTTGCTTTAGCTCTTTGTAAGCTGCTAGCGGAGAAGGGCAAGGCAATGTGAATCGACGAGAAGGAACCACTTGGAAAATATCGCCTTTTATCACGAATTCTTTTAGATCACGGACGATTTGACAGAAATCTTGATCCGAAACGCTTGGTTGAGCTGTGATATTGGCCACTTGCGTTGCGTCTGGAAGACGCTTTGGCGATGTGCATTGAGCTCGGATATCTTCGATTCGACTTTCTAGCGCTGCTTTTTGCGAGCCGTCAACGAACAATGTTGCTTGCAGTTGGCAGGATTGTGTTTGGTGATCTACAACCAGCAATGTTTCCGCAACATAGAAGACGTAATCCGGACACTGGTTTGTTGCTACCGCGTCTCCTAATGGTTCGAAGTTCGCCACCAAGTCATACGCAAATAGGCCACCAAGGAAAATGGCATGT
>NZ_JAWOVT010000097.1:0-982 GCF_033340055.1 Vibrio sp. 1580
TGCCAGTTATCATGCAAAAAGGCATCGCCCAAATGCTCGGTGCTAACGAGCAAGAGTTTGTGCTGCAAGTTGCGGGTTTGAACCACTTTATCTGGGCACGCCAGATCCTGCACGACGGTCGTGACAAACTGCAAGAAGTGGTCGAAGAGATCCTATCTGGCAACGATCCTTTGGTGCCGCAAAACATTCCTCCATTCAAATGGCCAACAGAACTGCTGCGCAATATGGGGATGATTCCATGCGCATACCTTCGCTACTATTACACCAGCGAAGACATCATGAAGCAGGAAATTGAAGAAGCGAACGGCGAAGGCACTCGCGGCGAAGTGGTCAAAGCGATGGAGAAACGTCTGTTCGATATCTACCGCAACCCAGAGCTTAACGAGAAACCAAAAGAACTCGAAAAGCGCGGTGGCCAATATTACTCAAAAGCGGCCTGTGAGCTGATGAGCTCTATCTACAACGACAAGCGCACCATCATGCACGTGAACACTCGCAACAACGGCGCGATTGCGGGCTTGCCGGACGACTGCACTGTGGAAGTGAGCTGTATGATCACCAAATCAGGGCCCGTTGCTTTGAATGTTGCACCGTTCCCAACAGATACACTGCGCCTGATTCAATTGATGAAGGATTTTGAATCACTCACTGTCGAAGCCGCGGTCACTGGCAACCGCAATACCGCGCACCGAGCGTTGATTCTGAACCCACTGGTCACAACAGGAACGATTCTAGAGCAGGCATTGGAAGAGACAATTCAAGCGAACCTCGACTACATGCCGCAGTTTCGTTAATCCTAACTAAAATGCAAAAGGGAGGGCGAGTGCCATCCCTTTTTGTGTTCACATGGTTAGAATAATCTTGCCACTCCGCGCTAGTGATTTTTCTTCAATTTGTTCAATCGCAGTTTGAAACGCTTCTAACGGCAAGTAGTGTGCAACTGCGAGCTTTATATCATTGGCAATAAAGTGTTTTAACATTT
>NZ_JAWOVT010000098.1:0-977 GCF_033340055.1 Vibrio sp. 1580
GGGCTATACCACAGCTCAAGAAGGACGAGCAACATCAGAAGGTTATGAAGCGATGAAACGCGCGTCGAAAAACGACAAGCTGATGATCGACTTGGTTGCGTACGCCGATATGGTATCGAGCAGTGATTTTATGGACTCGGAATACAACACGCCAGAGTACACCAACCATTTCCGCATCGGTGGCGTAAAGCTGAACTTTGATGGCTCTCCACAAGGTAAAACGGCATGGCTAAGTCAGCCTTACTTCCACCCGCCACATGGACAAGATAAAGACTACGCAGGCTACCCAACCTTTGAAGATCAACAAGCTTACGATTACGTAGAAACGGCCTTTAAAAATGAATGGCAAGTGCTGACGCATGCCAATGGTGACGCTGCGATAGAGCAATTTATCAACGCAGTGACCAAAGCAAATGAAAAGCTAGGAAAACAAGACCGCCGACCTGTACTCATTCACGGCCAAACCATGCGCCAAGACCAAGTGGATCGCTTAGCGGCGCAAGGCATCTTCCCTTCTCTATTCCCAATGCATACTTTTTATTGGGGTGACTGGCATGTGGACTCGGTGCTCGGCCATCCTCGTGCCGATTTCATTTCACCAACTCAAGCGGTGAGAAAGGCAGGGTTAAAGTTCAGTACTCACCATGACGCACCTGTGGCGCTGCCAAGTTCATTCCGAGTATTGGATGCGACCGTCAATCGCACCACCAGAACCGATAAAGTACTGGGTGCAGATCAGCGCGTTGACACGTACACCGCGCTGCAAGCCATGACCATTTGGCCAGCTTACCAACACTTTGAGGAGTCGTATAAAGGTTCTATCGAAGTAGGTAAGAATGCGGATTTAATCATCCTCGATAACAACCCGATGAAGATTGAACCTAAGGCGCTAAAAGACCTAAACGTGCAAGAAACCATCAGCAGAGGTCAATCGGTTTATCAACGACAGTAATCCAAAATAAAACACCGCCGCTATC
>NZ_JAWOVT010000099.1:0-974 GCF_033340055.1 Vibrio sp. 1580
AAGGCGGCAAGAAGACACTTGCAACTGCTCAAGATGCGGTTCACAAAAGCGCATTGGAATTGGAGCGCGTATTGCACTCTAACTGGCCGTCATTAAATCAGGGGTAAACAGTAAATGGCTTTGAAAACGTCTGAATTAAACGCGAAATTATTTGGTAAAACGAATAAACGTCGAGTAGCGACTCCCCAAGAAGCGCAAACGGCAGCAAAAGAAAAAGCGCAAACCATCGAGTTGGCTGTGGCGGGTGAGGGCACGGTTCAGTTTGAATTGGTTCGTATTCCCGCAGATAAAGTGGCAAGCGAGACGCGTGTGTTCGCGGACAATGCCCGTGAACAATCATTCTTGAATGAGCATGCTTTATCTGATGTTTTGGTGACACTGAAAGAGCGAGGTCAACAGTACCCAGCTGTTGGTCGTCGCACTGACGATGGCAAAATTGAAGTACTAGACGGTAGCCGCCGTCGTATGTCTTGTATCTTGGCGGGTAAGGATTTCTTGGTTTACGTTGGTGATGGCATCAACACTGAACACGCGAAATTCCTATCTGACGTCGCGAATGCTCACAAACCGCTGTCGCTTTACGAAAAAGGCAAAGAGATGCAGGCTAAGCTGGAAAGCGGTGAAGCTGAAGACCAAAAAGCGCTAGCGAAAATGTTCCAGTGCAGTGAAGCATTGGTAAGTGGTGCGCTTAAAGCCGCGGCATTGCCGCTAGAATTGCTACAAGCGTATCCAAATGTTGGCGATTTAGGTCGTCCAACCATCGTTAAACTGCACAAACAGTTCTCAACATTGACCGCTGAGCAGCAGCAAAACTTGTTGGATAAGTGCCGTACATCTGAAGGTTACTTGTGGCAACGTAGCAAGGCACAAGGCGTGGCTCGTTTGACCAAAGAAGTGACGGAAAGCATCGAAAGTTGGATCTCAGAGTTAGCACCAGCTAAACCTGCAAAAAAAGCTGAAAAAGTTGACCTTGT
>NZ_JAWOVT010000100.1:0-960 GCF_033340055.1 Vibrio sp. 1580
GTTAAATGCTGCTTTTTTGTTCAACAGTTAATGCATAGCCTTATTTTTCACATTAAAATAGCAGACTCGTCTGTTATGAAATTTGTTCCTCATGTAGGGTCAATCCCACTTCTCATTGGGAAATCTGTTCCCCCAACCCACTTTTATGCTTAATATCCTAGATGGGCATATTACTTTGAGCGTATATGGACAAGTTCTATCATTTTCTTACTCTTACTGGCATTGGACTGTATTGGTTCTTAGTTGCTGGTGTTACTTTACGCGTTGTTTTGAAGCGTCGTGCGGTGAGCGTGTCTTTAGCTTGGCTAATGATCATCTATATCCTTCCCGTGCTTGGCGTCGCGTGCTATTTCCTATTTGGTGAGCTGAACTTAGGCAGAAAACGAGCTGAACGAGCAAAAGAGATGTTTACCCCTTTTGCCAAGTGGTTTAGTCAACTCAATGATTGCCACGCGCACATGCCTGAAACCATGGGTCGCCATATCTACCGCATCGATGAACTGTGTAACAACCGTCTTGGGCTGCCTGCTCTGAGCGGGAATACTCTGTCGTTGCAACAATCTCCTGATGAAATTCTGCACTCCATCATCGAAGACATCGAGAATGCCAAAACGAGCATTCGAATGGTGTTCTACATTTGGCACCCAGGCGGCTTGGCCGATTCGGTAGCATCCGCTCTTATCCAAGCATCTAAACGTGGTGTGGATGTGAAGCTGCTATTGGACTCTGCGGGTAGCCCACGCTTCTTCAGAAGTCCTTGGTACAAAATGATGAAAGATTCGGGTATCGAGGTTATTCAGGCGCTCGAAGTGAAGATGTGGCGTATGTTCTTACGTCGTCTTGATCTTCGCCAGCACCGTAAAATCATCGTTATTGATGATGACATTGCCTATACAGGGTCAATGAACCTTGTCGATCCTGCATACTTTAAACAGAGTAGCGGCGTTGGGCGTTGGATCG
>NZ_JAWOVT010000101.1:0-957 GCF_033340055.1 Vibrio sp. 1580
GACCATTCTCACAAATGTTCCAATGTGGCAACGGAGCAGTATAATTACACGCTGTTTTATTACTCACACCTTATCACTGTTGTTTGGTTATCATGTTGGCATATTTGTTATTTTTTTTTAACGCTTCTTTTGTGATCCTCAATTCTGCGATTTGTTCACTCGCAATTTGTGTCATCGCTATTTTTAAGATCCTACTTCCGACCGCGCAGTTAAAAGCTAAAGGGACGGAAGCAGCCAACAAAGTGATGTGGATTTGGGCGACCGTCAATGCGGGGATTCTTGCCTTGTCTAACCGTGTGGAGTGGGACGTTCAAGGCATCGAGAATCTGAAAAAAGATGGTTGGTATTTGCTGATCAGCAATCACCTCAGTTGGACGGATATTGTTGTGCTGTGCTGCGTATTTAAAGATCGCATTCCAATGCCGAAGTTTTTCCTCAAGCAACAACTGCTGTATGTGCCGTTTATTGGTATGGCATGTTGGGCGTTAGACATGCCTTTCATGCGTCGTTACTCTCGTGAGTATTTAATTCGTAACCCTCACAAACGTGGCCAGGATTTGGCAACCACACGTCGTTCGTGTGCCAAGTTCAAGCATACTCCAACCACGGTTGTGAACTACGTGGAAGGTACACGCTTTACTGAAGAGAAGCAGCGTAAAAGCAAAGCGGGCTACCAATACCTGTTGCAACCCAAGTCAGGCGGTATTGCTTACACATTGGCGGCAATGGGCGAGCAGTTTGAGAACATCATTGATGTGACCCTCGCGTATCCAGAGAATACGGACAAACCTTTTAAAGACATGCTGATGGGGCGCATGACTAAGATCGTGGTCCATGTGAAAGTGTTGCCAGTTGATGAGCAGGTGTTAGGGGATTACTTCAACGACAAGCCGTACAAGCGCCAATTCCAGCAATGGTTAGGGGATGTGTGGCAAGAGAAAGACCAACTGCTACAAG
>NZ_JAWOVT010000102.1:0-954 GCF_033340055.1 Vibrio sp. 1580
CATTCAGAAGTTCTATGACTCTAAAGTCTTCCCTACAGGCATCATTGGTAATAACGGGCTTAATGCTATCGATTCACTATTCACGTCGGGCAAAGCAGCGATTGTTCAAACTGGTCCTTGGGCGCTCCAGCCTTACAAAGAAGCAGGGATCAACTACGGTGTAGCGCCTCTTCCAAAATTACCATCTGGTGAGCAAATGGGTTCATTTATGGGGGTTAAGAGTTACAGCATTTCCACTTTCTCGAAAAACAAACCTTTAGCGCAAGAGTTTATTACGTTCGTCAATAATTATGATAATGCCAAGCGCCGCTTTGAGCTAACTGGAGAGGTTCCGGCAGTGACAAAATTGGTGGACGATCCTGTTATCAAGAATGACCCAGGTGCAAGTGCAGTGGCGATGCAATCCATTCACGCTACGTCTATGCCTTCCATTCCTGAAATGAACGAAGTGTGGGGCCCTGCGAACAGCGCACTTCAGTTGATTGCAACGAATAAACAAGATGCGAAAAGTGCACTCGACTCTGCAGTAGACAGCATCAATATGCAAATCGAAGCTAACCACGCAATGATGGGTCAATAATTTAAAGATATTGTTCTGGCGAAAGCAATTGTCGGCCCTAGTTACTCGTCTGGGGCTGACAGACGCCAGAAGTTTTCCGAAATGGAGTTGTAAGTGATGTCTGACATGAGTGAACATTTTGAGCATAACTCGGGGCTATATCGATCCCAACGGTTTACTGCCTCCTTACTTGCAGTAATTCCTGGCTTTGGCCAGTTTTATAACCGACAGTTTGTAAAAGGCATGATGTTCTTCATCTTGCTAACAAGTTTTTATGCAGTAACTCGTGATTTTATTTCCCACGGTATGTGGGGGCTTGTAACACTTGGCGAAAACCTACCAGAGGACAACTCAGTTTTCCTACTCGCAGAAGGTATTATTGCTTCGCTAGTGGT
>NZ_JAWOVT010000103.1:0-943 GCF_033340055.1 Vibrio sp. 1580
TTAACGCATCAGCAAAATACTTTGCTGCTTTCGGGTAGTCATCTTGCAGAGAGTACAAAAAGCCCATCTGTTGCAGTAAGACTGCACGGTCATATTGTTTTTTGCTTGTACTACTTAATGCTGAGTTCAATTTAGAAAGGGCATCAGCGTACTTTTCTGTAGCAATGAGTTCCTGAACTTTGTTTACCGTTCGAAACGTTTTGTCTGACAACTCCGGAGTGTTGGCAAAACCAGGCGCGCCATACGCGCCTGACAATAACACTAGAGAAGCCAACAGTTTGGTATATGCTTTCATACGTATGACTCCTTAGTTTGTAGAGAACTCAATTTCTTGAGAAAGGCGAGAGCTAACCGCTTTACCGTCAACCATTTTGGGTTTGAAGGTCCACTTAGATACGGTTTTCTTCGCGGCTTGTCCCAAGCCCAACTTACGTGGTGTCTCTTTTAAAACTTTGACGTCCTCGACGCTACCACGTTCGTTAACAGTAAACTCTACAAGTACGATACCTTTCTCAAGTCCAGAACGGGCGGCCTTACGAGGCATCTGAGGTTGGAATGTTGCTAAAGGTACAGGACCTCCGCTACCTGCCAGTCTCGCTCCGCCACCTTGGCTGTAATGACCGAGTACTGAGCCACCAGTGACGTTTACTGGTAGATCGAGTTTTGGCATATCCATTGGAACTTGGTCCATCACCGGTTTTACTGTCGACGTCACCTTCATTTCTGGTGGCGGCGGCGGACGCTTAGGTGGTGGCGGTTTCGGGAGTTCGCGTTTTTTCTCCTGTACTTTTTCGTCCGGTTTAATGCGAATGAAATCGACCATACGCTGATCATCATTCGACACTAGCTCGTGGCGCTCTTTGTTTACCAGCTTGTCCCTCCCCCAGAACAATCCGAAGGGGACAATGAGCGCCAGTGATATAGAGGCCAGATACCGCATAGG
>NZ_JAWOVT010000104.1:0-941 GCF_033340055.1 Vibrio sp. 1580
CAAATCCCCAGAATATCGCTGTAAAAGCCATGGTGAAGAGTGTAATAAAACGTGAAAATCCGCGATCACTTGGCAATATTCTTACATGGCGTAAGGACATTCATTTTGACGACGCACTCATCGTCATTTATACAGTGTCAACCTAACAATAAAACGAGCAGCGACGTGCGCTGCTCGTTTCTTTCAACATCGTTAACGTGATTACGCTTCGCGTCTGCGCCACCATGCTAAAGGAGCGAACAGAGCCAACAACCAGAGATTTAGACTGCCGCCATCGTCATCGGAACCTTTGAAATCACAATTATTGGTTGCAATACCATCGTGACACTCTTTGCCCGCTTCTTCTCTAGCATTGATGATAAAATTTGGTTCAGTGATGTAACGGTTTGGTGGTGTGTCGGCAGTAATGTAAGACTGAACCCAATCGTAGTAGTTACTGACCTTCGTATAAAAACTTGGAATGGTCAGCGAGCCACAAGTCGGCAATACCAAAGGACCACCACTCACGACCCCAATTTGCTTGCCTGTCGCAATGTCCAGGAGCGGGCCACCGCTGTCCCCTTTACAAGCAGAGTTACCATATTGAGTGCTGCTGCTTGGCTCTAAAATCCTATTGAATGTAGGCACTGTACAGATCTTAGTCGCGTTGCTTCTAGAGTTAATCAACCCCGGATAGCTATTGCCAATTTCCAGACGCTCATAACACTTGTCTATCGGAAGAAAACCGATCTGAGTGGTTTGTAACAAAGGAGAAGCCTCCGATGCCATTGGCGTTGTTGTTCCCCATCCATAAACCTGAACATTTTCAGTTCGCTGGTTGGTGTCGTAGTTATCGTTCCAATCCGCAGCTAATCGTGCCTCAATGCTGATCATGTCTTCTTTCGTGGCGAGGTCAGCCACATTCACCCCAGTAACTGGGCGAGTAAGGTAAAGCAGCGCAA
>NZ_JAWOVT010000105.1:0-937 GCF_033340055.1 Vibrio sp. 1580
TTTCAAGGTTCTTGAGAATCTGATGTTCGGTTCGACCATCTACGGCGGATAGGGCATCATCTAAAACTAACACTTGAGCGTTGAGAAGCATGGCGCGTGCAATCGCAATACGCTGCTTCTGACCGCCAGAAAGAGTAATGCCTTTTTCGCCAACTTCGGTTTGGTATCCGTCAGGGAATTTCTCTATATCGTCGTGGATACACGCCAATTTCGCTGCTTGATAAACTTGCTCCTTTGTTGCTTGAGGATTGCCAAGGGCGATGTTGTCAAAGATCGATTTTGAGAACAAAAATGGACTCTGATTCACAACCGCAAAGCGATTACGCCATTGAGGTAAGATAGCGTCTTTGATTTTGACATCGCCAAACTGAATGGTGCCATTTTCTAAATCATGTTGACGCAATAGCAGGGTGAGTAACGTCGATTTACCACTGCCTACTGGGCCAGCAATTCCGAGCATTTTCCCTGGCTCTAACGTTACGTCCACATCGGCAAGAGCTGGTGGGAGTTCTCTAGACCAATGAAACGCATCAATCTTGATGTGCAGCGGTAATGGTTTGCCATCTAAAGGCTGTGTGCCACCGATGATCTCTGGTTGTTCATCGAAGATTTCTTGTAGCCGATTCCATGCGGCAGAACCGCGCTCTAAGATGTTAAACAAGAATGCGAACGCCAGCATTGGCCAAATCATCAAACCCAAGTACATGGTGAAGGCTGTCAAATCACCAAGAGTGATTTCGCCTTTGTCGACCAGATACGCGCCTGCCGCCACACTAAGAAGAAACGAAAGACCAATCGTCAACTGAATCGCAGGGTCAAAGCGCGCATCTACTCTTGCTACCGCGATGTTTTTAGCACCAGTATCGTCAACGACATCTTCAAATCGTTGTTGCTCTTGGTTTTCTAAACCAAAAGCACGCAGCATTCGCACACCATT
>NZ_JAWOVT010000106.1:0-933 GCF_033340055.1 Vibrio sp. 1580
GTCTGGCATAGTGCATGTCCTCGCCATTGCGTGGGAAAGAAATGGCCAAATAGTCGACCTTAATTTCTGCGGCTGTGATGATGTCAGATTTGTCTTTCTCCGTGAGCGCATCGGCTGATAAGCCACCGCCTTTTTTGTTGATGCCCTTGTTGTTGGATAATGGACCACCAACGGTCACACGGGTATGGACTTTATTTCCTTCTACGCTGGTGACTTGCAATTGAACTCTGCCATCATCAAGCAGTAGAATGTCGTTCGGTGAAACATCTTGAGGCAGTTCGTTGTAATCCAAACCAACGGATTCTTGGTTCCCTTCGCCTTTTGGTAAGTCGCTATCTAGTGTGAATTTATCGCCGACTTTGAGTGTGATTTTACCGTCTTTAAAGGTCGAAACACGAATTTTAGGTCCCTGTAAATCGCCAAGAATGGCAACCTGACGCCCTAATCCTGCGGCAATCGCGCGTACTTTTTTAGCACGTTGAATGTGGTCTTCACTTGTACCGTGAGAAAAGTTCATACGAACGACGTTCGCACCAGCTTTAATGATTTCCTCCAGTACATTGTCTTTATCAGTTGAAGGGCCAAGAGTGGTGACAATTTTCGTTCTTCTTAATTTGGAAGTCATAGATTCTCCGAAGAATGCAGGTGTAGGACAAAGTAACTCAAATTTTATTCTTACTTAATCTAACCACTGTCGAGGTCAGTATTTTCTAAGCTCGATGCCAGTTAGGTATAAGTATATGCACAGATTGTTTGCATGAAGAGTGACACTCGCTAAAACAGACGGATAATACATAGAGGACTAACGAGTTAGCGAAAGCCTCTTTGTAGGGATGCTCTGTGGTCGCTTATGTTGCTCTCCTAATTTGAAGAATAAAATAAGTTATTTTTCAAACAATTTAACAGGAGTAGATTCTTCGTTATTTGATTGAA
>NZ_JAWOVT010000107.1:0-932 GCF_033340055.1 Vibrio sp. 1580
CTCGTTTAGAAGTGCTTCCTACGTCAATAAAAGAACTGAGTAGGCTTGATAAACGCTGGGCGGATGCAAAACATTGGGTTGCTTTTAAGAACCTGAGCGGTGCGATAACCGTCAACCATTACCTTGCGGCATTGGATATGCAGGTGAACGAAATGGGCGAGATTGAAGCGCAACCAGAAAAACGGCAGATCTACGTTGACCTTTTCTTTAAAACCTTTTGGATGTCGATCTTAATTACCGTGATTTGTTTGTTGATGGCTTATCCCGTGGCGTATCTGTTAGCAAACTTGCCAGACAAACGCGCCAACTTGCTGTTGATCGTGGTGCTACTGCCTTTTTGGACGTCACTATTGGTCCGTACGACCTCTTGGATTGTGTTGTTGCAAAATCAGGGGGTGATTAATGATTTACTGATTTGGTCTGGTTTAACGTCTGAGCGAATTCAGATGATACACAATACCTTTGGTACGGTTGTTTCTATGGTACACATCTTATTGCCTTTTATGATTCTGCCGCTCTACAGTGTAATGAAAGGCATCAGTCCAACGTATTTCCGCGCTGCTCGTTCCTTAGGGGCGCCCCCTCTTGTTGCATTCGTCAAAGTCTACATGCCGCTTACTTTACCGGGTATTGGCGCTGGAGCGTTGCTCACGTTTATTCTTTCGATTGGTTTTTACATTACGCCGGCACTCGTGGGAGGAAGGAGTGGGCAAATGATCTCCAATATGATTGCGTACCACATGCAAACCTCGCTCAACTGGGGAATGGCGGGGGCGTTAGGTGGGCTGCTTTTGTTTGTCGTGCTCGCGCTGTTTTATGTGTTTAACCGTGTGGTTGGCATAAATAACATTAAGGTAGGAGGATAACCATGGCACTACCAAACTACGCTTCAAAAAGTGAGAGAATGGCTTACGCAGGCTACTTGGTATTTT
>NZ_JAWOVT010000108.1:0-930 GCF_033340055.1 Vibrio sp. 1580
TCTACGACGTTACCTTTGTCGAGAACGATTAAGCGATCCATCTGGGCGATGGTCGACAATCGGTGTGCTATTGCAATCACGGTTTTGCCTTGCATGAGCTCGTTCAAGCTTTCTTGGATAGCCGCTTCGACTTCTGAGTCCAGAGCTGAAGTTGCTTCATCCAGTACCAACAGCGGCGCGTCTTTCAATAACACACGAGAAATAGCAATACGCTGACGCTGACCACCAGACAACTTCACGCCTCGTTCGCCAACTTGCGCATCGTAGCCGACATTGCCAAATGGGTCTGTCAGTGTTTCGATGAACTCGTGAGCGTGCGCTTGTTTCGTCGCTTTAAGCAGTTCCTCTTCTGAGGCGGTTGGGTTGCCGTACAAGATGTTATCTCTTATTGAACGGTGCAAAAGAGACGTATCCTGTGTCACCATGCCAATTTTCGAGCGCAACGAATCTTGCGTGACGTCAGCAATGTTTTGACCGTCAATCTTAATGCTGCCTTCTTCCACATCATGGAAGCGTAACAGCAAGTTCACCAACGTGGATTTACCTGCGCCAGAGCGCCCAACCAAGCCGACTTTTTCGCCAGGTTTGATGTCGAGATTCAGATGGTTGATGACGCCTTTGTTTTCACCGTAATGAAAGCTGACGTTATCGAACTGGATGCCACCTTGAGATACGACCAAGTCTTTCGCATTCGGTTTGTCTTGGATATCGATAGGTTTGGACAGTGTTTTCATGCCATCCACGACAGTACCCATGTTTTCAAACAGGGCTCCTACTTCCCACATGATCCACATCGACATGCCGTTAACGCGCAGCGCTAGGCTGACCGCAATAGCAATGGCACCGACGCTAATTGCGCTGTCCAACCACAGATAAATCGACAAAGCCGCGACGGAAAACACCAAGATGTAGTTGGAAATTTCAACCGCC
>NZ_JAWOVT010000109.1:0-929 GCF_033340055.1 Vibrio sp. 1580
CGCACGATGCCGCAAACCATTTCCAATAACCGTATTGTTGTTTACTTGCTTTAGTCGCAAGGAAGAACCAAAACGCAAGCAACAAAAGCGTCGCAAAGCGATTGAACACGTCATTAATGATCGCACTTGCCATCAACGTGTTTGGTTCCAATAGCTCAATCTGCTGTGGGTCGATTTGTTGGAACTGTACAGTGAGTTGGTCACTTAACCACGTAAAATCAACGTTCGAAAAGTACGCGCCCCAAAATAGGAATGGGCTTAGCATCAAAAAGATGAAAGGTTGCCATCCCCAACCACCACGCTGATAAAGCGCAAGAAAACAAGAGGTTGGAGAACGGAATATATCCAACAACATTACGAGTGGGTTACTTGACGGGTTCATACACTTACCTTAGTTACATCTACGTACAGCTTAAGTTTTTGACCCGGTTTTAGGTACTTCTGCTTATGCAGCGAGTTCCATTTTACGATGTCGTTGCTCTTCACCTTGAATTTGCTTGCGATGCCACTGATGGTGTCGCCAGAGCGAACGTTGTAGAACACGGTACGAATCACGGCGCCTTGGTCTGATTTTTTCCAAATCACCAGCTTTTGACCGACGCGCAGGGTATCTTTTGGTCCCATGCCGTTCCATTTTGCTAGCGATTTGTGTGAAACCTTGTTGTCACGAGCGATAGACCACAAACTTTCACCCGATTGCACAACGTGTGACAGTTTCAGCTGGCCACGAGCTTGCGATTGCGTTTTGTTCAAACGGTTTTGCGCTGTAAGTGCGTACTTTGAATCGTCTTTGGTTGACGTCGGAATAAGTAAGTACTGGCCAATGCGAATGTTGTTGTTCGACAGGCCGTTAGCACGACGAATCACTTTTGAGGTCGTACCGTATTTCTTCGCCAACATACTCAACGAGTCGCCAGATTTGACTTTGT
>NZ_JAWOVT010000110.1:0-921 GCF_033340055.1 Vibrio sp. 1580
ATCAACATCATCGGCGGTCTGTCGATTGGTATGGCGCAGTACGGGTTAGGCTTTGGTGAAGCGATCCAAATCTATACCTTGCTAACGATCGGTGATGGTCTGGTTGCTCAAATTCCATCGCTATTGCTGTCGATTGCAGCGGCGATGATGGTAACGCGCCAAAACACCGATGAAGACATGGGCGAGCAGTTGGTTTTCCAAATGTTCGACAACCCGAAAGCGTTGATGATCACGGCGGCAATTTTAGGCGTGATGGGTATCGTACCGGGCATGCCGCATTTTGCTTTCTTAACGTTGGCCGTTGCTGCTGGCACGGGTGCTTACTTGATTGACAAGCGTCAGAAGCAAAAAGCAAAAGAACCAGCATTACCTGCGAAAGCAGAAGATGGCAGCGAGCCGATTTCTCAACGTGAGTTGTCGTGGGATGACGTTCAACCTGTTGATATTATTGGTTTAGAAGTGGGGTATCGATTAATCCCGCTGGTGGATCGTGACCAAGGCGGAGAGTTATTAGAGCGCGTGAAAGGCGTTCGTAAAAAGCTCTCACAAGATTTTGGTTTCTTGATCCCAGCTGTACACATTCGCGACAACCTTGAGCTGACGCCAAACAGCTACAGAATTACCCTGATGGGCGTTGCGGTGGGTGAAGCGGAAATTCGCCCAGACCAAGAATTGGCGATTAACCCTGGTCAGGTTTACGGCATGATTGATGGCGAACCGACCATGGACCCGGCATTCGGCCTAGAAGCCGTGTGGATTCGTGAAGAGCAGCGCGAGCACGCTCAGGCTCTCGGTTATACCGTGGTGGATTCATCGACGGTATTGGCAACGCATCTAAGTCAGTTATTAACCAACAACGCATCGCAGTTGATTGGTCATGAAGAAGTACAAAATTTATTGGAGATGCTAGGCCGAAGCGCA
>NZ_JAWOVT010000111.1:0-916 GCF_033340055.1 Vibrio sp. 1580
AAAGATCTGCAATTGGCTTTAGACGCGGCGCAAGCCCAATATGCACTGGCGAAAACTCAGTGGGAAAGAGCAAAAAGTCTGTACAGCAAAAAACTCATCAGCACCGATAGCTACGATCAAAAAGAAACGCAATACAAAGCAGCGTTGGCAAGTTTTGAACAAGCGAAAACCGATTTGAGCTACACCAAAATTCAAGCGCCATTTGACGGTGTGGTGTCGTACACCTACGTGAAGCCGTATCAAGTGGTAGGTGAAAAGCAAGAAATCCTCAATTTGATTGATAACACCACGCTGGATGTTTCTTTCACTTTGCCCGTTAGTTACGCGGAGTCTGTCTCTCTGTCTGCACTAAAAAACGCAGAGATGTGGGTAACGATGGACAGCGAACCAAGCAAACGTATTCCGGGTAAGTTCAAAGAAATCTCAACGCAGCCAAACATCGATACCAACAGCTATGAAGCGATTGTGACGATCACTCGGCCAACCGATCGCAACTTGCTCACTGGGATGACAGGACAAGTACACATTGCTAAGCAAAACAAGTCTAACGCCATGACGTTGCCGACATCGGCTTGGGTAAACAAGCAAGAGAGCCAAGGTGAAGTTTGGGTGATGGATAGCTCAACGCAACAAGTGAGCAAGGTGACATTGTCACTAAATGAAAGTGGCGCGATTGAGTCAGGTTTGGATAACAACGACTACGTGGTTATTGCTGGCGTAGAACGATTAGTCGAAGGGCAAGTGGTGAAAGCTTGGATTCGTGAGGAAGGCATTTAATGAAGCATTCTCTATTTGCAGTATCGGCCATCGCCTTGGCCGTTCTTACTGGTTGTCAAAGTGATAGCCAAAACGTAGCCGAACAACCGTTGTATGTTTCGACCATTTCAGTTGACGCGCCAGTGAAAAGCCAATATCG
>NZ_JAWOVT010000112.1:0-914 GCF_033340055.1 Vibrio sp. 1580
TGCTCCCTCAGGACGAGGATCGACAACCGATACTTCGAAGTAACCAGCGATACCCGACATCACCAAAATGGCTAAACAGAAAATGGCAAATAGTGTGATCGGGTGGGGCAACAGGTTCCCCAAATATTCGACAGTATCCAAAAAGCGCGTAAACAACGGCTTCTTAGGTGAGTTTTGTTTAATTGAAGCAGATGAACTCATCTGTTCCCTCCTTGTTTTTATTCCTGTGCAATTGTGAAAAAAATGTCACAAAGCGAGCGAAGGGTACTTGAGTAAAGAGTCAATTAAAAGCCAAAAACGTTACAAATTGTAAATCAATTGCAAATTTATAACCAGTTATTTGCATAAATGTAGATATTTCATCCATATAAAACAAATTAACCAACATTATAAATTAAACAAAGATATAACCATTAGATATGCAGGAATGCCTAATCCCTATATAAAGTCGAATGCAAAGATAGTGTGTGGTGTAAGCTCAAAGAGCCGAGCAGTCTGGCAAACGTTCAATTTTGACTTGAATAACGATGAAGTCGTGCCAGTAAAAACCATGCCAAGCACGAGCGAATAAACGTTGGCACTTGGCGAGTATTAGGTAGGGTGTGTACATTCAGAGCTGCTGAGGCAATCATCCGTTGTCATGGACGAAAATACCTTCAATTTCGCTACACACTCCTTTGTTGTTCGTTTCTACTGTTATTTTTGTACAGCTTTGAACCTCGGATTTGTCTTACAAATAACGTACAAGCGCCCTCTTCTTTTCACTATCTGACAGTCAGGATGACGGCTCTTCGCGCTTTTAAGTGATTTCACAACTTTCATGACTTATTCCTTCTCACTAGTAAATTGACCAAAACGACGGTTGAAGTTAGCAATACGCCCTTCCGCTTGAACCACTCGTTGCTTGCCTGTGT
>NZ_JAWOVT010000113.1:0-914 GCF_033340055.1 Vibrio sp. 1580
TTGTCGCTTATGTACAAGCTGAGTTTGGTATCCGTTATACCGTTGCTGGAATGAACAAGTGGCTACATCATCACGGTTTCTCATATAAGAAGCCGAAAGGTGTACCGCACAAGTTTAATCCAGAGATGCAGCAAGCCTTTATCGAATACTACAACGAGACGCTAAGAAACAGCGAAGACCCTGTGTTATTTATGGATGCCGTTCATCCTACGCAGTCAACAAAAGTCAGTTATGGCTGGATACGAAAAGGCCAAGACAAAGTTATTGAGACAACAGGCAGTCGAACTCGTCTTAATATTATCGGTGCGTTACCGCTTCAAAATATTGGCGCAACGGTGACAGACACGTATGACACGATAAACAGCGAGAGCATTGTTCGCTTCTTCTGGAAGCTCAAAAAGGAGCATTATCCGTTGGAGCAAAAAGTTCACCTAGTGCTTGATGGTGCCGCCTATCATCAGTCAGAGTTGGTGAAAAATGCGGCAAAAGTGCTCAATATCGAGCTTCATTACTTACCGCCTTACAGTCCAAATTTAAATCCAATAGAGCGGCTTTGGAAAGTGATGAATGAGCATGTGAGGAACAATATTTACTTCTCCTCCAAGCCAGAATTTACTTCAGCCATCAAAGAGTTTTTCGATGTAACGTTACCAGAAGTTGCAGGTACACTCGTATCCAGAATTACGGATAATTTTCAGATATTGAAACCTGTATCTTCAAGTTGAACGGGTATATACTGCAAAGAGTAACTGGCGGGATTGCCATTACCGCAGTTTAAACACCGTTATATTGTGAAAAAATGTTATGACTGAGTCTGCAAAAGATATTAATTCGATCTACTCTTCTTATAACTTATCTCAACATAAGTATATTGAAACAACAGAAAACGAGTCTTACGTGCAAGCTAAAAATAA
>NZ_JAWOVT010000114.1:0-913 GCF_033340055.1 Vibrio sp. 1580
TCTCCGAACCTGGTGCAAGAGTCGTCCAGGGACAACTATCAAGCAATCTTTAGAGTGCCTAAAACCACCGACGAAAAAGACCGAGAGATCGCAAATAAGGTGGTTGTAGGTCTGAATAAACGCTATGGCGATGAAAACTTCACTGGCGTATCTCATCCATTCAGAATGGCAGGATTCAGCAATAAGAAGCCAACAAGAAACAACTTCTTCACTCGCTTAATATCAAGCTCTGCAAACGCTTGTCAGCGTGTTATCACTTTGCTTAAGCAAGAACTGGATAAAGTGATTAAAGAGCGTGAGGAGGCTAAACAGGCGTATCAGAATGCGAAAGTTCAGCAACCTAAGCAAATCTCACTTGAAGAAGAGAGATTAAGGAAAATCGCAAGCGTTGATGCTACTACGAAAACAGCCGATGCGGTCTTTATGCGCCACTGGAGCAAATGGCATGGATTAGCTAAAAGCAAAGGCTGGTCTATCGATTATTCACGTATTGATTTTGCAGCTACCATAGACATGATCAAGGGCGGCTATAACGATGAAGAAATCCTGATTGCCATTGTGAATAGCTCCCCGTCCGTAGTGGACAGAAAGAATGATGTACAAGACTACACACGCAGAACGTTAGAGAAAGCGAAGATTAAACTTGGTGACGGTGATGATGGTAATAATCAATTATCGTTGTAACATAAATGACAAAGGGGCGAGTGCAGCAACACTCAACCCCTTCAAAATTGTTAACTTTAAGGCATTAACATGGATAATCTTAAACAAGAAACCCCAGTGTTTCAACTGGGTGGTGCAGGCTATCTGCATTTAGAACAAGCATTTTCAGAAGAAGCCCCAGAACTTGATTTTGTTTTTGACGGCTTACTGGCTGGTACTGTTGGCGGTATTGTCGCGGCTGGCAGCACTG
>NZ_JAWOVT010000115.1:0-911 GCF_033340055.1 Vibrio sp. 1580
GCGCTTATTCAATATTCTGGTGTTTTGTCGTTGGCTTTGATGTCTATTGCGATGGTGTTGGCGCTGCGCTTACCTGTGATCGAGCAATGGGTTCACGGGATGGATAAGGCCTATCGTGTGCATAAATGGCTCGGCATTGCGGGGGTTAGCCTCGGAATCGTGCATTGGTTGACGTATAAAGTGCCAAAATGGCTAGTGTCGGCAGGAGTGCTCGAAAAACCAATCAAACACACCGGGGTTGGGCCTTCTGGGAACAACTTTGTCGGTTTAGAGCTCTGGGTCAAAGAGCTGCGCGATGTGGGGCTTGGTTTGGGGGAGTGGGGTTTTTACCTGCTCTTAGCATTGCTCGTGGTGTCATTGTGGACGGTTGTTAAATACAAGCCATTTAAGTTGTCGCATCGTTTAATGGCGGCAGTGTATTTGATGATTGCTGTTCACTCCGTTTTGTTGATCAAGCACGCGTACTGGGGTGAGCCAATTCATTTAGTTGCTTTGGGCTTTGCCTTGATGGGCTCTGCAGCTGCCGTTTATAGCTTGCTTGGTTTTGTCGGACGAGCGAATCGCCATCCCGCCAAAGTGGTGTCGACTCGCTACTTCCCTCAAGCGCGAGTGATGGAGCTGGTTTTGGCGCCAAGCAATAACGGCCAAGAAAAACCTTGGCAAGGACACAAAGCTGTGCAGTTTGCTTATGTTCGTTTTGGTAATGAAGATCCGCATCCGTTTACGATTGTTTCAGGTGAGCATGAACCAGAGGTACGCTTTTTGATCAAAGAGTTGGGTGATTTCACCACGGATTTGTACCACAGGGTTAAAATTGGTGAAGAAGTGATGGTTGAAGGCCCTTACGGACGCTTGGCGTTTGACGTCAATAAGCCGCAGATTTGGATTGCGGGTGGTGTTGGGGTCGCGTC
>NZ_JAWOVT010000116.1:0-911 GCF_033340055.1 Vibrio sp. 1580
TCATCAATCAACTTGGTTTGGTAAAGGTAGGCAGGCTTATTACTTCACGAGTGATGCGAATTGCGGTGCATCCTGATCTACAAGGTTTGGGCATTGGCAAGCGCATGCTAACACTACTCGAGGAAAGTGTTGGTGCCCATGTGGATTACCTATCGACAAGTTTTGGTGCGACGGATGAGTTGATTCAGTTTTGGCAACAAGCTGGTTATCAATCCATTCGTTTAGGAACTATGCGCGATGCCGCCAGTGGTTGTTATTCATTGTTGATGGTTCGCCAACTTGCGAATAAATCACAAACTTGGATTGATGACGCACAAGCATTATTTCTCGACTTTTTGTCTGCGAGCCTTTCCTTTGTTTATCCTAAGTTAGAGCCGAGTCTGGCTAGAAGCTTGTTGCGTCAACCGATTCAACATCAAACCTTACATCCGACTAAGCGAGTATTGCTTCAAAGCTATGCGAAGGGTGGTGCAAGCTATGAATCGATTTTTGTGTGGTTACAACAGTGGCTGCGTCAACATGGTTTAGCGCCTGTTTCTGATTTGATGATAAGTAAAGTGTTCTTAAACCATGATTGGGGCATTTGTGCCAAACAATTTGGATTATCGGGAAGAAAGCAAGTTGAGCAACAGTTAAGAAGTGAGTTAGAAAAGTTGTTGAGTCAATTTACAGTGTAAACGCAACGCCTTATGGATTTACACTGTAAATAGAGACAAGCTGAGAGGAGTGACTTTACACTGTAAATTCACTCCTTTTTTGTTTTTGATGAATGATAAAAAGCAAACTCATGACCGACAAAGTTCAATGTTGAGCTGTAAACAAAATCGCCAATAAAAGGGAAGGAGTGGCGTCGCCACTTCTATTGTATTGAAGCACTATAACTACAAGCTACAACATCTCATGTTGTAGCG
>NZ_JAWOVT010000117.1:0-910 GCF_033340055.1 Vibrio sp. 1580
AAAGAAGTAAATTTGAGTCTATCGCGGCGGCTGTGGTTATGTACTCTCTTTTGGCCTTAACTGTGGTGTTGCCTTTGTCTGGTATCGCGGTTTCTGTAGGAGAAGGGTACGGTCTGAGCCTGTTTGGTTTTGAATTAGTGAGTTCTGGCAGAGAAATACACATGCTGAAAGAGCTGGGCGAGGGGATCCACGAGTTTAGTGGTGAAGCGTTGTTGCCATTCCTATTGGTTTTGCACCTTGGTGCCAGCTTTATGCATCACTTTATTAAGCAGGACGGAACGTTGCTGAGAATGTTGGGCAAAGCTTGATAAGACAAAACAAGAATGTGCTTCGAAGGTTTCTGAGCAACAAAATGGCAGGTAAGTGATACCTGCCATTTTTTATATAAGCGAAAGGATGCCTAATTGTTAGATTAGGCTTCGCTTTGGATGACATCAAAATCGGTCGGCGTTCATCACTTTGGTCCACGCGGCGACAAAGTCTTCAACGAATTTTCCTGCGTTGTCATCTTGTGCATACAGTTCGGCATAGGCTCTGAGTATTGAGTTTGAACCGAAGACAAGATCGACGCGGGTCGCTATCCATTTTACATCTTTAGAGCGACGGCTGCGGATTTCGTAAAGGTTTTCGCCAACGGGCTCCCACGTGTAGTTCATGTCGGTTAGGTTAACGAAGAAATCGTTGGTAAGTTGGCCGACTCGGTCTGTGAACACACCGTGTTTGCTACCGCCATGATTTGTGCCAAGAACGCGCATCCCTCCGACGAGCACCGTCATTTCAGCGGCAGTTAACCCCATCAACTGGGTGCGATCCAACAGCATTTCTTCTGGTGTTACAACGTAGTTTTGTTTGAGCCAGTTTCGATACCCATCGTGCAACGGTTCTAACACCTCGAAAGACTCAACATCCG
>NZ_JAWOVT010000118.1:0-909 GCF_033340055.1 Vibrio sp. 1580
TGTGCAGCCCGGTATTGATCAACCCTGGATAACGCTCAACCAAATTTCCAATGAAGTGAGTATCGATAGAACTCAATTGGCGATACGTCTTATCAAACATTGGAAAGCCGCGTTAGAAGAATATGAACTGACTGGACTGGGTGGTTTTGTTGAACGTTGGAATCGTTTGGACAACTTTATCGGCCGACCGGTTAAGCTTCTTATGGGACCGAGAGAAATACACGGAGTGGTACAAGGTATCGACCAACAGGGTGGGGTGGTGCTCAAAACTGAAAATGGTTTGGAAACCTACATTGGCGGAGAAATTTCGTTGAGAAAAGGGGACTGAGCCCCTTTACTTTCTTAGCGATACTTTGTCGACAAGGTGGTTAGCACCTTTGTGGAGGATCAAATGGGCTCTTTCTCTGGTTGGAAGAATGTTCAATTCCAGATTGAGTCCATTAATATTGCGCCAAATTTCTTTCGCTTTACTTTTCGCTTCATCGACCGACCGCTGCGTATAGTGGCTGAAGTAGGAGCCTAGTTTAGTAAAAGCTCCGCGGCGAAACTTCAAAAATCTCTCGACATACCACTGCTCTATCGTTTCACTTTCCGCATCAACATAAATTGAGAAATCAAGAAAATCAGATACAAATACTCGATGTGGATCATGTGGGTAGTCCATACCGCTTTGTAATACGTTTAAGCCTTCAATAATAAGCACGTCAGGTCGGTCGACTTTTTTTAGCTCATCAGTAATGTCGTATGTGATGTGTGAGTAAACAGGTACTTCAAGATTTGGCTTGCCCGCCTTTACATCAGAAACAAATTCTACCAAACGTTTGATGTCGTAAGATTCGGGAAAACCCTTGCGATGCATGATACCGCGCTCTTCCAGAACCTTTTTGGGATACAGAAAGCCATCCGTTG
>NZ_JAWOVT010000119.1:0-909 GCF_033340055.1 Vibrio sp. 1580
GAGGATCTCTTTCTGTTGCCAAAAATACCATTATTCCCATTGGATTGAATGCGAACGACGCAAACAACAACGCCGTTCCGCTTGGGCTGCATCCTAAGTTGTCGGCACTTGCTCCACTATTCCAACAAGGCGATGCTAATTTGGTGCTCAATAGCGGCATTCTCAACCAACCTGTGACAAAACAAGCCATCGAACAAGGTGATGTTCCAATGCCAGAGCAGCTGTTTTCTCACAATTCACAGACCGCATCTTGGCTGCGCGGTGGGATGGATGCTTCTACGAATTTAGGTTGGGCTGGACGCATGCTCGATGTGCTAACGTCAGACGCTCAAATTACACCGCTGTATAGTGTGCATGGCGATACGTTATGGTTGAAGGCAATGGAGCACCGTCAGACCGTACTCAAAAAAGACAAAGCGGGTCAATTGACGGCGGTTGGAAATCCAGTTTACGAAGAGATTTATCAAAAATTGCTCTCACAAAGCGCAGATAACCCGTTCAGTGGGCATTTTAATTTGATGGTCGACGAATCCATGATGATGAGCAACATCCTCGCGGAGCAACTGAAACTGATCGACGACGCGCCTTTATTCTCCTCTTCTACACTCGGCAAACAAATGCAGACCGTGTACAAATTGATCGCCAGCCAGAGTGCGCTTAGTCAGCAGCGACAAGTGTTCTTTGTAAAACATACAGGATACGACTTGCATGACTCGCAACTCGCGCGACACCCTTTGTTACTCGAAGATCTCGCCACCAACCTAAACGCCATGTATCGCGCAGTTGATAAGCTCGGTATGAGTAAAAACGTGACCACGTTTACGATGTCTGACTTTGGTCGACGAATGACCAATAATGGTAACGGTACCGATCACGGCTGGGGCGGTCATCAGTTATTGATAGGTGGTG
>NZ_JAWOVT010000120.1:0-903 GCF_033340055.1 Vibrio sp. 1580
ACTACCTAAGTTGGTGTAAAACACGAAGCCATCTTTATCGACGTTTTTCAATAAAACGATTCGCTGAAATGGCATGCCGTTTTCATCCACGGTCGCCACTGTCATCGCAGTAGGATCCGTCAACCCCGCCTTAATCGCTTGCTCCAACCAAAGGTTGAATTGATCAATTGGATCAGCTTTCAAATCTTTACGACGTAGGCCACCTTTCGTGTACTCACGACGAATATCAGCAAGTTCCATCTTTACTCCTTCACTCGTTTTTGTCGATTGTGCTCCCGAAGCTACTGAAATACAAGGACAGCAAACATAGATGTTGAAAAACCGATGGTAACCTCTAGGTTCAGGCAAAAAGCGAGGCCCGGCAACACTTCTAACGAGACCAAAGACCAACTCTATGGCAAGTTTTTCCACCCAAATGATGAGAATGAAGCGACGAGAAGTAACGTGAAGTCATCCAAAAATAACTTCGCTTCGTTTGCTCTCTAACGGGACAAGATTGACTATTTAACCTCAAGTGAGCATAAACTGACCGCTATGTCACACAACGAACCAATCGCTTACTTGGCAAACAACCGTTACGTATTTATTAGTACGGAATACTACTTCTAAAATGCAGTTCGATTCCTAGTTAACGTTACCGCTCACAGCATCGTTTAATACCTTTTGATAACATGGCATTAAAAACTCCGGTGAGCTAATTGTGAACTTACTCAATCCCAAAGCCCTGCGTCATTTTTTATTGCTGTTGTTTGCTATCGGCATTTTAGGGCTTGCTCTTACGCATCACTACGCAACTCGCTATCAACACGATCAATGGCAACAAAAACTCAAAAGCCAAGCGGCTCAAGTCTCACAAGAAGTCGACTACGAACTGGCGAAGTTTGAACAAATTCCCAATTTGCT
>NZ_JAWOVT010000121.1:0-901 GCF_033340055.1 Vibrio sp. 1580
ATCATCAAGCGCTCTTTCCGAGGTCAAGCCGTTAAAGTGATGTTAGAAGAGGGGCGGGACATTGTCTCACTCAGCTTTTTGGATTACGGAACACAATTGCCAAATAAACTTTCTCTAAGTCGTCCTGCTAATAACAATGTGGACTTGAGTATCGACAATCTTTCGCAACTGGTTACGGTGAGTGGAGGGCACTTAGCGGTGTTCACTTCTGATGCGCAAAATAAAATTGAGATTACTTGGCCGATGGCAAAAGAGTTGAGCCATGTCGAGGAAGTTTTACCAGAATTTGTGCCAGAAAACATCGCCGAAGAAAAAGCCAGTCCAGAGAATGAGTGGCTACAAAAGGTTTATCAGTTAGTTGCTGAGCATTACCATGACCCTGATTTTGGTACTGCGACAGCGGCTAAGATGTTATTTATGTCTGAACGTAGTTTACAACGCCGCTTTAAGTCGGCCTCGTCAAGAACGTTAAAAGATTATTTAACGGAGGTACGGTTAGAAACTGCTTGTGAACAGTTACTCGCAGGTGAAAAAATCAGTGAAGTCGCTTTCAACTGCGGTTTCAATGATCCTTCTTACTTCAGCCAGAAGTTCAAGTTGCACTTTGGTTTACCTCCATCAAAGTTCGCGATGGAACAAGACAATCACGCAAATTAGCCTTCAATCTTTCGAACATCGTTAGTAGTTACAACACGGATGTTATCTAAGTCACCTCCTCTCGTTTAACGGCGTGATTCGTTCTGATACCGCAACTAAACCATTCTAGTCGCCTCGGGTTACGCAGCGTTCTGTTTTTTGAGTTGTTCTGAGTAAGTAAAGCATCTGTACTTTCTTATGTAGTTCGCAGCACCAAAGAGCTGCAATGCCTTTGTGTTGTTAGGCTAGAGTTTTTTTGCCTAAT
>NZ_JAWOVT010000122.1:0-899 GCF_033340055.1 Vibrio sp. 1580
CCATTTTGATTCGAATTGGCTCTTTTAAATCGACAGGCAGTAACTTGATCGCATCTCGCAGGGCTGAACGTCTCAACTCAAATTGATACAACGCGATTTGCTCACGAAGTTGCTTTTGTACCGCTTCACCATGAATAAACGAGGCAAAGGTATCCAACTCTTCTAAGTGGTGACCTTTTTTACTAATGATAGAAACAGGTTTGATGGAGATCTGATCGTTGAGCATTTTGGCATCAAACCCTTCCAACAACATTGGTTTGAGTTGGTTAATCGCATCAACCACGCCATCCACTAAACCAGTTTGTAACAAACGTACTGCTTCGTTATGACCTTTATAAGGAACTTGTTTTAACTCTGGATGATACTGTTTGATCAGTTCTGAGTAGATGGTGTTTTGAGGCACACCAACACGCGAAATATCATCTAATGTCGAGTCGCTCAGCCCATATAGGTATGTGTATTCAATGTTTGTTGGTCGGGAATAGCTGAAACGCTCGGCGCGAGTATCGGTATAGGTAATGTTGGCAGCAAAGTCCGCGTCTTCATTCGCGACTGCATCTAAAATGGCATCAAAACTCGCGTAGTTGATGTACTCAACACTCACACCAAATTCAGTGGATACCGCATCAAATAAAACGCGAGTGACAACATCATCCGCTTCTGTCGCGATTTTATAGTGAGGCTGTAATGAAGGTTCGGCCTTTACATGAAGGCTTGGCAATAGACAAGCGAAAAGCAGCAGCGTTCGAGCAAGTGTTATCATGACAAACTTATCTAAAATTAACCACTTACAGTGTGGTTATTATTATGGAAAGTAGAATAATTATGAAATGATGAACATATACTAATTCACTTATTGTTTCACAATCAATTCAACAGTCTGCCGCACGGGTCACTTT
>NZ_JAWOVT010000123.1:0-898 GCF_033340055.1 Vibrio sp. 1580
CATTTGATGAAAGCTTGCATGGCAAGGAGATCGGAAGACATCCAGAACAAAGAACCCAGATGTACCATGTGAAAAAAATAGAAGGTAGAAGAAGTGAATACGATGGAACACTGAGTAACGAGGAAGCGGAGTTACTTTTGGCTGAGTGGGATCATGCTCAGGCACGCTCTACACATCAAGTTAACACGCTTCACGCCTCGGTAAATGGAATGCTGAATGATTATGAGAAAGCAGCGACATTAATGGGAGTTCATACGCAGGTGGCGCATACCCAACGAAGATAGGGAAAAGTGCACAGCAGCTTGGCTTGAAGATTAATTACACGAAAACCAGGACTAACCCTTTTGATATTGTCCCCAACATTGCTGCGAGGCAAACTCCATTGTCGACAAGTAGTCTCGTCCGTTGCTGTAAGTTTTTAGGATTGGTGATGAATGCAGAGGTCCCATACATTACCCTATTTTGGTGTTGAATCCTATCGAAGACAACTGATGATGTCTGGTACTAACATGGCTAGTAAACGTTTAAAAGATATTGATACATATTTAAAGAACAAGAGATAGAAATATGAACTTTATTAAAATGTGTAAAGATGGTTTTAGAGGAAAGCCGGATTTCTCTAACTTATTACATAATGCGTTTAAGATAGATGACTTAGTACTGTCATTTGAGTGTCCGAATAACATTTATGAAGGACATGTACACCAGGATCTTGTTAATTTAGAACAGTTCGATGTTGAATCAAAAATAGAGAGGCATGAAAGGTTTATAAAGTTAGCTACGGTATACTTCTTGTTTCATAAAGTAATATTAAACCCCTTGCTTCCTGTTAATAAACAAGGTGGTTTATATATTAGGTTAAAGGTAAAATCTGCTGGTGAAGGTATTAATAATATTA
>NZ_JAWOVT010000124.1:0-897 GCF_033340055.1 Vibrio sp. 1580
TTTTTAAGAAATTCCGTTACAGTTTGGGCTTCTTTTTCATCACTCAACTGCATTATGTCGCTTGCTAAACTTATTCTCATTCGTGGCCTTCCTGGCTCAGGAAAAACAACCTTGGCGAAACAATTGGTGATAGATTTCGATGCGAAGCATTTCGAAGCCGACATGTATTTTGAGAATGAGAAAGGCGAGTACCACTTCAATCCGTCTTTGCTTCCGCAAGCGCACGAATGGTGTTTTGAACAAACGCGAAAATGGTTGAACAAAGGGAAAATCGTGATTGTGAGTAATACCTTTGTACGACATTGGGAAATGAAGCGGTATTTAGATTACTGCCGAAAGAAATCTATCGAGGTGGAAGTGATGGTGTGCTCGGGCGAATATCAGAGCATTCATAATGTGCCACCAGCGACAATCGAGAAGATGCGTCGCCAGTGGCAAGAGTAGCAAAATAGACTCGAAGCATTACTGGCCGCGTCCATCAATCATTACGATAAGCGTTTTACTCATGATAGAAAGATCCATCGTGATCCACGAGTAAAACGACCCAAGGCTTAGTGCATAGCTGTGGTCAAAACCGACTTTTCTTCTCACGTCTTCAATGCAAGCATCGTAACCTTGGTTTACTTGCGCCAAGCCTGTAATACCTGGCAGTACGCCGTATGTGCGCTCTACAAAGTAGGGAATTTCATCTTCCAACTTTTGATAGAAGGCAGGTCGCTCAGGGCGAGGGCCAATCATAGACATTTCACCTTTCAATACATTGAATAGTTGCGGTAACTCATCGAGACGAGTCTTACGTAAAAATCGGCCGACCGGGGTAATGCGTGGATCATTTTCGGTTGCCCAAACGGCACCTGAGCGTTGTTCTGCATCGATGTACATCGTGCGAAACTTCAT
>NZ_JAWOVT010000125.1:0-897 GCF_033340055.1 Vibrio sp. 1580
CGGAGACTACGGTAAAGGAATCCAAAGATCGTGTACGCAGTGCGATCATCAATTCAAATTTCCAGTTTCCAGCCAAGCGCATTACGGTCAATTTGGCCCCAGCGGATTTACCTAAAGAAGGCGGCCGTTTTGATTTGCCTATTGCATTGGGTATTTTGGCGGCTTCAGAGCAAATCGCGACAGATAGGCTCAAAAACTACGAATTTGTTGGCGAATTAGCCCTGTCTGGAGGATTAAGACCTGTCAAAGGCGTGCTTCCTGCCGCGTTGGCTGCAAGCAAAGTAGGACGTCATTTGGTGGTGCCTCATGTCAATGGCGATCAAGCAGCGTTGGTGGGCAAAGAGCAACATAAGTCAGCGCAATCCTTACTTGAGGTGTGTGCGGAGTTATGTGGCCAGCATCGTCTCAATCTTTATCAACCTCCGAAGCGAAATACGGTTGAAAAACATGGTCGAGATCTACAAGACATCATTGGCCAGCAACAAGGCAAGCGTGCTCTAGAAATTGCAGCGGCTGGAAACCACAACCTACTTTTCCTTGGTCCTCCTGGTACAGGAAAAACCATGCTGGCGTCGCGTTTATGCGACTTACTGCCGGAGATGAGCGACGAAGAAGCGATGGAAACGGCTTCAGTCGCATCACTGACGCAAAGTGAGATTAATGAGCACAACTGGAAGTCGCGTCCGTTTCGTGCGCCGCACCATTCCAGTTCGATGGCGGCATTAGTTGGTGGTGGCTCGGTGCCAAGACCGGGTGAGATTTCTTTGGCTCACAATGGGTTATTGTTCCTTGATGAAATGCCGGAGTTTGACCGTAAAGTGTTGGACTCGTTACGAGAACCACTGGAGTCGGGTGAGATCATCATTTGGCGCGCACAAGGAAAAACGCGTTTTCCTG
>NZ_JAWOVT010000126.1:0-896 GCF_033340055.1 Vibrio sp. 1580
GACGATTTCCATCAACAATCACAAGTTCAACATCACGCTCTAGAGCATAATGCTGCAAACCATCATCGGTAATGATGATATCCACGTCTAACTCTAATAGCGCTTTCACGGCGTTTGCACGTACAGGATCGACTGCGACAGGTGCTCCGGTGCGCCGGTGGATGAGTTTAGGTTCATCACCACAATGTTGAGTAGGAGTATCATCATTTAACACCAGCGGATACTGCGGAGCCTTCGCACCGTATCCTCGAGACACCACTCCCGGTTTATACCCCAGATGTTGTAATTGCTCGACCAACCAAACCACAACAGGCGTCTTACCATTGCCACCAGCGGTGATATTACCGACCACCACTACGGGCACTGGTGCTTGATACGCTTGCTTGCGACCAGTTTGAAACTGTTGACGCTTCGATCTACTGATTGCACCAAACAACACACTGAGTGGCCATAATAATGGCCACAACAGATATTTTAATGGATGATTTTCAAACCAGATTTTTTCAACCACAGCAACTATTCGCCAAACTGGATGTGATGAAGTTGAGCGTAAGCGCCATTCTTAGCAATCAAGTCTGCGTGATTACCTCGTTCAATAATGGCACCGTCGTCTACGACTAGAATCTCATCGGCTTTTTCGATCGTTGACAAGCGGTGAGCAATCACCAACACGGTTTTATCTTTCTGCAGCTCATCTAATGCAGCTTGGATGGCACGCTCTGATTCCGTATCCAGTGCAGAGGTTGCTTCGTCAAGAATCAGTACAGGCGCATCGCGCAGAAATGCACGAGCAATGGCTACACGTTGGCGCTGACCACCAGATAAGCTTGCACCGTTTTCGCCGATCATGGTATCTAAACCATTTTCCATTTTATTGATGAATTCCATTGCATGCG
>NZ_JAWOVT010000127.1:0-896 GCF_033340055.1 Vibrio sp. 1580
CATAGCGACCAGGCTTTAGCGATGCTCAGTGATGCCTCGTCATGTGAAAACGACATTTTGTCTAATATGGCTTACCAAGCAAATGATGTGGTTCTTCACACTGACACGAGTGTATTACCGAAACGAAAATCTGCATGGGCATCGTGGAACTATTTGCTGGAAGGAGGCGAAGAGGAGCAGCAACGATTGCCGTCCCTGACGGACAACATGAACATTTTGCAGCATATCGACTCTTCACACACATTCTGCGTCACCTTAAACCGTACTGAAGATATCGACGAGAACAAGATTCTGCGTCAGTTCACCTACCATCACCCTGTCTTTACGATGGAGTCTATCGCTGCCCAGCAACGCCAAGAAGAAATACAAGGAGCTCAACATACGTGGTTTTGTGGCGCTTATTGGTACAACGGATTCCATGAAGATGGCGTGCGCAGTGCTTTGGATGTTGTGAAAGGAATTGCCGCTAAACATAACGAGAAAAACGACACACGTTATGAACAAGGTGCTGCGTAATATGAGTATCCCTTCTCACAGCCAGTTATTTATAGGCAATGTAAGGCATCGTCGTTTTACGCCCGTTAAGCACGAGCTGAATTACTCAATGTTTATGCCAGCGATTGATTTGGATGAAATTGGCGTACTTGAGAAAAAAGTTTGGGGCTTTGGGACTCGCTGGTGGCATTGGGCTCGATTCAAACGTGATGATTACCTCGGTGAAGGGAGTTTGAAAAAAGCGGTGCAAGATAAAGTCGCAGAACTTACGGGCGTACGTTGCAGCGGCAAAGTGCTGGCTGTCTGTCATTTGCGTTATCTCGGGCTCTATTTTAGTCCAGTGAATTTTTACTACCTGTATGACCAAAAAGGTGAATGGCAATATCTTCTCGCCGAAGTCA
>NZ_JAWOVT010000128.1:0-895 GCF_033340055.1 Vibrio sp. 1580
CTAAAATCCTAGATCGCTGGGTCGGTCACACCAGACTGGCCCTGTAATCTCACTCTAAGGCTTATCCTGCCTAACTTCCTGCATGATGTAGTTTCTGTAATTATCGCGACGCCGTCGTCGGTCCGGTCTCTATCCGGTCTTTAGCTGTAATTTTGGCTAGATACCGAACTGGACACGAACCCTAATGTAAATTTCCTATTTAGGTTTTCCGTCCAGTTTGCCGTCGTCGTCGACGGGAGTTCCATCTGATTCCATCAACCCAACTTGACACCCTAACTCATAGCAGGTTCGCGCTGCAATCCAGTGTGCTGTTGGTAATTCCGTTCTGAGTATGAATACCAGTCCAGTGATTAGCTGTTGTTTCTGGTGCTGTGGTTGAGTGCCGATGATCACTGACCTAAATCACTTGAGAGATAACAGACCGATTACCACTGAGGGTAATCGGTCATCATGATTCAACATTCATCTGTTTCTAATCTTCGGTGCTGAGTCTCCTGCGTAATCTCAGCTAGAACCCCATTCAGGTCTCTAAATAATATTTATATTAATAACTGAACCTAATGGAACGGAATGTTGGTTATATTTTTGTTGGTTCCAGCGCGAATTTTTTCTGGGGTTTAGTTCTGGTGTTGAGTGGTATGTATCTGCTCTGATTCGCGTTGTACAGACGAGAGAAGGTTCTGATGGTGGATATCACTCTGATAGGGGAAGAGTGACTCTGTGGTGACTACGTGGAGAGTTTCGGCTGACCTGATGGACCAGAGCTTACCGGAAGTAATCGCAGACCGGATATGGAAAGGACTAGAACGAAAAAAGGCGTACGGATTTCTCCATAAGCCTTAAGGAATAATGGTGGCCCCTCGCAGACTTGAACTGCGGACCAATCGATTATGAG
>NZ_JAWOVT010000129.1:0-892 GCF_033340055.1 Vibrio sp. 1580
ATGCTAGACTGGCATTCACTCAAGCGGGGATACCTACCTATCGTACGCCGGAAAGCGCGGTCGTTGCGTACATGCACCTCGTTGAATACAGGCGAAACCAGAAACAGTTGATGGAAACGCCAACAACAGCAGAGCCGCTGCACTCAGGTAGCGTAAATTCTGCAAAAGAATGGGTAGATGAACGACTACTGGATAAAAACACAGTTACACTGGATACACACCAAACTAGCCCACTATTTAAGCTCTTTGGCTTTAATGTTTTGCCTACTTGGATAGCATCGGATGAAATCGAAGCTGTTCACATGGCAGAAAATATTGGATACCCGGTCGCCGTGAAGCTTCGCTCTCCTGATATTCCTCACAAATCAGACGTACACGGCGTGGCGCTTAATTTGAGAAATAGTCGAGAAGTTTCTAACGCTGCACAATCGATTTTAGATACCGTCAAATTCAGTTACCCATCTGCAAACGTACACGGCCTGCTAGTTCAAGGCATGGCGAAGCTTGGCAGCGCGGAAGAGTTACGAATCAGTATCGCGGTCGACAAGGTATTTGGGCCTGTCATTTTACTTGGTCAAGGTGGCTCTGAATGGAACATCGCTCAAGATGCGGTGGCCGCCCTGCCTCCTTTGAATATGACGCTTGCACGCTATTTAGTCGTGGTTGCATTAAAGTCCGGGAAGATCCGTCTTCAGAAACACAAAGATGCGCTCGATATTACTGAGCTGTCAAAATTCTTAGTTCGTATTTCGCAAATGGCGGTTGAGTTACCTGAAATACAAAGACTGGATATCCATCCAGTATTGGTATCCGGAGATGACTTAACCATACTTGATGCTGATGTGACGCTTTGCAAATATGAAGGTGATGCTCAAAAACGACTGGCTATTCG
>NZ_JAWOVT010000130.1:0-889 GCF_033340055.1 Vibrio sp. 1580
ATCCGTCAATAACAACCATGCCCAATCCAGCGCTTGGTCTGGATTTTTTGCCATTAACGATGCACATTTGGATACATCAGACGTCGGAGATAACAGTGTTTCAACCAAACAACGTTCGAAAGCCGAATACTCCTCTAGCTCACCATTTTTCAACGATTCAAGCGTTTTTAATGGAGAACCCATATTCAGTTTCAACGCGAAAGCCGGTACTTGAGACAAGCCTTGCTCCCCTATCCACTGCATAGCTTGATCGGTTGAAGGCGGCGTCACAACCCAATGCTGGCATCGGCTACGAATCGTCGGTAGCAATCTTTCTTGATTATGAGTGACCAGCAAAAACAAACATTTTTCGCCCGGTTCTTCCAGCGTTTTTAATAGCGCATTAGAAGCGGATTCATTCATCGCATCGGCTGGCTCAATCACAAACAAACGGTAACCATTCAGCTGAGAAGATTCATGAGCTAGACGATTGCAAGCGCGAATTTGGTCAACCGTAATCGCCTTGCCTTCTTTCTCTGGCCTAATCCAGTGCAAATCTGGATGGCTTTGAGATTTCGTCAGTTGACAGCTATGGCAAAAACCGCAAGCTTCACTGCTGTAGTTTTGACAAAGAAGTGCATGACTAAAAAACTCAACAAGCTTTTCTACTGCCAAGCCTTTATCACTTTGCAGCAATAAAGCTCCAGGAATTCGATCTGAATCCAACCCAGATTTGAGGTTCTCCCATGCTGGCTTTAGCCAAGGAAAATCATTAAACATGCGTAACCTATATTCGCTTTTTACTTACTGGCGAGACAACCATTCGTTCAAGACGCCTTGAATATCACGAGACACTTCTTCAATCGATTGTTCTGCATTGATCACAACAATTGACGGATCAGCATTGGCG
>NZ_JAWOVT010000131.1:0-888 GCF_033340055.1 Vibrio sp. 1580
ATGTCTTCTGGCGGGAAGCCAACTTCGTCTACCAAAATACGATAAGCATTTGTACAGATTTCTAGCTTGCGCGCGCGTGTTTCTGCCTGACCAACCTCATCGAATGCCATGACGATCACAGCTGCGCCATAACGACGGATCAGTTTAGCTTGCTCAACAAATTTCTCTTTGCCTTCCTTCAAAGAGATAGAGTTCACAATACCTTTACCTTGAATGCATTTCAGACCCGCTTCAATCACTTCCCATTTGGAAGAGTCGACCATGATTGGCACTTTGGAGATTTCTGGTTCTGAGGCACATAGGTTTAGAAAACGCACCATACAAGCCTGTGCGTCTAACATCCCCTCATCCATGTTGATGTCGATGATTTGGGCACCATTTTCAACTTGCTGACGCGCGACTTCTAATGCTTCGTCATACTGTTCTTCTTTGATCAAACGTTTAAAGCGAGCAGAACCTGTGACGTTAGTTCGCTCACCGACATTGATGAATAAAGTCTCTTTCTCAATCGTTAATGGCTCTAATCCGGAGAGACGACAAGCAACAGGCAAATCTGGCAAAGCGCGAGGTGTAACACCTTCAACGGCCTGCGCCATTTGGCGAATATGCTCCGGCGTTGTACCACAACAGCCACCAATCAGATTTAAAAAGCCGCTGCTAGCCCACTCTTTTACATGCTCTGCCATATCTTCTGGAGAAAGGTCATATTCTCCAAAAGCATTCGGCAAACCTGCGTTAGGGTGTGCGGAAACAAATGATTCAGAAATACGAGAAAGCTCTTCCACGTATGGGCGCAGTTCATCTGGCCCCAATGCACAGTTAAGACCGAAAGATAACGGCCTTACATGACGTAGAGAGTTGTAAAATGCTTCCGTGGTTTGCCCTGAT
>NZ_JAWOVT010000132.1:0-887 GCF_033340055.1 Vibrio sp. 1580
GGCGTACTTCCGGGTGCTGGCGCAACAATCGCGGCATTCCTAAGTTACGGCTTAGAGCGCAACTTGGCTCCAAAAGAGAAAAAAGAAGAGTTCGGAAAAGGCAGCATTCGTGGTCTGGTTGCGCCAGAATCTGCGAACAATGCCGCATCAAGTGGCTCATTCGTTCCATTGTTAACTCTGGGTATTCCAGGCTCAGGCACCACCGCTATTATGCTTGGCGCGTTAATCGCCTACGGCATTCAACCTGGCCCTCGCCTGTTTGTTGAACACCCGGATGTCTTCTGGTCAGTCATCATCTCAATGTACTTTGGTAACATCGTGCTTGTGATCCTTAACTTGCCGTTGATTCCTTACATCTCGAAACTACTGGCCGTTCCAAGAACAGTGCTTCTACCTATGATTTTGTTCTTCTCAATTACAGGTGTGTACTTAGTCTCGTTCAATACGATGGATGTGTTCGTGATGCTACTTGTAGCAATGGCTGCCATTGCACTTAGACTGGCAAACTTCCCGCTCGCACCATTGCTGCTTGGCTTCATCCTCGGCGGCTTGATGGAAGAAAACTTGCGCCGAGCGTTGATGATTTCTGACGGAGAGTTGAGCTTCTTGTGGGAGCGTCCGATTACGTTGACGTTTACTGTGCTGGCAGTATTAGTGCTGGGTAGCCCGCTGTTTGTGAAGCTGTTTCAAAAGCTTAAAGCGCAACCTGTAAAAGTTGAGCAATAATCGTCGATTCCTCCTTCTTGATAGCCCCTAAAAGCCACCCTCGCGGTGGCTTTTTCTTTCTTCGATCTTTCTTTGATATAGCTACGATGAATTAATATCACGGCTAAGAGAAAAATTTCGCTAGAAAGAGGTTCACGTTATCAAAACCGCAACGGAACTGA
>NZ_JAWOVT010000133.1:0-880 GCF_033340055.1 Vibrio sp. 1580
GTCGTCATTGCGGCGGTAAATTGCAGTCAACGCAGGGTTGAAAAATGGAGCGGTCAGATAAGAGGCAGAAACGGTACCAACACCACCCATTGCATCGCTACGTGCTTCAATAGCATAAGTCGCAGCAGAAGCGACATTCGCAAATAGTGATGCTGTAATGGTGGTGGCTAAAATTTTGAATTGGGTTTTCATACTACACTTGTGTTTTTAGTTCTTCCTGAACTTATATCGGCACAAATGTTATTTCTTTAATTATTCTTCCTGAGAAAGATCATAAGTACGGCTGATTGTTTGAGCTTGCTCAACAATTATGTCCCCTTGCCAACGTCTACTGTTGATACTTACCGCTAAAACATATCTATCGTTTGGTACACCAGCTAATTCAAGTGAGTTTGGGTAATTAGATTCGTAGGTTTTCTTCCACATCTGCTCATACTGGCCATCCACATAGTCGTACAGACCGACTTCTAATTGAGGTAAGGGGCAATGAGGATTGCGAAGTGCACTCTTTTCTACTTTCCAGTTCTCTTTCGATGTCCAGCGAACATATTGGGAGGAGTTTGAGTCTCCGAGTATCACCCAAGTTCGGTAAACTTGTTTATCTTTAGATACAACGGACAAGTGATACAAACCGGCTTCCAGTTTACCTGTGAGGTTGTATCGCTTGAGAAAACTGCGTTCGTTTGCTATTTCTGCCCCATCAGCTTGCTCTTCATAACTGAAAGAGCTGTCGCCAGAGATAGACTCATCGACCCAACGACGAAACGATATGTCTTCAATATCTGTTGTCGCTCTAAGTTTGATCACCAAACGGAAAGTGTCGCGCCCCGGACTTTGGATAGTTTGACGAATCACGTTTACGCCACTGATCCAATCAGGC
>NZ_JAWOVT010000134.1:0-880 GCF_033340055.1 Vibrio sp. 1580
CCGATTTAAAAAGACCTACACCCTGCTTAGCTTGACCGCTGAAGGCTGGAAGCCGCTAGAAATGAAGCAAATTCCAAGCAAAACCAAATTAGAAGATGACATTGCATTGCAATTGGATTTAGGTGGCGGTGCTTGGGATAAAGACGATCGTTTGTTTGAGCCGGGTTCACTGTTTGAAGACATGTTTGCCGACGAAACTGAAGAAAAGAAAGTGAAACCACCGCAAGTTTTCATTTTCTCGAGCGCAGAAGTCACGCCGTTTACCTTGTCTTTTTTCCCACAAAAAGGCGATGCGTTTAACGATGGTTGGCGAGTGATCGGAAAAGAGAGTGGGCAAATTCTGTTGGTAGCGCCAGGTGAAGAAGTGGAAGAGGATGCGAATGCGCAATTTTAAGCAAACTCAACCAAACTTAAACCGTCGCCGAGTGCGAGGTATGACGTTGCTTGAAGTGTTGGTTGCACTGGCTATTTTTGCCACCGCGGCGATCAGTGTGATTCGCTCAGTGAGTCAACACATCAACACAGTCAGCTACTTAGAAGAAAAGATGTTTGCAGCAATGGTTGTGGATAACCAAATGGCGAATGTGATGCTAGATACTGGCGCGCTGAAAGCCAAGAATGGTACCGAAGAGCTAGCAGGGCGTACATGGTATTGGAAAGTCACGCCTGTCGCCACCACGCAGCCATTGCTGAAAGCATTTGATGTAAGTGTCGCGACCGCGAAAAACGCGAGTCCAGTTGTTACGGTAAGAAGCTATGTGGCGCAGTAAACCCAATCGCGCAAATAAGCGCCGTGCAGCAAAAGGTTTTACACTCATTGAAGTGCTGGTGTCGATAGCGATCTTTGCCAGTTTGAGCGTGGCGGCATACCAAGTGGTGT
>NZ_JAWOVT010000135.1:0-878 GCF_033340055.1 Vibrio sp. 1580
CGCGAAGCGGCTCGATTAGTTTCAATTCCGCGGCGTTAAAATCGCAAAACTCTTGATACGCCTCTAAAATGATGTCCAGTTGCATCAGCTTATCTTGGCGTTCGCCGTTAAGTAGCATCCACAAATCTTGTACGGCAGGGCCGTTGCGCGAGTCATCTAAATCGACAAACATTGGGCCGTCGCGCCACAAGATGTTACCCGGATGGCAATCTCCATGCAGACGAATCGTTGCGAAGCTGCCTTGCCAGTGGTTTTCGATGGCTTTGATGAGCATGTCCAAGTCATTGAAAAAGCTGTTTTCTAAATGCATCGGGATCATATTGGCGTTTTGCAAAATCTCAGGTGGGTGGTAGAGATACTCTTGCAAACCAATGGTAGGGCGATGTTGAAAAGCTTGTCGGCTGCCGACTTTATGGATGCGTCCTAAAAAGCGACCAACTCCTTCAAGCTGCTCTATGTTATCGACTTCAAACTGACGACCGCCTACGCTTTCGAAGAGAGCGAACCCATAGCCTTGATAGTGGTGCAGGGTGTTGCCATTGATGCGTACGGGTGGGGCGACGGGGATTTCGTTATCAATCAGCTCAAGCGTGAAATCGTGCTCTTCTTGAATCTGCTCGTTGCTCCAACGTTCCGGACGATAGAACTTCACGACGTAGCGACGACGCTCTTCATCGGTAAATTGATACACACGGTTTTCGTAACTGTTGAGAGGCAGAAAGCCCGATTCAGCACGAATGCCAATGCTTTCTAACGCGTACCACATGAAATCAGGGGTGAGGGCGTCAAAGTTAAACATACTTTGGGACATATAAACAAAAAGGCTCATTACTGAGCCTTTTTCCATTAATTATCGACGTTGTCGTTACAGCTTTTTG
>NZ_JAWOVT010000136.1:0-875 GCF_033340055.1 Vibrio sp. 1580
CTTCGCTTCCTTGGTAAGTATTTTATAAAAAGATGAGAGGTAGGTTAGCTTTATGCTTTCTACTTCTCTGACAACCTTGAATTTCTGCGTTTCCTTTCCAGACTTAGTAAGGCTATCAAACAAATAAGGAGAGTGAGCATGGCTGCGGATAGAGATCTGGTGAATTTTAGTGAAGATCACGAACTCAACTACTGCTTAAGAAGCGCAGGGAAACGTCAAACACAAGCGAATCGCGATGCGTTGGTCGATTTAGGTAAGCAAGTCAAACAAGTCTCAGGCAAACGAGTTCTTACGCAAGATGATGTAAGAGGTGCCATTCAAAATCACGGAGATCTGTTTGAGTAACACCACCACAAACAACAAGCAAAAGCGGCGCTCTCATGCGCCGCTTTTGTTTAAGAGCTCTTTCGCTTTGAGGCTCCCGCTTTCGATGCCCCACTCTTTGGGTAGCTTCGCTTTTTACGCTTGAACGCCGGACGTTCGACTTTAGGTAAGTGGCGCAGAGAATCCGGTATTGGCCCTGATTTTACTTGGCTCATCAACCCATCAATACGCTGTTCAAGTGCCTGCATGAAAGGTTGATAAGCTTGATTTCTTTCTGCCATCCCCTGAAGTTGGTGCTCCCAATGAGCGGTCATGTCAGGATACGTCGCATCTTGTGGTAATGCGTTGATTAACCCTCGTCCAGCTTGCGAACTGAGTATGGATTTACCTTGCCTTGTCAATAACTGACGCTTAAAGAGCGTATCCAAAATACCCGCACGAGTCGCTTCCGTACCTAATCCATCTGTGTCGCGCAGAATTTTTTTCAACTCTTTATCGGCAACATAACGAGCAATTCCCGTCATCGCTTGCAGCAGAGTGGCTTCAGTAAA
>NZ_JAWOVT010000137.1:0-874 GCF_033340055.1 Vibrio sp. 1580
CTTTCAGAAATGGTCATCTCACACACCATACACAAGCGATCCACTTGCGGGTTAAGCGAACACAAACCGTTTGAAAGCACTTCAGGCAACATTGGGACAACTTGCGATGGGAAGTACACAGAGTTACCACGGTTGATGGCTTCTTTGTCTAACGCTGAATCTGGGCGCACGTAGTAGCTTACGTCTGCGATTGCGACCCAAAGACGCCAACCACCATCTTTTTTCTTCTCACAGAAAACAGCGTCATCGAAGTCTCGCGCATCTTCACCGTCAATGGTAACGAGCGGCAATTCACGCAAGTCAACACGGCCAACTTTCGCTTCTTCAGGCACTTCTTCGCCCAAGTTTACGATTTGTTTTTCGACCGCTTCTGGCCACTCATAAGGGATTTGATGGGTGCGAATTGCGATTTGTGTTTCCATACCTGGCGCCATATTTTCGCCAAGAACTTCAACCACTTTACCCATCATGCCACGCGAGCGAGAACCACGATCGGTAATTTCAATCACCACGACGTTACCCATACGAGCGCCAGCTTTGTGCTCGTTCGGGATCAGAATATCTTGGCTGATGCGCGAATCATCCGGCACAACATATGAGTAGCCGTACTCAAGGAAGAAGCGGCCAACAATCTGGCTATTGCGCTCTTCAAGTACGCGAACTAAGCGACCTTCACGACGACCACGCTTGCTGTTGTCTGTTGGTTGCACCAGCACGAAATCACCATGAATGATGTTCTTCATTTGGTGATGTGGCAGCAAAATATCATCGTCCTTGCCGACGCTGCCTTCTGGACGTACCCAACCGTGACCATCTTTGTGGCCAATCACGTAACCTTTCACCATTTCAAGTTTTTCAGGCAATGCGTAGCACT
>NZ_JAWOVT010000138.1:0-871 GCF_033340055.1 Vibrio sp. 1580
CGAGAATGATTTACAAAACCACATAATAATCTGATATATAAAGAGTATTTTTTATTCTATCGTTTTAAACACAAAAAAAGCGTTGTATAAACAACGCTTTGTCAGTACTAAAATAAAACCGCAATTACACTGTCGGGATAGATGCGCGCCACGCTTGGTTCTGACTATCAGAGATAGAACGGAACAGCTCACGCAACTCTTTAAGCAACCCTTCTTGGAAGCCGATGTTCTCATCTGCTTTTTGCTTCGCTGCTTGAGCACGCGTCGCTTGCACTTCATCGTCCTTGCTGCGAGCTTGCGCTTTAGTTTGTTCAACGTTCGATGCTGAGTTTGCCATCTGTCCAAGAGCTTGAAGAATCGCGTTCTTCGCTTGGTTTGAGCTCATCAGTTTATCGAACTTGCGACCGCCGCTAGTCAATTGAGCCGTGGTGTCTGCAATGCTGTCTTTCGCTAGCGAATGTGCGCGTTTTACTTGATCTTGCTGAGTTTTTGACAAGTTACCGTTGTTCATCAACTCTTCTACTTGATCGAAGCCCGCCTTTTGCGTTTTCAGCACGTTGTTGCTTGCCATCTCGGTCTTAATTTCTTTACCCGCTTTGAACGAACCAAGCGCACCGATAATTGCTGTAGCACCCGCTAACACACCAGATACAACCGCCATCGCGATCATCGCGCTAGCAGAGTTGTTCAGCTCTGCCGCTTGGCTTTGCAAACTCGCAACGTTGGCTTCAACCGCAATTTCACGTTGAAGCACTTGCTGTTCACGGCTTAGCTTCGACACTTGGTAAAGCAGCGTCAACAAAGACAGCGATTGAGAAACCGCGTCCGAAGGTGATTTGATCACTTCCTCACCGTTCAGCACTTTCGCGGT
>NZ_JAWOVT010000139.1:0-869 GCF_033340055.1 Vibrio sp. 1580
ACGCTCACTCTTTTCGCGAATTGATTTCAAACTGCGTTTTGAATCATTACGTGGCGGCAAATCGAGATGATGCTCTTCAATCATCACGCTATCAGACATCAACACCGCACGCTTAACTTGGTTCATCAACTCGCGAACATTACCAGGCCAGAAGTAACGAGTCAGAGCTTTCAAAGCGTCCTCTGAGAAACTTTTTGCTTGAGAGTTGTACTCTTTAGAGAACTCTTGCAGATAGAAGCGAGCTAGTAGTGCAATGTCACTCGCGCGCTCTTTCAAGCTTGGTACGTTGATACGAAGTACATTGATGTAATGGTACAACTCTTCGTTGAAGTCGCCATCAATCAAGGCTTTTTCTACGTCTGACGAGTTAGCAGCAAGAATACGCACATTCACATTCTTCACACCTTCGCGCGTTTCAATCGTGCCCTCTTGCAAAAACCTTAACAGGTTCATTTGCTGGTCCTTCGAAATGGTCAGAATGTCATTAAACAACACAGTACCGCCATCTGCTTGTTCCAACAGACTTGGGCCCATCTCAGCATCCGCAGCAATACCAAAGACTTCCGCTTGGAAACGTTGCTCATTCAAAGCGCGGCAGTTAATCGACATAAAGGGCTTATGAGAACGGGAAGATACTTTGTGAATTGCACGAGCAACCGCTTCTTTACCAGTACCGCTCTCGCCAGAGATCAGAATACTCACGTCCGTAGGACCAATTCGCTTAACTTGATCGCGTAAGCGCTTCATCGGGATAGATTCGCCAATCAGCCCCATATCGAGGCTATTGCCAAAGCTTGGCCAAACTTTTTTCTCTAGCTTGAGCATACCAAGTTGGTGGCCGATGGTGCTCAACAGTTGGGCATCTGGGA
>NZ_JAWOVT010000140.1:0-869 GCF_033340055.1 Vibrio sp. 1580
AAACTCTACCATGATATTGTTGAGTTTCAGTCTGCGCCGATCCCTCAACTTTCTAAATGGCAAAAGCTCATGGGTAAAAAGGTCGAGATGCCTCAACCCCCAAAAGGTTTGTACTTTTGGGGCGGGGTAGGCCGAGGTAAAACCTATTTAATGGACGCCTTTTTTGATGCCTTACCTACTGACAGAAAAATGCGCGTGCACTTTCACCGCTTTATGTATCGGGTACATGACGAGTTAAAGCGCTTGGGGGAGGTAGAAAATCCTCTCTCCAAAGTTGCCGACTTATTTAAACAAGAAGCGGATATTGTTTGTTTTGACGAGTTCTTTGTGTCTGACATAACTGATGCCATGATTCTTGCCACATTGTTGCAAGAAATGTTTAAGCGTCAGATGGTGCTGGTGGCGACGTCCAACATCGAACCACAAAATTTGTATCGTAATGGCTTACAGCGAGCTCGTTTCCTTCCTGCTATTGATATGATTTTGGCGCGTTGCCATGTACTAAATGTGGATAGTGGTGTCGATTATCGTCTGAGGACGTTGGAACAAGCCGAAATCTACCATTATCCATTGGATGAGCAGGCTTCTATTAATTTAAATACCTATTATCAGCAGCTTACGGCTGAGCGTAAAAGCGTTGCCCACAAAATCGACATTAATCATCGACAGATTAACGTGATTGAAGCCAGTGATGGGGTGTTACATGCTTCTTTTGAGCAGTTGTGCCAAACCGCTCGAAGTCAAAACGATTACATTGAACTCTCACGTATTTATCACACGGTTTTACTGGCCGATGTTCGTCAGATGAATCGTAAAATTGATGATGCTGCGAGGCGTTTTATTGCTTTAGTCGACGAGTTTTATGAGCG
>NZ_JAWOVT010000141.1:0-866 GCF_033340055.1 Vibrio sp. 1580
CAGCAACGTAAGGTAGAGCATCAGCACACCCACCATTGCCTGTTTCTGAATTCGTGACGACAAGCGCCACTTCTTGACTCATGGTAGAGAGATTAGAGTCATCTGTCGCTTGAGCTTTAAATGAGTGCGTGCCAACACTCGCTGTCCATTGGTATTCGTAAGGTGCACTGGTATCAATGGCGACAGATTGGTTGTTAACGAAGAACTCAACTTGAGTAACTACGCCATCAAAGTCATCAGCTTGAGCAGTGACGGTTAGGTTATCCCCCACACTCAGTGTTTCCGTACCTGTTGGACTAGTGAGAGTAATGCTAGGTGGTGGCAGCTCTACTTGAGGCTGAACGACGATAGCAACCGTTGTGGAGGTTACTGCGCCTTCATTGTCTGTCGCAATCGCGGTGAGTTGAGAAACGCCTTGGGCCGCAGTCCAAGATGCCTCAAATGGCGCTTGGGTGACGATAGCAACGGTTTGGTCACCCGCTAAAAACTCCACTTGTGTGACCTGTCCGTCCTCGTCGGACGCATTGGCTAACAGAGTAATGGCGCTGCCTTCAGGAATTTGCGCGTTGTTCGTTGGAGAAGAGAAGGACACCGTTGGCGACAGATTACTGTTTCCTCCATCACATTGACCTAATGCCTTCCACGCTTCCCATGAGCCTGAGTTGGTGACGGGGTCGTTACCTTGTGTCCAATAAGCGGCCTCATAGGCGGCACCTTGAGTTTTCACTTGAGTGCCTGAGGTGTAGATCGCAGTGCTATCCCAATCAGGCAGGCTTTGACAGTTGTAGGCTTGAGCTTGATAGCTAACACTAAGTGCAGCAACCACAGCTCCGTGAAGTAGAGTGACCTTCATTTTTCTCTCCTTG
>NZ_JAWOVT010000142.1:0-865 GCF_033340055.1 Vibrio sp. 1580
GAAATTCGGTCATTAACCAAGGTGTGACGATAGGTGCTCGCTCAGTAATTGCGGCGAATTCAGTCGTTAACCATGATGTGCCGCCAGATTGTCTATACGGAGGCACACCAGCGAAGTTGATTCGTCGTCTCAACGAAGAAGAGTAAGAATCGATAGTGATGGCATGATGACTCGCTTTACAGGCGTAAGGGAATCATGTCATCAGACAGGGATAATTCGTCAAGGAGTCTAAGATGTCGAACAAGACAGAAGTCCTCATATGCCCTACATGTGGGGTAGAAACGCATCATGTAGTGGTGTTAGTCAGAAAGAAAAGTGGCTTTGAAGGCGATAAAAATCGCAACAAGAAAGAGTTCATTGCTGGCTTTCTCAAAAGCGTAGTATTCGGCGCCTTCCTTGCTTCTATGGATGAATTTGAACGTCACTTGATCTGCGAAAACTGTGGTCATAAAACCATTCAACAGTAACTGATAGTCTTTCTTTCTCTGCATAAGTTCATAAGTGCGGTTTGAAGCACTGGTTATTCAAATCGCATTATCCTCTTTTAGTGCTTTTGCTCTTTTTATGTTCCTCTCTCAAAAATGAGTCACATCAGTACGCATTTTAACCGCTTGGATGCAGGTAACTCACTGCTATGTATAATAAATTTTGGTGGGAAATACGTGTTTCAGCTCGATGTTTAACCTCTGTTCTATCGACACGTTTTGAGTCAGTAAACACTTAAATTTCGTTTACTTTATGTTGTACGCAGTTCAATTGTGTGAAACTGGTCACATTAATGTTTAATTTATGAAAAAATAATTAATGAATAGTAATTCACAAATATGCTGACCGTATGTGCTATTTAGTTTTGACTTATCTTGTG
>NZ_JAWOVT010000143.1:0-863 GCF_033340055.1 Vibrio sp. 1580
GACTCATTGGATTATTGCCGCCCTACTCTAGTTAAAGACGCAGGTATTCACATTCAAGCAGGTCGCCACCCGGTAGTAGAGCAAGTCACCTCGGACCCGTTCATTGCTAACCCAATAGAATTAAGCCCAAGCCGTAAAATGCTCATCATCACGGGTCCAAACATGGGGGGTAAATCAACCTACATGCGCCAAATTGCGCTAATTGCTTTGATGGCTCACATCGGCTCTTATGTACCTGCAGAATCAGCACAAATTGGCTCATTGGATCGCATCTTTACTCGTATCGGTGCTTCAGATGACTTGGCATCAGGTCGTTCAACCTTCATGGTAGAGATGACAGAAACGGCCAACATTCTCCACAACGCAACCAAGAACAGCTTGGTGTTAATGGATGAGATCGGTCGCGGTACCAGTACTTACGATGGTCTTTCATTGGCATGGGCAAGTGCCGAATGGCTTGCAACACAAATTGGCGCGATGACACTTTTCGCTACGCACTATTTTGAACTAACCGAATTACCGAACTTGCTACCAAACTTAGCGAATGTTCACCTAGATGCGGTAGAACATGGCGACAGCATTGCTTTCATGCACGCTGTTCAAGAAGGCGCCGCAAGCAAATCATACGGCTTGGCGGTTGCGGGCTTAGCTGGCGTACCAAAAACGGTCATCAAAAATGCTCGTACTAAACTGTCTCAACTAGAGCAACTCGGCCAAGCTAGCGACTCGCCTCGTCCAAGCACAGTGGATGTGGCAAATCAGCTCAGCTTAATCCCTGAACCTAGCGAAATTGAACAAGCGTTATCAAACATCGATCCAGACGACTTAACACCTCGTCAAGCCCTTGAAGAGCTGTATCGTTG
>NZ_JAWOVT010000144.1:0-861 GCF_033340055.1 Vibrio sp. 1580
AACCCAAACGCCACCACAGAGCGCACGATGTCGTCGTTCACAGGACGTTGGTTGTAACGTTGCACGAAAACGCCGGATGGATGAATCAGTTTCATGATCTGTTTGTTCAACAGCGTCATAGCAATTTGGAAACGGAAGATTTTAATCCCGCCTGCGGTTGAGCCAGAACATGCCCCTGCCATCATTAAGAAGGCAAAGAGCGTGGTTGGCAGAGCGCCCCAAGCGGTGAAATCTTCCAAGCCGAACCCGGTGGTTGTCACCACAGAAACGATGTTGAACATCGACACTCGCAGGGCATCCAAAATGGTGTAACCATCGCGAATCACTAGCCAAGCGGCAACCACTAAGCTTGAGAACAAGAACAAGTATGCAAAGCCTCGTACCTGTGCATCTTTGACCAGAATATCGATGCTGCGTTTGCGTAGAGCGGCAACAAACAATAGAAATGGCAGACCGCCCAAGAACATGAAAGTGGTCGCGACCCAGTGCGCACCGTTGGAGAAGTTGTTCATCGAGCTATCGGAGGTCGAGTAACCGCCGGTAGATAGGGTGGTAAAGGCGTGGTTGATCGCTTCAAACAGGTTCATGCCCGTCAGAACATAACCACCAATGCACATGCCCGTTAAGATCAGATACACCAACACGATGTTCTTCGCTACGGTTTTGGCTCTTGGGCTGCTTTTATCTGACCAGTCGGACGATTCCGTTTGGAACAGCTTCATACCACCGACGTTCAACATGGGTAGGATTGCCACCGCCATTACGATAAAGCCAATGCCACCCAGCCATTGCAAGATGGAGCGCCATAACAAAATGCTCGGCGCCATGTTGTCCAAGCCACTGAGCACTGTGGAGCCCGTG
>NZ_JAWOVT010000145.1:0-860 GCF_033340055.1 Vibrio sp. 1580
TTATCGAACGCGTCTGAAGCGGAAACGCAAGTGGAGCTGGGTCTGAACTTAGGTGACACCGAAGTTGGAGACTTAGGTACCTTAGAATACAACACCGGAAGTGGCTGGGTGATAGTGCCAAACGATGGCGTAGTCACGGTGCCAGCGGGGCAAACCGAGTTTGATGTGCGCATTGCTTCTGTTGATGACGCTGTTTATGAAGGCCCTGAAGATTTCAGTGTGACGGTGACTGGCATTGGTGCAGTGCAAGGTAGCGATACCGGTACGGCGACGATTGTGGATGACGGCAGTGGTCCGGGCCCTGATCCGGATGATGACCGCCCGAATGTGACTATTACCGACGCTGGCACCATCAATGAGGGGGATACAGCCAACTTCAAAGTGACGTTGTCGAACGCCTCTGAGTCCACTGTTCAAGTCGAGCTAGGCCTGAACTTAGGTGACACCGAAGTTGGAGACTTAGGCACCTTAGAATACAACACGGGAAGTGGTTGGGTTGCAGTGCCAAACGATGGGGTAGTAACGGTGCCAGCGGGGCAAACTGAGTTTGATGTGCGCATTGCTTCTATTGATGACGCGGTGTACGAAGGCCCTGAAGATTTCAGTGTGACGGTGACTGGCATTGGCGCAGTGCAAGGCAGCGATACGGGGACGGCAACGATAGTGGATGACGGTACGGGTCCAGGTCCTGATCCGGATGATGACCGTCCAAGCGTGACTATTACCGATGCTGGCACCATCAATGAGGGTGAGACAGCCAATTTCAAAGTGACGCTGTCGAACGCCTCCGAGTCCACTGTTCAAGTCGAGCTAGGCCTGAACTTAGGTGACACCGAAGTTGGAGACTTAGGCACCTTAGA
>NZ_JAWOVT010000146.1:0-859 GCF_033340055.1 Vibrio sp. 1580
TCGGGTCATCAGGAATCAGCAGCACATTTTCTAGTGTTTTGGCGAGGTCTAAGCTCTCTAGTTGCTTATAGATGACGTAGTAACGGTTCACGCTGGTCACATAACTGACCGTTGAGCTGAGGCTTTTTCGCATGACCACTTCGACATTATTAAACCAAACGTTGGGGTCGTAGCCTTGCTGTGCGGCTCGCTTGCGCATTTTCTCGACATTACCTGGGCCTGCATTGTAAGCCGCCAAGGTAAAGTAAATTTTGTTCTCAGCCGTAATGGCCTTATCGCCAAAGTACTGCCGACGTAAAAACGCTAAGTATTTCGCTCCTGCGTGGATGTTGTTTTCGAGTTGTCGAACATTTTTGATGTTGATGTTTGGATCGCGCGCTGTGCTCGGTAAGACTTGCATTATGCCCACTGCGCCTCTTGTGCCGACTAAGTTGTTATTAAATCCGGACTCTTTATACGCAACCGCCGCAATCAGCAAATAATCCAAGTCATATTTCTCCCCGTAGCGCGAAAACAACGCCGACAGTTTTTCTAGCTGGGCAATTTTCTTAGGGTTAAGTGCCTTATTGAGCCAATTGGTATTGTCGATGTATTTGCTATATATGACGTTTCCAAGGAGAGTGCCTGAGCGAGATTTTTGGATGAATTTGTTCACCACTGCTTTGAGTTGAGGACTGTTTTGTCGCATTACCCAAGCGATGTTGCCGTTTTTGCGAAGAGGGACTTTCTTATGCGCTTTGATGTCATCCATCGCATTGAGCCAAAGTTTGGCTTTGTGGCTATCTAAAACAATGGCTTTGATATGGCCATTGTTGAGCATGCCGACGAGTTCGTAGTCTTGCAGAGTCTCTTCGATGAA
>NZ_JAWOVT010000147.1:0-857 GCF_033340055.1 Vibrio sp. 1580
AAAGGACTACTGCATCAAGTGAAAGCTTATGAGCAGTTGACGATAGAAGCCGCTGTTGAAGGTAACTACGACAAAGCATTGATGGCATTAACGAATAATCCTTTGGTGCCAGACATTGGTCGAGCGAAAGCGATATTGGATGAGCTGTTAGCGGTTAATGCGCCTTATTTGCCTCAATTTAAACTTACAGCGTTGTAATACTAAGGAAGAGCGTCAATGAAAGTCATTTTTAATGCGGACGATTTTGGTCTGACTCAAGGTGTTAATAACGGCATTGTAAAGTCCCATCAAGATGGTGTCGTGAAATCGACTACTATGATGGTAGGGATGGATGCTGAGCAGAATGCAATCGAGTTAGCTCATCAAAATCCAGACTTAAAAATTGGCGTACATCTACGGTTTACAGCAGGTGCTCCTCTCACGGAGCACCCAAACTTAACCAATGGTAGAAAGCATTTCGTCAAATACAGTGAATTGTGGAACAAGCAAGATTTTGAAGCTCAAGCGGTTTACGATGAAGCTAAAGCTCAAATTGATCACTTCTTGTCACTTGGACTAACGCTCAGTCATCTTGATAGTCATCATCATGCTCATACGCACCCCCAGATTCTTCCTATTGTTCAGAAACTCGCGAAAGAGCACCGCGTGCCACTTCGCGGGAGTGGTATCTGTCATCAACCAATGACGACAAGCTATTTCTTTTCCGATGAGTTTTACGATCAAAAGGTAAGTTTGGACGGATTAATGCAACACCTTCTTAGCTTAAAAGAGAATTACGATGTGGTAGAGGTGATGTGTCATCCTGCTTATGCCGACCAGCCCCTTATTATGAAAAGTGGCTATGCACTGCAAAGAGA
>NZ_JAWOVT010000148.1:0-856 GCF_033340055.1 Vibrio sp. 1580
GTACCCGGGCCAATGTAACCAAACTCGTAGCTGTAGGTTGTATTGCCTTCTTCGTCTTGCGATTCATTCACATTAGCTACCGCAACTGGCGCGTTGAGTGGAGCTGTCGCGCCCATATCGCCCATGGTTGAGCGATCCATGGAACCCGCATACAGGTAAACAGAGTGAACGGCAGGCACATCATGAATCGCGTTCCATGCCGCACTGTCTGCTTCGCAAGCTTGGTATTGCACGTTACTTACCGTGCCAGCGATATGGCCTGAATCTGATGCGTTCACCAAACTTACTGCATTCGAGTTCATATTCATGTGTTCTTGGCCGACTGGATCCGCCAAACCTTTACGCAAATCAAACTCTACAACGTAGCTATTGTGCCCAGTATGAACTTTTACATACTGACCTTTTTGGGAAAACTTCAAGCGACCCTGATCGCTGGTATCGGGCTTAAAGCCAAAGCAGCTACCACGACTTGGAACAACAAGACCTTTTACTGAGCCATCAGTTTTTTCGACATACGATAGAGACGTATCATTCAACTGTCGGCCATCTTTGGCGTACACGCATATGGCGTAATCACCCGGAGGAATTTGTTGGTCGCGAATGATGGTTTTAGCATTTTTCCCTTGGTATTCCATCAAATCAACTTGATGTAGCGCGCCGCTCTCGCTTGCGTCTAGCAGAATGTGATCGCCAGTTTGCTCGCCCGTTTCTGGGTCAAAGGGAATTAAAACTACGTCTTTAAATGCTAAGACCACTTTGTTGGCGTCATCCACAGGTGCATCTGAGACACCAAGAGAAAACGTAGCGGATTCTGTATTTGATGAAGAGTCGTCGCCACCGCAGCCAGTCAGTAGTA
>NZ_JAWOVT010000149.1:0-855 GCF_033340055.1 Vibrio sp. 1580
CGGTTTGAATCGGCATTCTACCAACGCCAAGCGTCACTTGATCCCTCTTCGCGATATCGGCTAAACGCTCTTACATAGCACCGCTACCTAACGGCTCTGCATGTTGATGGTACTCTTCTCGACTGGCAAACAACACCGCATTTTCCGGCGTGAGCACCAGCTTCACTCCTTGATTGGCCGCCAAAGTACATTGCTGGTCAATAAAGTCCAAATTCGCCTGAATATCAGGCCCCGAAGTCATTTGAATGATGCCAACACGTTCCATGTGTTCTCTTCCTTCTACCACTTAGTCGGGCGATCTATTTAGCCTGCTCACGCAGTTTTTCTGGCAGCTTGTATTCGCCTTTACTACGTGAAATCTCTTTTACGGTTGGTGAATCTAACGGGCCTTTGACCTCGTAATTCACTTGGGTGAACACCTCTACAACAGGAGAAATCACCGTGGAAATCGCCAGCACGTACAGAGCGGTTTGAGGGGCCACCGCAAACGCCGTCAACATTGGTAACCCTGACGTAATATCCGGCGTAAACTTCACTTCCGCATCCACCATTCTGCTGGTCATGTTTGCAATACCACGAATTTGCATTTCACCAGCTAGCGCATCCATCACAATATCATTGGTGATGAACACACCATCTTGGATTTTGCCTGTACCCGTGATGGAGTTGAACGCCATGCCTTTGTCGAATACGTCGGTAAAATCGAGCTGCATCTTACGAATGATGGAGTCCAAGCTAAATAAGCCAGGCAAACGCGGCGCGCCGCTGACTTCACTCACGACTCCTTTGCCAAACGCCGTCGAGGCATTCTCCTGCAAGGTTGGTGTCTTCATCGACCAAGGCGCACCATACCAA
>NZ_JAWOVT010000150.1:0-853 GCF_033340055.1 Vibrio sp. 1580
AGACCAATCCAATGTCGATAAGATCGAGGTAGTACTTGGCCACACGATGTGGACTCCAAGTGATATTGAAGCAGACTACCCTCTTGCCAATGACCGTCCATATGCTGGTTACCTACACACTGAAATCAACTACCTATCTCTAACCGCCGATCAAGCCGTTCGCTATAACTTCACCATTGGTGCCACAGGTGAAAGTTCTCTATCAGAAAAAGCGCAGGAAATTGTTCACGGCATCACTGGTTCAACCGATCCTCAAGGCTGGGATTACCAAATTGACGATGAAATTGCCTTTAGCGTTGGTTACCGAGCTTTCAATAAACTCATGCGCAGTGAGGGCCAGAAGACGCAATGGGAAATCACTAATGTGAATGACATTAACGCAGGTAACTTCCGCAGCGATGTATCACAAGGTGTCATGTTCCGCTGGGGCACGAATCTAGCCAATAGTATTGGCGCGGCAAACATCAGTGTAGAAAGCCCTTTCTCTGCCAGTATGCTTGCGAAAAATACCTCCAGTTGGTTTGTCTTTACAGGATTTGAAGGTCGATACCGTTTCAACGATATCACCATTGAAGGCGATCGCTCAGGTATTCCAGGCTCATCAGAACCTTATGATGTGACTCTAGAAAACTGGCAAGCAAGTGCCGTTGCAGGTGCAACTTGGTATAACCAGAATTACGGCGCAAGCCTAACCTTTACGGTGAAAACACCTGATTACGAAGAATCACAAACTGACGTTTATGGTACTGGTTCTTTCTCAGTCTTTGCTTTCTTCTAAATAGTCTTTATCTCTCAGGCCAATGAACGCGTCATTGGCCGTTTTCTTTGGTCACATTACGCTGCCTTAGCCACC
>NZ_JAWOVT010000151.1:0-853 GCF_033340055.1 Vibrio sp. 1580
GTTGGCGCAAAGTGGCATGTCGGCGATGTTAACCGTCAACGTAGAGTTGGAGGTTGGCTTGATCACAGCGTCAGTGAAGTCTTTATGACACAAGAATAGGCCTTCTCCTTGAGCCTCACAGCCGTCACCAAGTGCGCCATCATCGGCGACGTTGAGACTGTTGTTTGCGACCATCGGGCCTTGGCCGTTATCCCAGTTCAGCAACAAATTGAGGTGCCCATGTTCATTAATGAAAGGGGTCAGTTCGTTGATAGAGCCAATACCTGAGCCCGCTTTCGACACTCTTAGTTCAACCTCAAACTGGTCATCAATAAATCGCGCGCTTTCAACGTTGATTTCGAGCGAATCACGCGCTTTTGCAAGATTCTCTAAACGCATTACGTGAACCGTTTTAGCACTTCGGCTTGCGTCTTGGCCGATGATTGGATCGCCATTGTCGTCTCGGTCATAAGGACGGTGACAGCCCGAGCAGGAGTTTTGTGGCTCGCCGTTTCTTACCCAAGCCGTACCCACTTGGTTATCATGCGCGCCTCTGTCTCGGTACAAGTGACAGGTCTCACAGGCAACTTGGCTTGGGTGTTCAAACCAATTGTTGGCGTCTGATGCTTTCGCGACATCGGTTGAATGGCAGGTTGTACAGTTGCGGGCATCTTGCGGGAAAGGGTTGCCTTCAATGACTAAACCATTGATGTCGGTAACGAGCACGTCATTCTCGTCGACAGGCTGTTTGTAAGTGTCGATGTTATTTCTGTCGCTACCTAATTTGAAAACATTACCGTGGTATTGATGAACAACGGCAGCGAGAGGGCGTCTAGCTGGCGCTGCGCCTGGGTTACTGTCATTGTGGCAAGCG
>NZ_JAWOVT010000152.1:0-850 GCF_033340055.1 Vibrio sp. 1580
GGAAAGCGATCTGCGCAAGTTTGAGTTTGAAGAAAAAATTGATGCCACGCTTATTCGGTTTGGACGGACATTCCTTTCCAGCACTTTCGACGAGGCAATGATTGCCAGTTTTCTTGAGCAACTGACGTCCAATTCTGTTATTACCGCTTCGTATTTATACCTTGATCCTGTCCAACTCACTTCTTTGCGTCGTCATCATTTCGGGCATTTGAATCTAAAAAGTGACAAACCTATCGCTCGAACACCCAATTGGCAGAATGAGGCGCTACATTTACCCATCATCATTGATGAGCGAGTCGTTGGCGAATTGATATTTTCTGTGTCGCTGGAACAAATTGAGCAAGCTTTTATCTCCAAACAAATGGAACTGGTTTCTGATTTGGTTCACGGCGTGATCAGCCGTCACCTCAGCCTTGAACGTGAAGTCGAGTTAAGAAAGCGAGCGGAAGAGTCAGAAAAAGCGACGAAAGAGTTTGTCGCGATGATTAACCACGAGTTAAGAACGCCACTTAATGGCGTACTCGGCAGCGCAGAGCTGTTAAGCAAAACTCAGTTGGGAGAAGATCAACGGCAATATCTCGGTAATTTGATTCAGTCGGGCGATTTACTTCGCGTCATCATCAACGACTTGCTCGACTTCAGCAAGATGAATGCTGGCATGATGGAAATTATCGACAAGGTTTTTGCGTGGGATGATCTCGAAAAAGCCATTACGGGCGTATTTGCTGCGAAAGCGGCAGAGAAGCGCATTCATTTTTCTATCGACAAGAAGTTAGGCATTCCGGAGTTTCTGATTGGCGATTTAGAACGAATCACCCAAATCTTAGTTAATTTGATTGGGAACGCGATC
>NZ_JAWOVT010000153.1:0-849 GCF_033340055.1 Vibrio sp. 1580
GATCGCTTACGTGAATTGCCATTCCGAGTGGATCGTCTAAAAACGGGGACACCACCACGTATTGATGCTCGCACGGTTGATTTCTCAGTGCTAGAAGCGCAACACGGTGACAACCCAACACCAGTTTTCTCATTCATGGGTAAGCGCGAACACCATCCGCGTCAAATTCCTTGTTTCATTACGCATACCAATGAACAAACTCATGAAGTGATCCGCAATAACTTAGATCGTAGCCCAATGTACGCAGGTGTGATCGAAGGAATTGGCCCACGTTACTGTCCGTCTATCGAAGACAAAGTGATGCGCTTTGCGGATAAGAACAGCCACCAAATTTTCATTGAACCTGAAGGTCTTACCACGCACGAGTTATACCCGAATGGTATCTCCACCAGCTTGCCGTTTGATGTTCAAGTACAAATCGTTCGTTCAATGAAAGGCTTCGAGAACGCACACATTGTTCGTCCTGGTTACGCGATTGAGTACGATTTCTTCGATCCACGTGATTTGAAGCAAACTTACGAGACTAAATTCATCAGTGGTCTATTCTTTGCTGGCCAAATCAACGGTACAACAGGCTACGAAGAAGCTGCGGCACAAGGCTTAATGGCGGGCTTGAACGCAAGCTTGTACAGCCAAGGCAAAGAAGGCTGGAGCCCGCGCCGTGACCAAGCATACATGGGCGTTCTGATTGATGATTTGTCGACCATGGGTACCAAAGAACCGTACCGCATGTTCACTTCTCGCGCGGAATACCGCCTATTGCTTCGAGAAGACAACGCCGACCTTCGTTTGACAGAAAAAGCTCGTGAACTTGGCTTGATTGATGATGTTCGTTGGGCGCGTTTCAAC
>NZ_JAWOVT010000154.1:0-847 GCF_033340055.1 Vibrio sp. 1580
ATAAACAAGCGATGACTGATGAAGTCAGTTTACTATTAGAACAGGCGTTGCAACTTGAACCTTATAATGAAGCCGCATTGTCGTTGATAGCGAACGATCACTTCATTTCTTTCCGCTTTCAAGAAGCCATCGATACTTGGGTTCTACTCCTAGATTCCAATGACCCCAATTTAGACAGAGTGACGATCATCGAGTCCATCAACAAAGCGAAAAAGCTGATGTAAGTATACAATGTAGAGTAAAGAGGAGAGTCAGTATGAAGAAGCTAGAAGCGGGTTTGTTGGTATTGTTGTGCGGTACAGTGCTGGTGGGATGCTCGTCTCCTTCAACTGGTTCTTCATCTGTCTATTATTCGAGTGGGTATTACGACCCTTGGTGGTATGGTCACGATGACTATTGGATTTACTATTATCCGGGTTGCTGTGACAACGGACATGACCATCGAGAAAAGCTCGAGGTATGGTGGAATGGTCTCGACGACGATCAACAACAGTCAATTAAAGACAAAGTTGAAGATTGGAAAGATGGTGATATGAACGCCAACTTCGATAACATGAAGCGACAACTGGATAACCACTGGCAGACGTTGCCGGATGAACAAAAACAAGCGATTCAAGCAAAATGGCACGAGCGTCCCCAGCGTGTAGAAACAAAAACATTACCAAAACAAACGACGTTGCCAGAATCAACATTGAAGACACAGCCATTACCCACGCATAACGTGCCGCGTCCGATTACCAAGCCAAATATTCAGAGACCTCAGACTCGACCAAACATCCAACCGGTGCCAAGAATTCGTCGACGTTAATGGTTTACTTGCATTTTAATGATGTACTTCGACTAGAAT
>NZ_JAWOVT010000155.1:0-845 GCF_033340055.1 Vibrio sp. 1580
AGGCTCAGCATGGCGACCAAAGAACTCACCTCCAACTTACGGTGGTCCAACTCGCCTTCGCATTGGCTTAGCGCAATCGAAAAACGTAATGGCGGTTCGTACCTTACGTGAAGTGGGTCTGGATGAAACTCGTCAGTACCTAACTCGCTTTGGATTCGATATCAACGAAGTGCCTCGCTCAGAAACTATCGCCTTGGGTGCGGGTAGCTTAACACCAATGAAAGTGGCGCAAGGTTACTCGGTTTTTGCAAACGGCGGTTACTATGTTGAGCCGTTCTACGTCGAACGCGTTGAAGATGCATTTGGCGAACTCTTGTTTAAAGCCAACCCTAAGAGCGTTTGTCATCAAGATTGCCCACAAATGAGCCCACAACCAGAAATGGATCGCTTTGCCAGTGAGTTCGGTGAGCAAGACGTTGCCGTTGATGGCCAAGCTCCAGAGAACGCACTAGAAAATGATGAACCAAAATACGCACCACAAGTGATCTCTGAACAAAACGCATTCTTGATGCGTGAAATGATGTACAGCAACATCTGGGGTGGCGGCAACTGGCGTGAAGGAACTGGCTGGAACGGTACCGGCTGGCGTGCGCAAAAACTTGAGCGTCGTGATATTGGTGGTAAAACTGGTACGACTAACGATTCAAAAGACGCATGGTACAACGGTTATGGTCCGGGCGTGGTTGCTATTGCATGGGTGGGCTTCGATGATCACTCACGCGCGTTAGGCCGCACGACGGTGAACAGCAATTTGGGTCAAGGCCAAGTATCTGGTGCTGAATCAGGTGCGAAAACAGCAGAACCAGCATGGATTGACTTTATGCAAGTGGCATTGGAAGGCAAGC
>NZ_JAWOVT010000156.1:0-844 GCF_033340055.1 Vibrio sp. 1580
GTCTAATGATCAAAACTGAGCTCCATCGCTAACCTTTTTATTACAGCGCGATAAGGTTCGCGAACTCGAAGGCAAGTTCGTCGTCAACATGGCGCGTATTTGCAACCATTAAGCGGCGTCTGAGGTTGTTTCGGTAATCGAGGGCGAATTATCTGATTTCGCCCTTAGCCGTATACTCGCACAATCTCCTTACTATACACTGGTCGCCATTTTTTTCGTCGAGGCCAGAACATGGATATTCTTTCTGCAGCGACCATGCTGTTTCTTATCATGGACCCTCTTGGCAATTTGCCCATTGTGTTGTCCATTCTTAAACACATCGATCCCAAACGTCGTCGTAAGGTGCTCATCCGCGAGCTGATTTTTGCCTTATTGATTTTGATGTTGTTCTTGTTCGCCGGACAAAGCATCTTGAGCTTTTTGCACGTACAGCCGGAAACTTTGAGTATCTCTGGTGGCATCATATTATTTATCATCGCAATTAAGATGATTTTCCCAAGTGCAGGGAGCATCACCGGGTTAGCGGCGGGTGAAGAGCCGTTTATTGTGCCAATGGCAATTCCAATGATTGCTGGCCCATCAGTGATTGCCGCGTTGCTTCTGCTTTCTTCCCAGCATCCCGACAAACTGGTCGAACTTTCAGCGTCAGTGGTGATTGCGTGGGGCGCGACCTTCTTTATTTTGATGTTCTATGGCTTTTTCAATCGTCTGTTGGGCGAACGCGGTCTGAAAGCGGTGGAACGCTTAATGGGCTTGTTATTGGTGATGATTTCCACCCAGATGTTCCTAGATGGTGTGAAAAGCTATTTGGGATAAATCAAAGACAACAAAAAGCCGCTCCAGT
>NZ_JAWOVT010000157.1:0-844 GCF_033340055.1 Vibrio sp. 1580
TCAAGAATCCTAACGGCGAGCTTAACAAGTTTGGTGAACCTCTTGCTGACAGTCAGTTGACCCTAGCGATTCAACGTGCTGCGCTTGAGCGTGGTTTGATGGTTGAAAAAGGCGGCCGCGAAGGTTCTGTTATTCGCTTCCTTCCACCACTTATCATTTCATTCGAACAGATTGACTTCGCATTACGTGTGCTTGAAGAAGCGATCATCGCCGCAGGCGGTAGCCACGTTGAAGCTGCACCACAAGAAGAGTGGAAAAAGCACTTCATCCATACCAGTGAACTAGGCAGTGCTGAGTTTGCATCAGTAATGAACCACACAACTGCTGCAATGAAGTCAGTGTTTGAACAAGTTAACGCACCATACTCAGGTATGGAGCCTAAAGCGTTAGAAGATGCGATCAACGCGGTTGACCTAGACAATAAAAATGCACCACTTAAATCCGTAATCGATGATGCGGCAGAGCTGGTGGCAAAGAACGCTATCTTCACTCAACACCCTGATTGTATCGCGCATTTGCATACGCCTCCTTTAATGCCGGCTGTTGCAGCAGAGGCGATGATTGCAGCACTGAACCAATCAATGGATTCATGGGACCAAGCATCTTCTGCAACTTACGTTGAGCAAAAAGTGGTCAATTGGCTGTGCGGCAAGTACGACTTAGGCGAAAAAGCCGATGGTATTTTCACTAGCGGTGGCACTCAAAGTAACCAAATGGGTTTGATGCTGGCACGTGATTGGATCGCAGATAAGCTAAGTGGTCACTCAATCCAGAAGTTAGGTCTGCCTGACTACGCTGACAAACTTCGCATCGTATGTTCTAAGAAATCACACTTCACAGTTCA
>NZ_JAWOVT010000158.1:0-841 GCF_033340055.1 Vibrio sp. 1580
TGCACATTGGCAGCTCTTTTCTGTATTACGTTGGCTCGAGATTAGAATCGGCCTTTGTAGTCAAACTCGTATTGGCCTTGTGCGTTTGGCTGTCCAAGCCATTTCAACTGCTCCCCCATGCTTGATGGGAAATCTGCGCCAGGTTTAAACCACGCTTTCGTTGAATAGCGTTGATTCGGCATCAGCTCCGCTGAAAACGCCGAGGAAACTTGCTTACTGGTTTGCTCACCTGATGCAGTTAGCACGCTATCTTGGCATTTCAAATCAGCAATAACAGGACCGAGCTCTAAGCTTCCCACTGGACTTTGAATGCCACTGGCACTCCAAACCAATGTGCCTTCACCAGTTTTACACCACGGAGCTGCGTAAGTCGCATGACGAATGTTCAACTCCAGCTGGCCATCAACACTAACAGGCACCGGCAGGCGCGCTTGTTCGACGGCTTTCGATGCCGGGATCGACGCCACCAAATTTTCCGCGTAAGGGCCATCGCTGAGACTGTATCCAACTAAACCTCGACCGCGAATGTTCATATCGCTGCCGCGCCCAAAACGTACCGAAAATTCGGCTTTGCCGGTAAACAAGCTAGACCATTGGAAATCCCAATTCACTTGCCCTAGATTTTGACGCTGCCAACGCACGCTAGAAGCCTGACCTTGCCAAACGGAACCGTGAGCACCTTGTATGTCGAGCCCTTTCACAGTGGGGGCTTGCTGGAGAACCCAAGAAACAGGTAACCCCATGATCAAGCTAACAGAAAAACAAACGATAAAGATTACAACGTAAAGTACTGCTCGCTTCACCTTAACCTCGCTTAAATTGCAGACGGTTCACATCAATC
>NZ_JAWOVT010000159.1:0-840 GCF_033340055.1 Vibrio sp. 1580
GGCGATGATGTCTTCGCCGATGTAGCCACCCACACAGTTCACTCGAATCACGCCGCGAATCTCTTGAGTATCATCGACGGCGGCAATCAACGCTTGGTCGATGTCTCGCAAAGCTTTTTCACAGTCGTGATAAAAGCGCTCGCCGGCATGAGTCAAACGCAGCGTGCGTGTGGTTCGGTTGAGTAGTGTCACGCCCATTTGCGCTTCAAGTCCGCTGATTTGGCGAGAAACGTGAGAACGAGAAACGGAAAGAGCTTCCGCCGCTTTGGTGAAGTTGCCAAGTTGGGCGATCAAAACAAACGAGCGAATGTCGGCGAGATTAACTTTATTGAGCATAATGAGCGTGTTGCAAAAAGCGATGGGTTTAAGGTTATCACAATTATTTACCAATCATATCGGCAAGCAAGGTCGAACGACTTGAGCTTTACGACAACTTGCGTATTATTTTCTGCGTATCCATCTTTATCTGACTTTTTATGAGCTTATTGATTTCACGACAAGGCACGCCTCAAAAGCGCGCGAAATGGCTGCTAGCAATGATTGGCTGGGTCATCGTCGTGTGTCTGATGCAAAATTCTGGTTTGGTTTCGGCATGCTCGATGAGTGATGACCAAACCTTGGTTTCTGCTTTATCTAGCGATGATGCTCATGTTGTTAAAGCTGATAAAGTCAAAGAGCCGAGTAAGTGTGAACTGTCTGAAAAGTTGATTCAGTTTACCCAGCATCAGCTCGAAGCCTTCATTGTCGTTTTGTTCATTGGCATTGTTTTAGCCGCAGTTTGGCGATGCAGTGCCTTTGTTAACGCAAGGCAATGGACTGAGCCCATCTACGACAAACATC
>NZ_JAWOVT010000160.1:0-839 GCF_033340055.1 Vibrio sp. 1580
AACGTTTGATCGAGCGATTTGGCGTAAAGCGCGCGCTTGTCGCTCTTGACCAGCCGAATGAAGAAGCGCAGCGACTGCAGGTATCGGGATTAGTATCCAATTATCTCACCAGTACGCTTAAAAACGGCATGGTGGTGACCGTTGGACAAGGGCGTAACGTCTCTTCTGTTGCTCATCATATTGGGGTGATCACCCCACGAGACTGCAAATTTGTGTGTGGTATCGGCGGTATTCACCCGCGTGGTGGTATGTACAATGCTGACCACATTTGTCGTCAGTTAGCTAAAAAGTACGGCGGAACGTCCGAAACGCTTTACGCGCCGGCTTATGCAGAAAACCGCGAGCAAAAAATGGCGTTCATGCAGAATGCGACCGTCAAACAAACGCTCGATTTGGCACGTAAAGCCGATGTCGCTTTAGTCGGTATTGGTGATATGAGCGAAAACAGCTACATGGTCGATCTAGGGTGGTTTACACCAGATGAAGTGGTTCAATCTCGACTAAAACAAGGCGTAGTAGGAGACTTTGCGGGTTATGACTTCTTTGATATTCACGGTAACGTTGCCAACACCGTAATGAGTGACCGTGTCATTGGCCTTGGAATTGAAGAGTTTCGGCCAATCGCAGAAGTGATTGCTATCGCTGCTGAAAACAGTAAACCGCTTGCATTACTTGGTGCGTTACGTACCGGTGCAATCGACGTGATTGCTACCAGTGTAAGCAACGCTTTGACAGTATTGAACTTGGATGAGCAGATGCACGGTAACACGGCATCTGAGAGTTAGCACAAATAATATGCAACTTATGTAATCAGGCTGCGAGGATTTATAAATGACTCG
>NZ_JAWOVT010000161.1:0-837 GCF_033340055.1 Vibrio sp. 1580
CCTTGAACTAGGCGACACCTTACCTTTCTTGGGACATGACATTTGGACTCTGTACGAACTGTCTTGGCTAAACAGCAGAGGCTTGCCTCAAGTGGCCGTTGGCGAAGTGTACATTCCCGCAACCAGTGCAAACTTAATTGAGTCGAAGTCATTTAAGCTCTACCTAAATAGCTACAACCAAACCCGTTTCGCGAGTTGGGAAGAAGTAGCAGAGCGTTTAACGCAAGACCTATCCGCGTGTGCGGGCGAAAAGGTATTGGTCGAAGTGAACCCTGTAGGTCACTACACCAACCAACCTATCGTGACAATGGAAGGCGAATGCATTGACGACCAAGACATTGAAATCAACAGCTACGATTTTGATGCTGATTTGCTAGCAGGTGCTGCTGGCGAAGAGCAAGTAGAAGAAGTGCTGCATAGCCACCTATTGAAATCGAACTGTTTGATCACCAACCAGCCAGACTGGGGTAGCGTTGAAATTCGCTACCAAGGTGCCAAGATCGATCGTGAGAAGTTGCTGCGCTATTTGGTGTCTTTCCGTGAACACAACGAGTTCCATGAGCAATGTGTAGAACGTATTTTCACTGACCTGATGAAATACTGCCAACCAAACAAATTGACGGTGTTTGCGCGTTACACTCGTCGTGGCGGCTTGGATATCAACCCTTACCGTTCGACAGAACAAGATAAGCCAGCTCATAATCATCGCATGGCTCGTCAATAATAGCGTGATAGGCAGAAATAAGTTCGGCAATCAAGAGGATTGCCGGGCGTTTTTATTGCCCAAGCATGTTACTATACCAAACGACTTCAACCGGCTATAAAAAGGAAGTTGAA
>NZ_JAWOVT010000162.1:0-837 GCF_033340055.1 Vibrio sp. 1580
TAATGTCAGTCATCAAACATGTTGGACTCTTTCTTGTGCCTATTAGCGTGTCAGCGATTGCGGTTGCGTGGCATTTAGATTTGCTTACGCCAGAGACTCAAGCGGTTACGCCAGAGGTAGTGGTGGCGGAAGTCGTACAACCATTTGAAGTTTTAGATTATCCAGAATCAACGGATCTTGCTCAACTGCCACGAGAATGGCCGAGTGCCGAGTTATCTCGCGACATTGGGACATTCTTGCAACCCTCCGAGTATGCCAACGAGGGTGAGGCTCCAGATCCGACAACGGCTACTCCCGTCACGAGCACAGCATCTACGCATCGTCGTGACGACTTAGGTTTGTCATTGGATGATCTAGACTTGTCTTCCTTGTCTCCAGATCTCGCCAAAAAAGTGGAAAATGCGCTGTCTCAAAACGATGCGCCGACTTCTGCGCCGTCACAGGTGAATGACTTGGAGCGCAATGCGCAGCAGTGGCAAGGACGTCTTCCGGCCCTTAATTTGCAAACGCACATGTATGCCAGTGATGCCAATCGTCGTTGGGTGAAAATCAATAACGTGGAGTATCACCAAGGGGATGTGGTGGATGGACAAGTCACGCTGAAAGAGATTCAGCCGCAGGCTGTCATTGTCGAATTCCAAGGTGAGCAAATCCGAATCCCTGCGCTTTACGAATGGGATGGTTAGTACTCTCGCGTGAAACCATTAGATAAGCAAAAGGCCACATGAATGTGGCCTTTTTCGTATCCGCTATGTGCAAACCGGTAGTTTGCGGGGCAGTTATGCCCAACCTGCAGGTGATTTCTTTCTGCGTGGAATGATATGAGGAAGAATCAAA
>NZ_JAWOVT010000163.1:0-836 GCF_033340055.1 Vibrio sp. 1580
TGTCCCTCGGCATCGAAATTACGGAGCGTCAGTTGATCAATGGGGAAGCAACGACGCATCTTGCAGCGTTGCGCGTGCCCGGAATTGATGTACTGATCGACGACTTCGGAACTGGGCAAACGTCGTTAGCTTGTTTGCAGCACATGAAAATTGATTATTTGAAGATCGACAAGTGTTTTGTTGAAACCATAGGCATTCAAAGTGTGAGTGCATCCGTATTGAATGCCATCGTTCATTTTGCGGACGAGCTGCAAGTGAAGTTGATTGCCGAAGGCGTCGAAACGCCGGCGCAAGCAGAGCATTTGAAAAATATGGGAGTGCAATACCATCAAGGCTACCTGTATTCCAAACCTTTACCATATTCCCTGCTTGCGCAACAGCCGATTTCCTAGCTCTTGTTACGCATTACCAGTGATGAATTTGAGCGCGATAACACTGCGCTTCGTCATCGAAGACAAACTCAAGATCGTTTTTGATGCTCTCAAGGCTGTCTTCTTGGTAATGGGAGACGTAAAGCAATTGGCTGAGATTTTCACGTGCAATCAGTTCCAACGTGTTTTTTACCAAGCGTCGTCCTAAAAAGTCGAGACCTTGATAAGGCTCATCCAAAATGAGTAGCGTTGGCTGCTTCACTATAGCGCGCGCGATCAACAGCAAGCGTTGCTGACCGTATTCCAACTGTTTGAAAGATGTCTTTTCGTAGTGACGCATGTGTAAGATATCAAGCCACTCTTTAGCTACGTCAATCTCTTTACGCGAAGGCTGATTATACAAGCCAATCGAGTCGTAGAACCCAGACAGAATGACCTCTAACGCGCTGCAATTCACTCGGTATT
>NZ_JAWOVT010000164.1:0-835 GCF_033340055.1 Vibrio sp. 1580
CGTTGATTGCGAAAATGCGTCAAGCCGATTTGGCTATGTGTTCTGGAGCAGAGCTAGAAGTAGGGTGGTTGCCTATGCTACAGGCACGAAGCTCAAATGCTGCGGTGCAAAATGGGGCAAAAAGCATGATTTACGCTGCCAGTTTTGTACGTATGCTGGATACACATCAACATGTGGATCGCAGTATGGGTGACATTCATGCGCATGGTAATCCGCACGTGCAGTTTGCTGCGAATGACATGATTACGCTTTCGCGCGTTGTGACTCAGCGTTTGCAAGCGGTTGATCCTGAAAATGCGCCAACCTACCAGCTCAATGGGATGAAGTTTCGTGCGCATTGGCGAAAAAAACTCAACGAATGGGAAGCAAAAGCTAAGCCGTTAAATGGTAAGCGAGTAGTGGGCTATCACTCCACTTACCGATACTTATTTGATTGGCTAGGTATGGTTCAAGTCGCGGATCTTGAGCCCAAACCAGGGGTATCGCCGACGACCTCTCATCTGCAATCACTGACCAAGTTGGACGCAAGTTCGTTTGATGCGATTGTGTATTCGTCTCACCAAGATCAACGCCCCGCAATGTGGTTGCAACAACGAACAAACAAACCTGTCGTCCAATTGCCTTTGACGGTGTCAAAAGAGCAGAACTTAGATGAGCTGTACGATGAAGTGATTGCCGAGTTACTCGATGTGTTTGTTTCTCCTAGTGCTGTGAAGTTTTGATCATGACTGAATACACATGGTTAGCGCCGGCTATTTTGTGCGGCGTGATTGCGCTAATTGGTAACGTCGTACTGGGCCAGCAAGTATTAAAGCGGCAGATCATTTTCATCGAC
>NZ_JAWOVT010000165.1:0-834 GCF_033340055.1 Vibrio sp. 1580
CCACTTTGTGGTTCATGACTGGGGTGAAGTCGTAACAAGGTAGCGCTAGGGGAACCTGGCGCTGGATCACCTCCTTAAACGATGATTATTGCGATGAGTGTTCACACAGATTGATACGGTTTATGAAGTTTAAGAGATAGAACATCCCCCAAGATGTTCACTTAGTGTCCCGTTCGTCTAGAGGCCTAGGACACCGCCCTTTCACGGCGGTAACAGGGGTTCGACTCCCCTACGGGATACCATTGGGTCGTTAGCTCAGTTGGTAGAGCAGTTGACTTTTAATCAATTGGTCGCAGGTTCGAATCCTGCACGACCCACCATTTCTCGATGGGGCTATAGCTCAGCTGGGAGAGCGCCTGCCTTGCACGCAGGAGGTCTGCGGTTCGATCCCGCATAGCTCCACCATTCGAGGAACTTCTTCCACTAAGAAGTAAAACTAATGTGGGCGATTAGCTCAGTTGGGAGAGCACCTGCCTTACAAGCAGGGGGTCACTGGTTCGAGCCCGGTATCGCCCACCATCTTTGAACATTCTCTCTTGAGAGTTTTTAAAAATGGTTACTTCATTAGAAGTGATTAGCTCTTTAACAATTTGGAAAGCTGACAAAACAACAATTTATTGTTGTTTGTAAAGTTCTCAAAGTATTCATTTATGAATACAACTAAAAACACATTCAAGTGTTCTTGGAATTTGAGTCCGGCAAAATCGAATGTCTCTCGCTCATTCAAATAATGAGAGACAACTTTGGTGATTTGATTATCAACTCGAAACTCCTTCGGGTTGTATGGTTAAGTGACTAAGCGTACACGGTGGATGCCTTGGCAGTCAGAGGCGA
>NZ_JAWOVT010000166.1:0-834 GCF_033340055.1 Vibrio sp. 1580
AGGAGAGGTAGCTTGGCCGTATGGTAAGCGAGCTAATACTTTAGGCATCGTTAAGCTTACAAAACGAGAATCTGCACTTTCACGGAAAGAGCGCCATTGCGCATATTCCAACGACTCAAAGACTTTATCTAAATCGCGCGGTTTAGATAGTTCTGTCCACTCATCAAAACCAAATAGCGCAGGAGAAGCAGCAGACAAGAATGGTGAGAAACCCGAAGCAGCAACATTCGACATTAAACGCAAAGACTCAATATCTTCTGGATGGTTTGTAAACTCGTAGTCACCAATTAAAGCACCATACGGTTCACCACCAGCGCTACCAAATTCAGATTCGTACACTTTTTTAAAGATTTGACTTTGATCGAATTCAACCGCTTTACTTAAGTCTTTATGAAGCTCTTTCTTCGTGATGCTGATCATGCGAATTTTCAGCGTAGAACTTGTCTCAGAATTCATGACTAAGTAATTCAGCCCACGCCATGAGCCTTCTAACTTTTGTAGCTCAGGATGGTGCATAACTTCAGAAAGCTGCTCTGAAATCTGTCTATCAAGCAAATTAATCGCTTCACGGAAAGTTACGGTTAGGTTTTTATTCCAAGAAACCGTCCCCTTCATCGCTTCTTCAGTCAGTGTCTTGATCAGCTCTTCTGCTCTCGATGCTTCTGTTTGTTTCGTCGCACCAATAGCCTGTTCAAGAAATGAAGTGGTTTGTTCACCCACCGTAGGATCGAGTTGTTTTTCAACTTGAGTCGTCATTATTCTGCTCCCTCAGTACTTTCTGATGGCGCTTTTTTGCCAAGATCTAGCTCACCAGCTAGTTTTGCCAAATTGTCT
>NZ_JAWOVT010000167.1:0-830 GCF_033340055.1 Vibrio sp. 1580
TGAAAATGGATAAAAATGGGTTCACTGCATGCGTGATGCAGCAAAGACTGAAACTGTTCTAACTCCTTGGTGTCTTCGATGTTTGGCAGGCACAGAATAAACTCATCGCCTCCGATGCGTGTCGCGAACTGGCCGTCGTCTAACAGATGCAAAATACGTTGGGCGGTGATCTGCAACACCTTATCTCCGGCGTCGTGACCGAATTCATCATTCACGGCTTTAAAGCCATCAAGATCGATGTACAACAGAGTAAACGGTTGGGCACGTTGAATCTGTTGTTCGATCAGTTGATTGCCTTTAAAGCGGGAATAGCACCCAGTGAGCTCGTCGATTTCGAGTAATCGTTCAAGCTTTTCCACCTGTTCATATTGTGTTTGCCAAATGCCATGCCAATAACACTCGATAGAGCGTAGCCCTTTGTAAATAAACAGGTTGAACAAAAATAAAAACGTACTTTGAATGAAAAATTCTTTTAAAGCGTGGAGTTTAAAAGGGTCATTCCCTGCCGTTATCAAATCAATGTAAAAGCAAAAAGTCATTGATAAGGCGTAGGTAAAGAACGACCAAAAAACACCGAACTCAACCATGGTCAAGAGTAGGTTGATCGTCACCAACGACGAAAAAAGAAAATGCCCGCCTAAGAAAAAGTACAGGTAAAAAGTGAGGGTGTAACCGAGGATTAGGGCAATGACGACAGATTGATGTTTTTGCTCGAGCGTGAAAGTTCGACTTGCCCAAAGGTAAGTAAAACAAGTGCTCGCGGATAACACGTAAGGAAGGTATACAACAAGATTAACCCCTCTGATTGCACAAGCGCATAGGGTAAAAAT
>NZ_JAWOVT010000168.1:0-829 GCF_033340055.1 Vibrio sp. 1580
GCTTCGTCCTGATTGATGACCCAATCCACATGCAGGTTTGCTGATTTAGATTTTTCCTGTGCGGTTCACAGTGATTACTTATCCAGATTGAGACAGAGTGCGCCTAACTGATTGGATGTTAAAGAGTTGTAATTAAGAAGTGAGATCTAGCTCCTTTTCTCCCTCGTGGTTTTTGCTACCGTTACGAAAGACGTTTTAAACAGGCAGTAATTCATGGCTTTTGAAAGCACCCCCAACATCGCACTTATTGAAGATGATGACATTGTTCGTCAGGCAACTAGCCAATGGCTGCAACTGGCCGGATTTAACGTTGAGGCATTCAGTACCGGTGACGCTGGAAAGGCGGCGATACTAAGTCAAGAGTTTGATGCTGTTGTCAGTGATGTTCGCTTGCCTGATAGCGATGGCCTCTCGATTTTAGAAAGCCTTATTGACCATCATATCCAAACGCCCGTTATCCTGATCACCGGACATGGGGATGTGGATATGGCGGTGAGTGCGTTGCAAAAGGGCGCATTTGACTTTATTGAGAAACCATTTCAGCCAGAGCGACTCTCGCAACGTGTGACGGAAGCGGTCGAGACTTATCGAGCGCAGACGTCAACGCAAGATCGTCAAGAATATCTTGCGAGCGTAAGTGGGCTCGAGGAAGTACTGATTGGCCGAAGCCGAGTCATGCAGCAATTGCGTGAACAAGTTGCAAAGCTAGCGCGTATTGATACCAACGTCATTATTTATGGTGAAACGGGCTGTGGCAAAGAGCTAGTTGCCACCAGTCTGCATAAAGCAAGCCAACGCAAATCACATCGTTTTGTGCCAATAAACTGTG
>NZ_JAWOVT010000169.1:0-826 GCF_033340055.1 Vibrio sp. 1580
TTGTGGATGCCTTGTAAGAACGGAAGGTTCTCGTAAATGGCTTTGGTCAGTTGGTAAACGTCCTCTTCCGAGATATCGTCTCGAACCGCAAGGAAGTTGGGCTGAGCAATCGTCGTGATTGGTTTATCTAAACCTGGGTAAGTGTTGGCAGGAATGTCGTACTTGGTCCACAACTTGTAGTTGCCGTTGGCTTGCTTGATTTGCTCGTCAGTGAACGAAAGAATCGAGATATCGTTGCCTAGCGCCGCAAATGCTTGCGTCACCGCCCCAACAGGAACACCTGCTGGCGTGTTCATGCCATCGATAGTGCCATTTTGTAGCGCACTTGCACTGCCGCCATACCCCATAAAGGCAAGGTTGAACTTATCTGGGTCAACACTCAGGCCTTTCATGATCTGACGGCCTGAGTTCTCAGTACCGGAGTTCTTTTTACCGATAGAGAACTTTTTCCCTTCGAGGTTTTTCAGATCACTAACCGTGCCGGTTTTTGCTAAGTCGCTACGAACAATGAAGTGTTCAACGTTTTGCCATAGCATTGAGACTGAACGCAGCTTTTCTTGGCGACCGCTTTTCTCGTAAGGACCTTCCCCCGACCAAGCCCACGCACCGTACAAACCTTGCAAAATCGCAAATTGTGCTTCGTTTTCATTCAATAGTTTAACGTTTTCACCAGAGCCAGCAGAGCTGATAGCAGAAAGGGAGAAGTGGTGCTTTGGTGCGAGTTTCACTTTACTTAATGTCGCCAAAGCCACCCCAACTGGATAGTAAGTGCCACCAGTAGAAGCGGTCGCAAGGATGTAGCTGCGCTCTTCCGCCGCTGCATTTG
>NZ_JAWOVT010000170.1:0-825 GCF_033340055.1 Vibrio sp. 1580
TAGTGACACCTTAACGTTGGACTTTTCCATCATCGCGACGGATTTTGATGGCGATACCAGCACCATGGTTTTGCCTGTCACCATTCAAGATGACGTTCCTACGATTGAGAATGTCGAGCCTCTCACTGTAGATGAAAATGACTTAATTACGAATGGTGGACAATCAAACGCACTGTTGGTTGAAGGGCAGTTCACGACCACGCAAGGCTCAGATGGTGTGGTTCAGTACCAGCTTGAAACAGGTTCAGACCCGTTAAACGGTTTGACCTCCAACGGTCAAGTTATCACGTTGGCCGAAGTCAGTAATGCCGACGGTAGCTTTACCTACACGGCGACGGCAAACGGCAATCCGGTATTTACGTTACAGGTAAACAGTGACGGGAGTTACTCGTTTGAACTGCAAGGGGCTGTTGATCATGCTCCAAATAGTGACACCTTAACGTTGGACTTTTCCATCATTGCGACGGATTTTGATGGCGACACGAGCAAAATTACGTTGCCAGTCACGATCGTTGACTCATTGCCAGTTGTAACGGATTTTGAAGCGATCAGTGTTGATGAAGACGATCTGGCTGGTATCGGTTCAGACCAAAACGACCCAGTTTCAATTGATGGCCAGTTTACGACCACTGAAGGTGCAGACAGAGTTGTGAGTTACCAGCTTGACTCGAATGCGACACCTGTTGATGGATTAACCTCACAAGGCGTAGCCGTCACAATGACGGAAACTGCCAATTTTGATGGCAGCTTCACCTATACGGCAACGGCAGGGACAAATCCGGTATTTACATTAACAGTCAATCCCGACGGCAGCTACAACTTTAC
>NZ_JAWOVT010000171.1:0-823 GCF_033340055.1 Vibrio sp. 1580
TGTTCAGTGCCGCTTAGCATCTTGAATAGCGTTGATTTACCCGCGCCGTTGGCACCGATGATACCCACGATTGCACCTTTAGGCATGTTGAACGATAGGTCATCAATCAGAACGCGACCGTCAAACGACTTAGTCAGGTTCTTCACTTCAATCACTTTGTCACCTAGACGCTCACCTGGTGGGATGAACAGCTCGTTGGTTTCGTTACGTTTTTGGTGCTCAGTGTTTTGTAGCTCTTCAAAGCGCGCCATACGTGCTTTAGATTTTGCTTGGCGACCTTTAGGGTTTTTACGTACCCATTCAAGTTCTTTTTCGATGGTCTTTTGGCGAGCGCTTTCTTGTGATGCTTCTTGTTGTAGACGTGCATCTTTCTGCTCTAGCCAAGAGGTGTAGTTACCTTCCCATGGAATACCTTCACCACGGTCAAGTTCAAGAATCCAACCTGCTGCGTTGTCTAGGAAGTAACGGTCGTGGGTGATCGCCACAACAGTGCCAGAGTAATCCACTAGGAAGCGTTCTAGCCATGCAACCGACTCTGCATCCAAGTGGTTGGTTGGTTCGTCGAGTAGTAGCATGTCTGGTTTCGATAGAAGCAGACGACAAATTGCTACACGGCGACGTTCACCACCAGATAGGTGAGCGATTTTTTGGTCCCACTCAGGTAGACGAAGTGCATCTGCCGCACGCTCTAGCGTGTTTTCTAGATTGTGACCGTCTTTTGCTTGGATCAGAGCTTCTAGTTCACCTTGCTCTTTCGCTAGCGCATCAAAGTCTGCATCTGGTTCTGCGTATGCAGCGTACACAGCGTCAAGACGTTTCAGTG
>NZ_JAWOVT010000172.1:0-822 GCF_033340055.1 Vibrio sp. 1580
AAAAAACGATAAGCTTCCTCGGAGAAAAGTAATGAAGCGAATTATGTTATTCCTAGCAACTAACCTAGCTGTTGTGCTGGTTCTTAGTGTTGTTCTGAATATTGTTTACGCGACCACTGGAATGCAACCAGGCAGTCTGTCTGGTTTACTTGTCATGGCAGCCGTATTTGGCTTTGGTGGCGCATTGATTTCGTTAATGATGTCAAAGGGCATGGCACTACGCTCAGTTGGCGGCATGGTGATTGAAAGCCCACGTAACGAAACAGAGCATTGGTTGCTTGAGACGGTAGGCCGTCAAGCGCAACAAGCGGGCATTGGTATGCCAACAGTAGCGATTTATGATTCTGCAGACATCAACGCATTCGCGACAGGGGCTAAGCGTGATGATTCACTGGTTGCTGTATCGACTGGTCTTCTACACAACATGACGCGTGATGAAGCTGAAGCTGTTCTGGCGCACGAAGTGAGCCACATTGCGAATGGTGACATGGTCACGATGACGCTAATGCAAGGTGTTGTGAACACGTTTGTTATCTTCCTATCGCGTTTTATCGCCAATATCGTGGCATCGAACGACGATGAAGAAGGCCAAGGCACGAACATGATGGTGTACTTTGGTGTGTCTATGGTGTTGGAACTTGTCTTTGGTTTCTTAGCAAGCTTCATCACTATGTGGTACAGCCGTCACCGTGAATTCCATGCCGATGCAGGTGCAGCGCGTTTAGTAGGTAAAGAGAAAATGATTGCTGCTCTTGAGCGTTTGAAGATGAGCCAAGAATCGAAACTCGATGGCACAATGATGGCGTTCGGTATCAACGGTAA
>NZ_JAWOVT010000173.1:0-820 GCF_033340055.1 Vibrio sp. 1580
GGCACTGTTGCAAAGTTAGCGATGAGGCAGCCTTTTGTCTTATTCAAAGGCCTTACATTTCAAAAACTCTGCTTACCAGGCGCATTTCGCCCAGGGGATCACCATAATAAAATGCTGAGGCCTGGCCTTTGCGTAGTGCACGCATCACCTCAATACCTTTGATGGTGGCGTAAGCCGTCTTCATGGATTTAAATCCCAGCGTGGCGCCGATTATCCGTTTCAGTTTGCCATGATCGCATTCAATCACGTTGTTCCGGTACTTAATCTGTCGGTGTTCAACGTCAGACGGGCACCGGCCTTCGGGTTTGAGCAGAGCAAGCGCGCGACCATAGGCGGGCGCTTTATCCGTGTTGATGAATCGCGGGATCTGCCACTTCTTCACGTTGTTGAGGATTTTACCCAGAAACCGGTATGCAGCTTTGCTGTTACGACGGGAGGAGAGATAAAAATCGACAGTGCGGCCCCGGCTGTCGACGGCCCGGTACAGATACGCCCAGCGGCCATTGACCTTCACGTAGGTTTCATCCATGTGCCACGGGCAAAGATCGGAAGGGTTACGCCAGTACCAGCGCAGCCGTTTTTCCATTTCAGGCGCATAACGCTGAACCCAGCGGTAAATCGTGGAGTGATCGACATTCACTCCGCGTTCAGCCAGCATCTCCTGCAGCTCACGGTAACTGATGCCGTATTTGCAGTACCAGCGTACGGCCCACAGAATGATGTCACGCTGAAAATGCCGGCCTTTGAATGGGTTCATGTGCAGCTCCATCAGCAAAAGGGGATGATAAGTTTATCACCACCGACTATTTGCAACAGTGCC
>NZ_JAWOVT010000174.1:0-819 GCF_033340055.1 Vibrio sp. 1580
TTTTTGCGACGGTTTCCACTGCTGGGCAAAGGCCCACAATGACGGCACTGAGTCTCTATCCAGCGCCCCCGTTAGTGTTAACGTGTCTTGTTGCAACTGCCACTGTGCGTGAGACTGAGTCATTACTTTTTTGCCTCAAAGCGAATTGGCTCCGCTGCAAGTTTTTCAAGGTCTTGCGCTACCGCAAGAATACCGTCTTGGCGAATTTTGGTATTCCACTCAGATTGCTTGCTTGAAAGCAAACTAATGCCTTCTGCAACCATGTCGAACGCTTCCCATTCGTCAGTTTTGTTGTCTTTACGCAGTTTAAATTCTAGTTTGATGTTTGGACGAGGCGCATCAATGATCTCAACTTTGATGCTGGTAATACGCTTAGAGTCGTCTAATTTCGGCTCTGGACCAAACTCAATTTGTTGATCGCTGTATTGCGTCAAGACTTGTGCGTAAGACGCAATCAAGTAAGCACGGAACGCATCGACAAACTCTAGCACGTCTTCACGTTTTGCCCCTTTCAAGTTAGGGCCAAGCAGTTTCAGTGCTGCGTAACGGTCGTTGACGTAAGGCATCAGCTCTTGCTCAACAATCACCTTTAATAGATTAGGATCTTGTTTGATTTTTGGCTGTTCTGCTTTTAGTCGAGCAAATGTCACTTCAGCCACTTGCTTCATCATTTGATATGGCTGAGTTTTATCCACTTCTGCCGCGCCAACACCAAAAGCGGTAAGCACCACTGAAAATGAAAGTAATAGTCTAGCTAACATAGTTATTCCTTACTTGAGTCGTCTGAACCACCAACGCTGTAAAGTACCTGACCAATTA
>NZ_JAWOVT010000175.1:0-817 GCF_033340055.1 Vibrio sp. 1580
ATCGCTTATTGACCTTCAAGGTTCTTTCTTAATTCACGCAAAATCTGTTTGGCCCCAGGACGAAGACCGCGCCATAACATAAAACTCTCAGCAGCTTGGCCAACTAACATACCTAAACCATCATAAGCATGTGCCGCACCGTGTTGCTTAGCCCATTGGTTAAATGTGGTATCACCTTTGCCATACATCATGTCGTAGCTTGTACTATTGGCGGCGAACACCGAGGAAGAGATCGCAGGTAACTCACCACTCAATGATGCAGACGTAGAGTTGATTATGACATCGAACTCTTCAGCAATGGTATTCATCTCTTTTGCTGTAACAGGGCCATACGCAGAAAACAATTCTGCCAATTCTTCGGCTTTGGAAAATGTACGATTAGTTATCGTTAGAGATGTTGGTTTTTGATCGAGCAATGGTTTAATCACACCTCGAGCGGCACCACCAGCTCCTATGATCAGGATACGTGCGCCTTCTAAAACGACTTGATGTTGCAACAAGTCCTGCACTAAGCCTGCACCATCAGTGTTATCACCAATGATTTCACCATCATCAAGCTTCTTAAGTGTATTCACTGCTCCAGCAAGCTGAGCACGCTCGGTCAAACGGCTAGCAAATTGATAGGCATCTTCTTTAAAAGGCAAGGTCACGTTACAGCCTTTGCCGCCGTCAGCAAAAAATGCTTTCGCCGCCTCGATAAATCCACCCACAGGCGCACACTCTGCGGTGTATGTTAGGGACTGATTAGTTTGACGAGCAAAGAGTGGATGGATAAATGGCGACTTGCTGTGCCCGATAGGGTTACCAAACACGGCGT
>NZ_JAWOVT010000176.1:0-815 GCF_033340055.1 Vibrio sp. 1580
GTAATGAACAACACTTTTATTGAAACAACACCAAACTTTTCTGAAGTAGAAATTGGTGCAGCTCGCAATGCGTTTTTGAAATACGATCAAGAGCAGCAACTTCATTTGCTCACCATCATGCCAATAGATGAAGCGGTGGGGATTTTGAAGCACTGTTCTGTAGGGTATGTGAACAGTTTGATGTCTCAACTTGAGCATGCGGGTCATGATAAGCGTGCGCGTCACTATGCGCACCAATTGGGTTTGCATGTGTCGGAAGTTGATACTCCTGACGGTTACTTATCAACAGGCGTACTAGAGCATGTAAAGCAGCGAATAGGCTGGATTATTGCTCTCGCTTTATTGGGGATCGTTTCTGGGCTGATTATTGCTCAGTATGAAGATACATTGAGCCAACTGGTTTTACTTGCAGTGTACATGCCGGTGATTGCGGCGGCTGGTGGTAATACGGGTACTCAAGCGGCCACATTGGTCATTCGTGCATTGGCCACAGGTGAGCTTAAAAAGCGTCAGTGGTTAGCAGTACTTTGGAAAGAAAGTCGCGTAGCGCTGTGTCTCGCATTAGCGATCGCAATAGTTATGGTTGGACGCATTATGCTTTTTAGTGCTGGCCAATCTACGGGGGGCTTTGAACTGACAGACATCGCACTTGCAATCGCCGTTGCTTTGTTTATTCAAGTCTCAATTTCCACAACGCTTGGCGGTTTGTTGCCAATAATTGCCCGTGCTTGCAAGCTAGACCCAGCCGTATTGGTGAGCCCTGTGCTTGCATCAATCGTTGATATATCAGGTATGTGGATTTACTTTACTGTGGT
>NZ_JAWOVT010000177.1:0-814 GCF_033340055.1 Vibrio sp. 1580
AGTGATTGCTGTCGGCGTCGTCGAAACGACGTCAACGACGATAAATGGAAGGGTTATTTTGTTTTCTTGTCTGCGAGCGCTAACAGCTCTGCTTTTAGCTGTTGGTATTCGTCGCCTAGTACGTGAAGATAAATTGATGATTCGGACTTTTTGGCTAGACCTAAGTCTCTAACTATTGAGGCACAGAAACCTTGGTTATTGGCTGAACCTGAAGGATATAGGGATTTATAGACCTGACTTTTCCACGGGTTATCACCTTGAGATTCGATCAACTGGAATAGTTCGTTAAGTGGAACCCAGTGTTTTGAATGCAATCCTGCCCCACCACTTTGTCCGGCAATTCGAAAATAGAGCTGCTTGTCCTCATTATGTTGAGCAATTTCATAGAGGATTTTTCCTTGGGCTTTTGCTCCTAGTTTGGGTGCTTCACCTGTTTCGAGAATGGTAGAGAATGGATTGCCTTCTGGCGTGGCTTTAGATGTATCAACTCCTGCATTCTTCCTGCTGTTTTTGGCTTGGTTCATAGAAACTCCTTTATTTCATTGAGCTAGAAATAAGAAAGCCCCTACCGGACGAATCCAGTAAGGGCTCTTACAATTCAATAATATAAATTCGTTTTGCTGCTTGTTACGCCTAGGGGTTTTTTCCTGTCTTTTCCGGTACTGTTCCTGTCTTTCCAACACAGTTTTCTACATTTTCTCGACGGTGGCGGCGGTAATATAGGTTCGGTGGATTTCCCGTCGGCGACGTCAGTAAAATCATGCGGGTAATCAGGTGATGTGATTTTGCTGGTGGATTTAGGCGTGATTCGGGG
>NZ_JAWOVT010000178.1:0-811 GCF_033340055.1 Vibrio sp. 1580
ATGGTTTTAGAACGTTATTAATTATTGGATGTGCAATCATAAGATTATATATCTACCTATTTATGGTTATTAAATAAAAAATTGACCATATCGTGACATTTATTGATTAATTGTCGTCAAAAATTCGTCGCCTCAAAATTTTGACGATTTTGTGTTCATTTTACTCTCGGTAATTCATAAGAATTTTATATAAATTGGAAAGTACTGTGTCGATGGTTCAGCGTTGTTTTACCTTACTCTTAGTTGCCTTATTTACCTCTGCAAACGCTCTAGCAGCAGGAGAGGTGGAAATTTCATTTAGTCCTGCTTCTGGGAGTCATTATGAAAATGGTGAAGAAATTTCGTATTCGATTGAGGTAAAAAATACAACGGCGGACACAATTGCAGATGTCTCAGTGATAAACGCGGTTTGGGATGTCATGTCGGGCGACCAAAAAGCCTTTCAGAGCGTATCGATATCAGACACTCACAGTCTAGGTTCAATCGCTGGTAGTTACGCATCTAGCAATGCGAACTTAGAAGTGACTGGCGCGACATTGCTGCCATTTGGTCGAGTTACTTATCATGTTAGCGCGACAGTGTCTCATGAGAGTGCTGAAAACATCGTATTAGGTGGAGCACAAGTAAAAGCGATGATTGCTGGGGCAGAGAATACATTCGTTGATACAACCAGCGTCACGTTTGAACCTGCCGAATACAAATACACGCTAGATGCAGCGGTAACGCCAGTTGAATATCAAGTCGCTAACGTGTTGACGTACACGCTCACCGCAAAAAATACTGGCCTGTTTGCAGTAAAAGGCTTAGACAT
>NZ_JAWOVT010000179.1:0-810 GCF_033340055.1 Vibrio sp. 1580
AATGCCTAACTCTTCAAGTGTTACTTGCCACATCCAATCCAAATCCATGACATCACCACCGCGTATGAGCTGGCTGGGGGTGATGAACTCATTTCTTAGGCTGTAATCGAGATAGATTTTTAGGTTTCTGCCCGGCATTTTTGCCAAATAAGCGGCAAGATTACTTGCGCCAGCCGATACACCCCAAAAGCTGTCGAAGGGAGAAAAGTCCGCAGCTAAAAAATGGTCGAGTATTCCGCAAGAAAATACCCCTCGCATTGCGCCGCCTTCAACAATCAGTGCACGAGAACCTACATGTTCCATCTGCTTATCCGCTTTCTATCTTTTAGTTGAGTAACGGCAGCTTAACGTATAAGCGGCTGATTCCCAAACAACGCCGCATATGTTCATGCGGGAAGGCATCAGATTGGCCAATCTTGAGTGCAGTGATGAACGCCTTTCTTAGTTTTCTATGTTGACTTTGTTTGATGATCAAACTAAATTTAAATCAAATATTTTGACTATCAAACAAAATAAGCAATAGGGATATGATTTATCTATGGCAATAGCACAACACACGCACGATTTTGTTTCTCATAACCATAAAGGTGAAAAGCGAACTTTTTATGTTCTCATTCTGACGCTTGTCACTATGGTGGTTGAGATTGCTGCGGGCACGTTTTTTGGCTCTATGGCCTTACTCGCCGATGGATGGCACATGGGCACTCATGCTGCGGCATTTTGCATCACCTTGTTCGCTTATCGCTATGCTAAGCAAAATGCGAACAATGAGCGATTTTCGTTTGGTACCGGGAAGGTCAGTGTTTTAGG
>NZ_JAWOVT010000180.1:0-810 GCF_033340055.1 Vibrio sp. 1580
TAGCATGTCTGCTACCGAATTAATCAGTGGAAAACCAGGCACCAACATCAATACCGACGATGCCATCGCTACGGTTGGTAAATTACCAATTTGGTAAATTTCAGCTTGAGCAGAAATCAACGTGGTTACAAATGCGGTAGCAGCAAAGTTAAGTAATGGATTGAAGTGACGATGGCCAATCTCTTGGCGCACGATCATGCCACCAGCCGAGGCCAAGAAGGTCATAATAAATACGCCCCAATCGCCACCCGCTAAATGGCTGAATGCCGCGCATGATAAGCCAATCATAAGCACCACTAGCCAGCGGTTGTACCGTTCTGGGCTGATGGTATTCAGTTTTTTCTGCGCCATGGCAGCATCGAGTAACCCGCGCTCCATCATGATACAGATGCGTTGAATTTGCGTAATAACGCGCATGTTGATGCCACGATCGGCACAGCTTCGAGTAGTGGTGATGCAGTGTCCATCCATTACGGTCGTGACAACCAAGGCATTGGCTGAGAGGGCTACAGCCACTTCATGCACGCCACAAGCTAAGCCAATACGACGCATGATATCGCACACAAGCGTACTTTCTGCGCCATGGGCCAACAGCATTTGTCCGGCTTGAGCGACAAGTCGAGAAATGGAGCGTTGGTTAGATACCGTCAACTCTCCAGACGGTATGGTTTCTAGATTCATAGATAGGTCTAAGTCCTTTTAGGGTGTTGCTTACTCTCACGTGAAGGAGGCCAAACAGTCCCGAATTATCACGCGAAGCCACTATTGTGCCGCAAATCACATCATCTAAATATGATTTAGATACAAAAA
>NZ_JAWOVT010000181.1:0-810 GCF_033340055.1 Vibrio sp. 1580
ACATCGGCACTGAGGGTAAAGTTCACATCGGTTGGTAGCTCGGTGTAGTAAAAGGTGAGTCCTTCATGCGAGTTAGCTAACTTGCCGCCGCGGCTTTCAATGGTAAATGTGGACGCTAACTTACCAGCAGCGACAACATCACCATTGACCGTCACTTGGTTCACGCCGACTTTTTCCGGCAAAATGGTTGAGCCAAAGTTCATGTCGGTCGATTGACCAAAAGTGATCGCTTTCCAAGTCAGGTCTTCGACCTTAATCTCAGCAGCGTGTGCGGCTGGGGCCAATATGGCCGCCAGACACAAGGCTAAAGTGTGTTTTTTCATGGTCACTTTTCCTTGTTAGAAGTTGTATTTCAAACCGACACGGAAACGAGGAACATATTCATCTTTAAACTCTGAGCCATCACCCTTGTGCGTGATAGCCGCGATAGCGAAGAATGGAATCACGCCACTTTCCAGCTTGGTGTATTCGCCTGTAAAGTCGATCAGCGGATCATGACCTTTGTCTTTCCAGCCACCTTCGCCACCATGAATATCTTTGTACTCCGCTTCTACGCCAAGCTTGCCCCATTCAAACTTACGGTTTGCGTAAAGGTTGAGCTGGTTGTAACGCGAGTCGTCCGTGTTTTTGTACCCATGACGAATACGCGCAGCGACATCCCACTCGTCATTGATTTTGTACGCGCCAGTCAAGTTGTACTTGAACACTGACGCACCCGATGGGCTGGCATCAATGTTAATGCCCGGCGTTAGAGAGAAATTGTCGGTCGCTTTCCAACGGTAGCTCACGCCAGTTTCATGGCCTGCATTA
>NZ_JAWOVT010000182.1:0-809 GCF_033340055.1 Vibrio sp. 1580
CTGTCATCGCTATCACTGCGAAAGATTCTCCATTAGAGAAAGCAAGTTCACTGGCTATCACTTTAGATATTCCTGAAGATACGGACGTATACATGCCAATGGCAAGCCGTGTCGTTCAAATGACCGTTATCGACGTATTAGCCACAGGCTTTACACTTCGCCGTGGTACAGGTTTCCGCGAAAATCTAAAACGCGTGAAAGATGCCTTAAAAGACAGTCGTTATGACAAGCTAAGTCAGTACTAAGCATTGATTAAGGGGAGCCAATTGGTTCCCCTTTTTATTTCTTCTCGCAATGACTTTACTTGTATTTACTCATTCACACTCGATAAATCGCTTCTCGATTCCAATACCTCTACTGAACTCATGTGCGGCGTGCTTTCTGCGGCACAATCTCCACTGCAATCGCACACTTGTTTTAGTATGAACACCAAACGCTCCTGATTAAGAGGTAAAGGGTTACCTTTAATCGCAACAGACTTAAGCGCATCGTTTGCTACCTGTTCAAACGAAGTTTGGCAAACACCAAACTTACCAAGCAATGGCAATTCTAGCTTATCTAACACCATCTTGACCCAAAGCACGCCGTCATGTTCATTCGCATTCGCTCTATCCGTGACAAGTTGAGCCAGTTTTCGATAACGGTTGATCACATCATTCCTGCCCGCTTGCTTTGCTGCATTGATGTTTTCTTGCATCACATGAGGTGCTAAACGTGCAGTTATCACACTGTGCGGAGCATCAAGTTTCCCACCAAGTGCAGAGGCTAGCCCATGAGCAGCGCCCAACTTAGCGTTAGTGATCGCCATC
>NZ_JAWOVT010000183.1:0-809 GCF_033340055.1 Vibrio sp. 1580
CGGAGTCAGCCAGTCCATTTGATGAGGTTGGAAACCAAATGCCATGATGACAGCATCGGCTGGTAGGACGTGTTCACTTCCTTCTACAGGTTCAGGGCGACGGCGACCTGCGTCATCAGGCTCGCCCAAAGCAGTTTTGACCACTTTCACGCCTGAAACTTTGCCATACGCATCAACCTCAATACCTAAAGGCTGAAGGTTAAACATGAACTTCACGCCCTCTTCTTTGGCATTTTTCACTTCTCGACGGGAGCCTGGCATGTTTTCTTCATCACGACGGTAGGCACAAATCACGTTAGATGCGCCTTGACGGATCGAAGTTCGCACGCAGTCCATCGCGGTATCACCACCACCAAGCACTACGACTTTTTTGCCAGCCATATCGATAAACGGTTGGTTATGTTCTAGCTCCATAACCTTATAGGTATTGGAAATCAAAAATGGTAGGGCGTCATAAACGCCCGGCGCGTCTTCATTTTCCAAACCCGCGCGCATGTATTTGTATGTGCCCACACCTAAGAAAACCGCATCGTATTCATCAAGCAGTTCTTGCATCTGCACATCTTGGCCGACTTCCACATTCATGCGGAACTCAACGCCCATTTCGGTAAATACCCGACGACGATTTTCCATGACCCCTTTTTCCAATTTGAAAGAAGGAATACCAAAGGTAAGTAGGCCACCAATCTCTGGGTAACGGTCAAACACCACCGGTTTTACACCGTTGCGAACTAAAATGTCTGCTGCTGCCAAACCAGCAGGGCCAGCGCCGATGATTGCCACCTTTTTATCCGTCCACTCCACTTTGG
>NZ_JAWOVT010000184.1:0-806 GCF_033340055.1 Vibrio sp. 1580
CGAGTGCAGCAGTTCTTACAAGGTGATGCAGATGGCCCTGTGCCGTTTCGTTTTCCTGCGCAAAGTATCGAAAAGGATCTATTTGATGGTCGCTAGCTTTATTCAATTTGTCGCTTCATTAGGAAGACGCACGATCGCCATCTGTGAAGCTTTTGGCCGTGCAACCTTGATGCTTGTTGGCGCTATCTTCTCTAAGCCTCAACCCTCTAAAAGTTTTCCTCTACTCGTCAAACAGTTGTATTCCGTTGGCGTGCAATCACTGGCTATTATCGTCGTGTCTGGTTTGTTTATCGGCATGGTTCTTAGCTTGCAAGGCTATGTAGTGCTGGTGGATTACGGCGCGGAAGGCAGTCTTGGTCAGATGGTCGCGTTGTCACTACTGCGTGAACTTGGGCCGGTGGTTACTGTGCTTCTTTTCGCTGGACGTGCAGGCTCTGCGCTGACGGCAGAAATTGGTTTGATGAAGGCTACTGAGCAGCTTTCAAGCTTAGAAATGATGGCAGTTGACCCACTGAAACGAGTGATTGCACCACGTTTTTGGGCTGGGGCTATCTCAATGCCACTACTTGCGATGATCTTCATGGCTGTTGGCATCTGGGGGGCGCAGCTCGTTGGTGTCGATTGGAAAGGTGTGGATCACGGCAGCTTTTGGGCAGCCATGCAATCTTCTGTTGAGTTGGGACAAGATATCGGCAACAGCATGATCAAATGCTTTGTGTTTGCCATTACGGTAACTTGGATTGCTCTATTTAATGGCTACGATGCGATTCCTACCTCGGAAGGGATCAGCCGAGCAACTACGCGCA
>NZ_JAWOVT010000185.1:0-805 GCF_033340055.1 Vibrio sp. 1580
GCCATGGCGCACGCAAATCAATGGCGTTATCGATGGGCTTAATCTGTCTCTTAAAAATCGACAACACTTCGGTGAGCTCATCAACTATTACGGTAGTAAACTCAAACGATTCAAACGCGCACAGCAGCATCTATGGTTGCTATGTCACCTGACAGAGCGGATACAACTGGCACTGGAACGGTTAACTGATGGGTTCATTTACCATATCCGCAAGCAACAAGAAGCTGCCAACACCTTTGCACAACAAGCAGTGTTCCTGTCCTGGCAGTCAGCCGCGGACAATGTCACGAAAGCGGCAGAGTTACTGCATCTGTTTGTGGATGAGAACATTGATGATAATCAACCCTTCTCAGTAGTCAGACAACAGGCATTGAAGGTCATGAATGACAGGGATATCCAGACCCTCTGCCTTTACCTGAAAAAACAGAAACGGACCGTGGAAGAGTACCAGTGGCAACATTACGATGAACAATGCAATCTCCTGGAGCAACTGTTAAGGCAGGTGTTCTTGTGCCTTGAATGTGAGGCCGGTAAAGGCTCAGAAGCCGTCGTCGCCCAACTTCAACAGATGCAGACGGAAATCGCATTCGGTGGACCACTGAAGACGATGGATACGTCGCTCATCCCGAAAAAGCACCTCCCATGGTTGGTTAAACAGGATAACGTTAACCCGCAACGTTACGAATGGCTGCTCTACCGGCAGTTAACCTCACGACTGAATGGACGCATTTATTTGCCAAATGTTACCAAATACCGCGCGCTGGAAGACGTCCTGACCCCCCAGCCATCGGAGGCTCCTTTGCTG
>NZ_JAWOVT010000186.1:0-804 GCF_033340055.1 Vibrio sp. 1580
AGCCACATGGATTCCATGGGTTATAAAGAAGATGAGTACAACCTAGACGCACTGTACGCCGATTTCTTGAAACTGGCCGACCGTAAAGGCCAAGTGTTTGATTACGATTTGGAAGCACTAATGCACTTCTCCAACTTGCGTGAAGAAGATGACTTCTACAAGTTGAATTACCTAAGCGTGCAATCGGGCAGCGTGATGGCAACCACTAGCATCAAGATGCAATGTGGTGATGCGGAAATGTGTGAAGCGGCGGTCGGTAATGGGCCTGTTGATGCGCTATACCAATGTATCTACCGCGTGACAGGTTACGAGATCGTACTAGATAAATTCGATCTAACCGCAAAAGGTGAAGGTGAGGATGGTCTAGGTCAAGCAGACATCATTGCCAACTACAAAGGTAGAAAATACCACGGTACGGGCGTTTCAACCGATATCGTAGAAGCTTCTGGTCAAGCACTATTGCATGTTATCAACAGCATCCATCGCGCAGACACCATTGCCGAGATGAAGCAGAAAAAGATTGCTACGGTATAGTCATGCTGAGCTTTATCGCTCAGAGACACACAACACGATTTCAAATAATTAAGCTCAAAAATTAGAAGATTAAAGGAATAACATGACAGACAAATCATACAAAATTGCCGTACTTCCTGGTGACGGCATCGGCCCAGAAGTGATGGCTCAAGCGCATAAAGTTCTAGATGCTATCGAGCAAAAACATGGCATCTCATTTGAGCGCGAAGAACATGATGTTGGTGGTATTGCTATCGATAATCATGGTTGCCCACTTCCAGAAAGTACGGT
>NZ_JAWOVT010000187.1:0-804 GCF_033340055.1 Vibrio sp. 1580
TGAATCATGAGCACTCAGCTGACACCTTAGTACAGAGTGCGCATTATGCTCCCACTTAGAGCCAGTAGGCTTGAAAGGCGCGTTCTCAAATGAACCAGAGATAATATCGAGTGGATACATTGTTGTCGGGTAACCGGTTCGAAACTGGCAATCTTGATATCCAGGGGCACTAACTTCGACTCTTTCACCCACAGGAATAGCAAATGAACTAGTGGTTGACTCTGAACAGTTCAATTTGATTACTGACATCGAAGGAATTGGCGCATGAAAGTCCGGATATAACTGTCCCATCAGTGATTCCGTAAACTGTGGGTAACTGTTATCCAGACTTTGTCTTATCCGAGCGGTTAAAAAAGCACAACCTTCCAACAAACGTTCAACATGTGGGTCTTCAACTTGTTCTTCGCTGATACGTAACCTAGCCGCAATTTTAGGATATTGCTCGCCAAACTCTTGTCCTTTGTGTCGCAGATAGGCCAATTCACGATTGTAGTATTTTAGAAACTCTTCACTCATTTCGCTCGACTCAACTTCATTCCTAAGTTCACAGGCTCGACTTCCGAATTGAATTTCAACTCGTGGATGTCATTATCAATCAAACAAGTTGCGCTAATTTCTAACCGTAAGGTTCGATCTATCGCATTTTTTTCATCAGAAATTTGAACGTGCGGATTTCTTAACCGAGGTTCAAACTCCCGAATAGCTTCATAAACGATGTCACACAACTGACTTTGTCCATCTTGGCTGCTATAAGGCATTGATGAAAAATCAGGTAACCCATAGTTCAGAATTGAGTATCTAACT
>NZ_JAWOVT010000188.1:0-803 GCF_033340055.1 Vibrio sp. 1580
TACACTGTGCTTCTCCGCCCATAGGATAGAACCATGAAGAAGTTATTATTTATTATTGCCACCTTGGTGCTTGTGGGATGTCAGCCATTACAACAGATGCGCCAAGACGAAATTTTAGTGGCGGTAGGTTATGCAAGCGTAAGCGAACAAACTGGCCGCACGGTAGAAGAAAAACGTGTGCGCGCGATGCGAGCATCAAAAATTGATGCGTATCGTGAGTTAGCAGAGCAAGTTTACGGCATGCGAGTAAGCGGTCGAGCCGAACTTGAAGATCAGCGTCTTGGCATTGAAAGCACGAGTGGCGCGGTCGATGGCGTGATTCGCGGTGCAGAGGTCGTGCGCAGTTACTTAGTTGAAGACAGTTACGTAACAGAGTTACGTTTGGATATCCGTAAGATGGATAAGCTACGCGATTACGGTGAAGTTCAACAAGTGCCTGAGAAGCGTCAGCAAACCTTGTTCTAAAACCACTTCACTAAATAAACAGATAATCTTTTCGAGCGGCTGATTGGCAACAATTGGTCGCTTTTTTTATGGGTTGATTTGATGGCTTTGCCTAATGAGGAAGGAGAGGCTAGAGCGTTAGGCTTTAATATTGGTGCCTAGCGTTGAAATGGTGTGGGTTTTGCCGCCGGCATTGTAGGTCATACCGATCTTGCCGTGAGTGTGTTGAAGCATGTTATTGAGCTTGTTAAAACTCAATTGAGCACGGCTGAGGGATTCTCCATTCACGCGATTGACTTGTTGACAGTCCAGCACGATGGATTGGATTTGGGCTACAACCTGACTTAGGTGCTCATCTT
>NZ_JAWOVT010000189.1:0-802 GCF_033340055.1 Vibrio sp. 1580
CTTAAATGAATTTCCAGAACAGAAACACTTAACGGATGCTCTGGCTGCGGCCGTGAGAGACGATCCTGTGCCTATTGCCCCTGAAAAAAGACACCCATTAAAAATCTCCGTTGTTTATCCAGGGCAGCAGATTTCCGATTACTGGATAAGAAACATCGACGCGTTTGAGAAGCGCTTAGATAAACTCAATATTGATTACCAAATCAATCAAGTGTTTACGCGACCAAACGCCGATATCAAACAACAAAGCCTTTCTTTGATGGAAGCACTGAAAAGCAATTCCGACTACTTAATTTTTACACTCGATACGACCCGACATCGTAAGTTTGTCGAACACGTTTTAGATTCCACCAAAACCAAACTTATCCTGCAAAATATCACGACGCCAGTCCGTGAATGGGAAACTCGACAGCCTTTTATGTACGTCGGTTTCGATCACGCTGAAGGCAGTCGCGAACTCGCTGTGGAGTTTGGCAAGCAGTTCCCGAAAAATACCCATTACAGCGTTTTGTACTTCTCTGAAGGCTACATTAGCGATATCCGTGGTAACACATTCATTTACCAAGTGAACCAAGACAGTCAGTTTGAACTACAATCTGCTTACTATACAAAAGCGACAAAACAGTCCGGGTATGAAGCTGCAAAAGCGAGCTTGAAAAAGTACCCAGATGTCGAGTTCATTTATGCTTGTTCTACCGACGTTGCGTTAGGTGCCGTCGAAGCACTGTCTGAACTTGGCCGTGAAGACGTTATGATTAATGGCTGGGGCGGTGGTTCTGCTGAGCTAGACGCTATCTTAAAA
>NZ_JAWOVT010000190.1:0-802 GCF_033340055.1 Vibrio sp. 1580
CAGCCACGATACCTGCTAAACAGATAGCTCCGTAGAAAGGTAGGAACAGGTGTTCAAGTTGAACCTGAGCAATAACAACTAAGCTGAATGTGATCGATACCGCTGAGAACGTTGTACCAACAACTGCCGCTTCACGTTGAGTGTAGAACTTGTTTTCGTACTGCTTGCTTGTCAGTAGGATGCCCACACTGCCATCACCCAACCATGATGCCATACAGTCGATCGCACTACGGCCAGGTAGGTTAAATACTGGACGCATTACTTTACTTAATAGCGCGCCAAATAGCTCTAGAAGACCGAAGTTAAGTAGTAGAGGAAGCAGAAGGCCAGCAAAAATGAATACTGCGAATAGCGTTGGTAGAAGACCAGTTAAAACAAGGCCGCCCGTGTTTTCTTCCCAAATCGCTTTTGGACCTACTTGGAAGAACGTCATCAATACCGCAGCACCACCGATTAGGCGAACAACAAGCCAAAGTGGAGACGGGTTGAAAAGTCCGTTTAAGAAACCGTTACGAAGGATCGCTGCTGGCTTGAAAATTTTACAAAGAACAGAAGCGACAGCCATGAAAGCGATAATAGCGGTAACGATAGCAATAAGTGCATCGCCAAGTAAGGCAGGAATGACTTTTGCCATGACTGCAACAGGGATAGTGAGGTCGCCATTGTAAGAAATAGGCGCCATAAACAGCAGAAGACCGATTAAGGATGGAATGAAGAACATCCAAAAGTTGCCCTTAGGAGCTTCAGTAGCATTGGTGTTGTTATGCATAGTTTTCTCGTGTTACTACTAGTCAATACTCGC
>NZ_JAWOVT010000191.1:0-801 GCF_033340055.1 Vibrio sp. 1580
TGTTGTGAGTGATTTATTGATTAATTCATTTGGCCAAACAAAGAGCATTGCTTGGCCTTGAGCGACTTTTTTAAGATTATCGTAATTGCAGAACTCTGTTTTCATATTGCCCCCAAGCAATTGTTTTCAAATAGATAGTTACATAAGCAACTAAGGAAATTATACTAAAATACGCCCTAAAATACCACATTTAAACATTAAATATAGTTAAGTATATTTAACTATATTGGTTGACTTTACCCCGGACAAAGGCGATACAATGGGGCTCGACAGAGGGACAGCTTTTTAGGCGAAGCCGTTAAGAAAAGCGATACAAATGCTTTTAGCTCGCCGAAGGCGATTCATGTGGCCACCAGCTTTCTGCTAGGACGGTGACAACGGGGTTTTGTTGGCATCGTACTAGCGCTGGTGGACAACAGCCTTGAGCGGCAGCAGTTAGTGAGGAACGAACCTTAGCGGTGCAGGGGTAAGTCCGGCGGGTGGGCCTCGGTGGCGACTAGGGGGAACCCCTGTTAGTGGAGAGAAATTCATAACCTGCAATAAAAAAGAGCTCTATTGCAGGTCGATATTCTATTTAGATTCTATGCCGCCATTCGCTCGTATTGTGTGTTTAACACATTGTTAAGCCACTTACCAACCCATTCACCAACCCAACAAAAGGCCGAGTAAATCACCGACTGGCCCAAACATTCGTGGGCTAGTCCTACGGTCAGATCGCGAACGAACGATTCTGGTATTTGCTTGCACTTGGCATGTTCAACAGTTGTAAATAACCTAGCTAATTTACCATTGCTATGGATT
>NZ_JAWOVT010000192.1:0-800 GCF_033340055.1 Vibrio sp. 1580
AAAGTGACAAACGTATCTAATGCGCGTGCGGACGACATTACACAAACCAAACGGGAACTTGCTCAACAACTGAGCGAAAACTATACGGCAATTGAGCCAATGTTGAGAAGAGATATTACTGCTCAACAAACCAATGTTCCTGTCTCCTCTTTCATTGAGCAAAACCCTACTGCAGAATTTAGCCAACAGCTCGTTGAAGCCGACGCTCAAATTCGTAGCTGGAAAGGCATTACTGAATTCTCAGATCAATTGCTAGAAGTGCGCTTAGCCAACGAAAAAATGCTAGGAGCATGGCTCAATGGCGACGTTGCACCACTCTTTGCCTTTGAACCAAGCGGTGATGATGAAAGCTGGCAATACATCGAAGCGTTTGACGTTTACGGGCAAATTCATCAACTTGATGTGTATCAGCTTCCTGACGTTCCCGTTCTAGTTGTCGATAACAACAGCTCTGCAGAGCTCAAAGCAGGCTTACAGGCGATGCAGGCAGAAATGAAAAAGCTGGGTCAGCCAGCTCTAATTCAGCCTTATTATTCAGAGAGTCAAAAACAATCTTCACCAACGCTACAAAGCGCAGCGACAAGTGATGTCGCTCCGATTCAAACAACTCAACTGAAGAAAATTCGCTTAGCGGATGACAAAGAACCGTGGATCTCTGGCAAAGCAGAGGTTTACGCCATCGTGACAGGTGTCAATCCAAGCCGCGACGAGCCGACAATTGATCTGGTAGAGCTTCCTTACTTGGATTACGACAACCAAGATTACTACCCAAATCAAATCATCATTCACTGGTCTCGCTA
>NZ_JAWOVT010000193.1:0-800 GCF_033340055.1 Vibrio sp. 1580
CAGTGCTATTTTGCACTGTTCTTTTTCGCTTTTGTTGCCTTGTGTGTTGGTGTTATTGAGCTGTTGCATCAGAATCAGCAAGACCTTCAGCAAGAGCGCGTGCAAGTTGAAGCCAAAGAACAACTGTCTATTCTCCGCTCCAATTTGGAAGCGGTACTCATGGCTGATATTTACAAAGCCAGCACATTAGCGACGCTAATCACTTTGCTGCCAAATAGCGAAGAAGAGGAGCTAAGCATTGCCGCCGATCGTATTCTTAACAAAAGTAAGCACATCACGGTCATCGGTATTGCGGAAAATGATGTAATTAGCCATATATTCCCAACTCAAGGCAACGAGCGCGTCCTTGGTCTGGATTACCGTAAAGTACCAGCGCAATGGGTACAAGTTCAAAAAGCCAAAGATATTCAAGAGATTTTCATCGCGGGGCCGGTGTCGCTTGTTCAAGGTGGGCGAGGGCTTATTGTACGCGTGCCAGTATTTCGAGACCCGCCAATCAACAAAGAGTATTGGGGTGTGATCAGCGCTGTGGTGGATTTTGATGGTTTAATGCGAGAGACCGGCGTATTCGACTTCTCATACCATTATCCTTTGACGATACGCGGTTATGACAGCGGCGGCGAATATGGGGATATGTTCTTTGGTGATCCTAATCAAACGGGAAAATTGTACGCCAAAGAGCATGTGCACTTCCCTTACGGTGGCTGGAGTATGGCGGCCTACGCGGGTGGGCAGCTTGAGCAACAAATTTCGTGGTTTGAGCTGAACATCGTCAGAATCATTGGCTATCCCATTCTCAT
>NZ_JAWOVT010000194.1:0-800 GCF_033340055.1 Vibrio sp. 1580
AGAGCGCGGTTTACGATCAACGTTTGGAATGTCTCTTCAGCGACAGTGGACTGTACAGGTTGAACCGTGACGCCTGCACCCGGTAACTCTCCGGCAAAGCCGTAAGTCGAAAATGCGATTGTGCTTAGCGCGCCGACAGACAGCGCTTTCTTCCATGAATTATTCATTCGTATTTCTCCTAAGTTTTAGGCCGTTTTGGTTCTTGTTGGTTTTAAATTTGAGCAGATAAGAGATAGGGCCGGTATGGTACCAGCGAAGTTTGGTATTGCTGGTGTTGACTCCAAGCTCTTGCGTAATGCGATCCAACAAAATAGCGAGGATCACAATGCCTAAACCGCCGACAGCGGCCAGACCCATGTCCAGTCGTCCGATGCCTCGTAACACCATCTGACCCAAACCGCCCACGGCGATCATCGAGGCGATAACCACCATCGACAGAGAAAGCATCAAGGTTTGGTTGACGCCCGCCATGATCGTTGGCAGCGCAAGTGGCAATTGAATGCGATACAGCATTTGCTTTTTGTTTGCACCAAAAGAGTGACCCGCTTCGATAAGCTCTTCCGGTACTTGTTGAATCCCAAGAATGGTCAATCGAACCACTGGCGGTAGCGCGAAAATGATCGTTACGACAACGCCCGGTACGTTACCAATACCAAACAGCATCACTATCGGAACAAGGTAGACGAACGCCGGGGTGGTCTGCATCGCATCCAATATTGGTCTTACAAATTTGGCGGCGGTTTGACTTCTGGCTAGCCAGATCCCCATGGGTAAGCCAATCAACAAGCAGAAAAACACCG
>NZ_JAWOVT010000195.1:0-799 GCF_033340055.1 Vibrio sp. 1580
AAAATGAAAGAAGTAAGCTCGATGCATTAGGGTATGCGTTGTCCGCCAAGTTTTTGTACGTACTTGAGCCTATCATCCATGAAGGGCATGTAATTGGCTCAATTCGAGTGACGCTGTCACATATTCCAATTATAAATGCGCAACAATCATTCTTGAAAGATGCCGGCGTACTTCTGCTGATATTGGCGGCTGGTGGCATTATTTTCTACATTACCATTGATCGTATCATTCTAAGACCGTTGCTCGATCTCAACGGTGCAATTCAAGATGTTACTTTTGGTAATGCCTCTCACGTACAAATTCGTCATCATTCTAAAGACGAACTAGGCGAAGTTATTCACGCATTCAATCGAATGATGACCAAACTCCGAAAAAGGGAAAAACAACGCCAGCATTCGTTAGCTACGCTCGAACAAAAAAGAGCATTTTCAGAAGAAGTCATTGAATCCATTCAGTATGCGTTGGTTATTACCGACAACCTTGGCACCATTATCCACAGTAATGCTGCGACTCAGCATATATTTCAGAAAACACCGGAAGCACTAGAAAATGCGAATATCCGCGATCTGATAAAAACAAAAATGCCGAACGAGCTTAGCCAAATTCTTAGTCGATGCTTAGAGTGTGATGATATCCACCTTCAAAACATTGATAACGAACAGCAGCTAAGCCTAACGACTCGTCGTTTGTCTAACCACGGTTATCTTCTCTTCGCCATTCAAGACATCACAGAGATTGAAGAGGCGATGAATCGCCAGCGCGTAGCTGGTCGAGTGTTTGAAGCCAGTCAAGACGGCCT
>NZ_JAWOVT010000196.1:0-797 GCF_033340055.1 Vibrio sp. 1580
AAGGAGCCAAAGACTTGTTGATTTCTCTCATCGTGCCAGTACTGCCACAACTTTTGGTTGTTTGGTGTCAGCATCGCTAGCTTGAGTTCGTTACCATCAAAAAACAGTGGTAAGTTGCTCGTGTGTTTGAGTGCAATGTGCTCATAACCGCGTGTGCGTGCACGAATGATTTTATCTTGGTTGTCATGACGTGCGCGTTTGGCGGCACTGTTTAATGCTTCGTCGATGACGCGCGCAACGACATTGGTTTCCGTTAGACGAATGGTTCGTAGATAGCGCACGGCATCATTTTCATAGCAATCGTCTACGGCCAATACTCGATACGACAGTGGCTTTTCGATGCCTGCAACTTGCGACTTGCCTGCAAACTCGGTAAACGAAACGTGAATGATTTCACCAAGGTTGTATTTAAATGCGCTCGGGACTTTAAATTTTGCCCCAGAGCTCGACAAATCGATGCTTAATCCATGAAGGATTTGCCCTTTGGCGCGGCGAATTTCTACCTGGGACTGAACCTTCAACCGCTTTTCTTGGCGTTTTAAGTCGTAACCGAGGTGAACCGGTTCTGCGAGAAAGGGGCTTTTAGGATCGGTTAATGAATGAGACTTTTCCTGCGTGGCGAGCTTGCTCATCACACGAAAGTTATTGCGCGTGTTGACCAGTGCTTCCCACATGCCTTCGGTGTAGGTGCCAAACTTCTTAATGTTCTTGTGATAAGCATTAAAAGCGACATCGTCCAACCAATGCGAAATGCCATCTAAAACATATTCACGACATTCGCCTTTGACGCGACCACG
>NZ_JAWOVT010000197.1:0-796 GCF_033340055.1 Vibrio sp. 1580
GAGTAGTCTGCGGAAGATTGGATTGTAGAATCGTTGGCGGCCAGTGAATAAGGGGCTGCTGTCAGCGCAATTACGCTGCCAAGGGCGATAGCCAGGAGGTTCTTCTTCATGGGTGAATCCTAGTTTTGTTATTTTTCGAATTAGAAAGGTGGATTTTTTCAGTCTAGGTTTGACTCATGAATAAACTGTGAAACGAATCCCAAACCCGCCGAGCCAAACGACCTTTATCGCCAAAACACGAAGTAGGATCACGAAAATGGTTTACTAATTATTTGTCATGTAACTGTTTGGTTTAAAAGATAAACAGTGCGAATACAACAAAACGTAGGCATTAAAAAAGCCCGAGTAAGACTCGAGCTTTTTAGATTCGACTGAACGAGAGTTGCTTACACGTAGTACGCTTCAACTTCGCCTTTCAGTTTGATCAGCATTGGGTTACCGAAACGGTCTTTTGCTTTAGGAGACGCAATTTTTACCCAACCTTCACTCACGCAGTATTCTTCTACGTCAGTGCGCTCTTTACCGTTGAAACGGATACCGATTTGGTGCTCAAAACATTCTTTGATGAAGAATGGGCTGCGTGGGTTACCTGCTAGGCGATCTGGTAGAGCTGGTTTTGCTGTATCTGTCATGTTTGTGACCTAAATTCCGTAAAAAAGTGCGCTATTGTAGTCAGTGCACAGTGAGTGTTCAAGATAACCTTCAACTAATCTGCTCTCGATACAATTTGGGGCTTGCGCCGGCTTTACGTTTGAATACGCGAGAAAAGTAGAGTGGGTCGGTATAACCAACGATA
>NZ_JAWOVT010000198.1:0-793 GCF_033340055.1 Vibrio sp. 1580
TAACGCATCACGCAGAGTTTCGCCTTCTTTGATCACAAGCGGCGTCACCAATGGAATGTCTGACGTGCCAGTTTTTACATAGCTGGTTGCGTCAGAAGAAAGCTGAGTATTGCTGTAGTACTCCTGAACCTTACCTTTCACACAAACTACGTCACCAGGCTTTAGCTCGGTATCTGCGGCGTTCGTATGAATAAATAGACCTTCTGACGTCTTATCGTTGTTATCGTTCTCGATAGCTTGCAGGTAGAAGCCTTTCGTCAAACCGCTAGTAACAGCGCTCACGACACCAGTAACAAAATGCTCTTCTGTCGTAATGTATGGGTAACCATCGATAAATGGCGAAGAAGCACCTTCACCTTGAATGTCTTGAATGGATGTGAACGTTGGCGCGTGTCCATCCACTTCACACACAAATTCTGCAGGTGGCTCAGCTGCATTCAGCTCGCCCAAGCCATCAATGTTGTCTTTTGCTAACGTTGTCCATTGAGAAGATTGGAAAGTCGCAGAAGGCGTCAGTGCGTCACCGTTACGTACCAAAGTGGCGTCTTTGCCAAATGCTACACCACCCATCACGCCGACCATGTCGTGAACTTCACCATCTTTTAATAGTGCGAGAGGATCGTCACCATTAAAGTTCGCCACGTTTTTATCGGTCTGGTCAGCCACCGCTTTAATCGCATCGCTGGCATCGCCATGGGCCAGAACAAACACCTGCTTCGCTTGCAACGTCACTTGGCTCAAATCGATCTTGCTGCCCCAAGTTCCACCACCATTAGATGATTTCGCTAGCTCA
>NZ_JAWOVT010000199.1:0-793 GCF_033340055.1 Vibrio sp. 1580
TGCCAAAACATGGCATTGAAATCGATTTTATCAAAGTGAAAGGGTTACGAGGTCAAGGCGTAAAGCGTCTGCTTGCAGCTCCATTTCAAATTATTAATGCCATCATGCAAGCGCGAGCGCACATGAAGCGCTGGCAGCCGGATGCCGTTTTAGGTATGGGCGGCTATGTGAGTGGTCCGGGTGGTATCGCGGCTTGGTTAAGCGGTATCCCGGTTGTTCTACACGAACAAAACGCGGTTGCAGGTTTAACAAATCAATGGCTATCAAAGATCGCTAAGAAAGTCTTTCAAGCGTTTCCCGGCGCATTTCCTTCTGCGGCGGTTGTCGGTAACCCAGTACGTGAAGACGTAACGCAGTTGGATGAGCCCGCTCAACGTATGCAAGAGAGAAAAGGACCAATTCGTATTCTTGTTATGGGCGGCAGCCAAGGGGCGCGTATTCTTAATCAAACATTGCCAGCGGTGATGGCAAACTTGGGACAAGACTACTGTATTCGTCATCAAGCAGGTAAAGGCGCAGCGCAAGAAGTGCAAGCTGCTTATCAAGCGAACAATGTTGCTAATGCAGAAGTGACCGAGTTTATCGATGATGTTGCACAAGCGTATGCGTGGGCAGATCTGCTAGTGTGCCGTTCTGGCGCATTGACGGTATCTGAAGTCTCAGCAGCAGGTGTAGGCGCGATTTTTATCCCGTTCATGCATAAAGACCGTCAACAGGCACTGAATGCCGACCACTTAGTGGAATGCAGTGCTGCGAAGATGATTGAACAACCTGATTTAACTGTGGAGTCTTT
>NZ_JAWOVT010000200.1:0-793 GCF_033340055.1 Vibrio sp. 1580
CCATGGAATCCATGTGGCTCTTCACCGCCGCTCGGCCGCTACGACTGGTTAGGTTAAGCGCTTGGTTCTTAAGACCAATCGACTCAGGCGTCATGATCTCGTAAGTGTTCTTGTTCTTTAACATGCCGTCTTGGTGGATACCTGAAGAATGGCTGAATGCATTGGCACCCACGATCGCTTTGTTGCTTTGGATCGGCATGTTGCACAGTTGACTCACCAACTTGCTAGTACGATGGATTTCTTCGTGCTTGATCCCCGTGCTTACACCCAGAAGCTCTTGACGCGTCTTGATGATCATCGCGATCTCTTCTAGTGAGCAGTTACCCGCACGCTCTCCGATACCATTGATGGTGCCTTCAATTTGGCGAGCACCGGCTTGTACTGCTGCAATTGAGTTTGCGACCGACATGCCCAAGTCATCATGACAGTGCACAGAAATGATGGCCTTGTCGATGTTTGGCACGCGGTTGAAAAGCGTTTGGATGATGCCACCGAACTCGCTTGGCACTGTATAGCCAACGGTATCGGGAATGTTGATGGTGCTTGCTCCAGCATCAATTGCGGCTTCAACCATGCGACATAGATTGTCGATTGGTGTTCGGCCTGCGTCTTCACAAGAAAATTCGACATCATCGGTGTAGTTACGCGCGTGTTTAACGGCGTTGACCGCCATTTCAAGTACGTCATCGTAACTGCGGCGTAGCTTGTCTTGAACGTGAATCGTGGAAGTGGCTAGAAAAGTGTGGATACGGAATTGGTCAGCAACTTTTAGCGCCTCAGCTGCGGCATCGAT
>NZ_JAWOVT010000201.1:0-792 GCF_033340055.1 Vibrio sp. 1580
AAACGTGATCGTATGCTAGGCGCGCGTGTGACTTGATGTTTGCAGCGAAGAATTTGATATCGTCACCAATCACACCGTCTTTGCTCACTGTTACGGTGCAGCAAATTGCTGGGCGGATTTCGCCTTCAATTAGAGAACATAGGTTGTCCGCTAGGTCGCGAGGTAACATCGGGATGTTACGGCCTGGTAGATAAATGGTGTAACCACGCTCACGCGCGACTTTATCCATTTCGTCTTCAGGTGTGATGTAAGCAGTTGGGTCAGCAATCGCGATAGTTAACTCAAAATCACCAGATTCAGTTTTCTTCGCGTACAACGCGTCCTCAATATCTTTGGTTCATTCACCATCGATTGTCACGAAAGGAACATGAGTCATGTCGATGCGCTCTAGATCGGCGTCATCTTTTAATTCCCAGTTCTCAATGCCAGCAGGTTCTGAGTTTGGTAGATCGTTTTGCGCTAGCGTTACCCACCACGGTGCGATTTTGTCGTCAGCGTCAGTGATTTTCTCTGAAATTTCAACGAAGAACGTGTTGTCGCCTTTTAGCGGGTGACGAACAAGATGTGCTACAACCCAATCACCTTCTGCGAAGTTGTCAGGCTTTAAACCTTTCTTCAGTTTCGCTTTTAGAGACAATTTCTTTAGTTGAGGATGGTCAGGCACGACATTTAGCTTGCCTTTGAACATCTTTACTCGACCGATAAAGCGAGTAAGAGATTGTTCGATCAGCTCTTGTGGTTCTGCGACTTCACGTTCATTTTCAGTACGGATGATGGCCACGACTTTGTCGC
>NZ_JAWOVT010000202.1:0-791 GCF_033340055.1 Vibrio sp. 1580
TCAATCGTTGGTGCAAGCTCACCCATCAGGTTCGCAACCACTTGTGCTTGATTACTGATCGCAGGAGCTTTCGGCCCATCTAATTGATAGCGACCTGCACCAGAAACGTTTGACTCACCGTTGCTTTTTACTGCACCCGCTTCCAATTTGGTCTCTGGTGTTTTTTCTGCTTTGGTTGTTTTGATAGTGTCGCCCAAACCATACAGTTCACCGCGACCCGTTCCACCAATTTTATCCAACATACTTACGCTCCTTAAACCGTTGCAGGACGGCTCAACACCGTTTGCATGGTTTCACTTTTCGCCTGAATCATTTGCATGATGATGCTCATCAGCTCTTGGAAATCTTCCATCAACTTGCCAATTTCTTCTTTTAGCTTATCGATGACTGCCTGGCTCAACGTCATTTTGGCGCGGAGATCCGTGATATCGGCTTGTATTTCCGTAACGTTCGCATTGTTGGCAGCGTGAACGCTGTCCGTTGCGCCCTTACCTATGTTAACCGTAAGGTCAACCGTTTCAGCGCCGTAGCGAATCGCTTTGGCTGTGGTTGTCGCAGCTTTAGAACCCATGTCCGCAACTTTTGCCATATTGGCTGCAGCTTTCGTGGCAATATCTGTCACTTTCTGCGCAATTTTGCTGGCACTTTTCGCGGCAAGTTTCGCGATACCACCAGCCGCCGCGCCACCAAAGGTCACGATTGCACCGATGACAGCGACAGCAATTTCTAATGCCATCACCACTTTGTTCAACACATCGACATTCACACCCGCTTCTTTTAGCGCGTCTTGA
>NZ_JAWOVT010000203.1:0-790 GCF_033340055.1 Vibrio sp. 1580
TAACGGTGCTGCTCGTCTGATGGCAAGCCGATGCCCGACAATTCGAAGTCACGTAGCGCATCGGTGATGGTTTTCTGCTGGGCACGAGTTAACGTTGCAAATTCTTCGCTCGCTTTGATGGTTTTGTACGCTTCGTACAGGCCTTTGTGCTGACCAACCCAAGTGCCGTATTCCGACAAAATTGGTAGGCAGCTTTCGTACGCTTCACGCAGAGCTTCGCTGTTCACCACAGAGTTCATGTGACCAACTGGCGACCAAATGCGGCTCAGACGGTCATCAATTTCTTCTAGAGGAGCAATCACATTTTCCCAAGTTGGGTTGGTGTTGTCTTTTAGCACCTCTTCAACTTTGGCGCGACAATCTGCAATCGCCTGCTCGACAGCAGGTTTAATGTGTTCTGGTTTGATTTGCGAAAACGGAGGTAGGTCCGTAAACGTTAGAAGTGGATTAGACATGAATAATTCCTTTTGTGTTTTGGCTCTATGACTGCCCATAAAATAGGCTGACCCAATGCACAAGTAAGCCGACAACATGGATTGGGGGAGCTCCGTTCCCTTTCTCTATGCTGCGATGACCGGATGATCAACGAGAGCTTGCTCTGTCCTTGAGTCTTATTCTGCCTAAGTGGCAGAGCACTCTATTGGAGCACTGCGATCCCACTTAGGTTCAATATGTTTAGTAAGTATGGGTGACTTAAAGAGATTTCAATAGTGAGTGCATTTTAAGTCGCGCAAAATCAAACGGAGATTCTGCATCTGCAAGGATGTTGGGTATAATGCTCTCAACACAC
>NZ_JAWOVT010000204.1:0-790 GCF_033340055.1 Vibrio sp. 1580
ACATTTGCTTACCAAGTATCGGGCGAGTATGCGATGCACAAAGCGGCGATTCTTAATGGCTGGTTAAAAGAGCGCGAGACAGTAATGGAATCACTACTGTGCTTTAAGCGTGCGGGCGCCGATGGCATCCTGACTTACTTTGCAAAAGACGTTGCAGAGTGGTTAGCGGAAGAGAATGCACAAGCCGCTCAGCACCTAAAGATGGCTCGAGAAGCGACAGAAGAGTAATTATCGCTCAGTGAGAAAAACCAGACCGACAATAGTTGTTCGTCTGCATATACCCAAGTAACCTCAGGCGGATTACAAAAGGCTTGTATATCCCAAAAAATCCAAGGTGCTTGGGTATATTTATTTCTGGAGAAGAGAACAATGACAATGCTGATTCGTGAAGGCACGTTGGAAGAGGCACTTCAAGTGGTCACTCGAGTGAAAGAGTTTGCCAACGGAGAAACCTTAGATTCGATGTCACAGCGTCTTGGAGACAAAAACAGCCTAATCCTAGTGGCTGAGAAAAACGGTGCTATTGTCGGTTTTAAAATCGGCTACGAACTGGATGAAGACACCTTCTATAGTTGGTTTGGTGGTGTTGCGCCGCAAGCTCGAAATGAGGGAGTCGCGCAGATGTTGTTAGAGGCTCAAGAAGAATGGGTCGCAGAACAAGGCTATAAAACACTAAAAGTGAAATCTCGAAACCAATTTCCTGCCATGCTCAGATTGTTGTTGAGAAATGGTTATCTTATTGAAAAGTTTGAAGAAAAAATCAATCTTCGTGAATCGAGAGTGCATTTCA
>NZ_JAWOVT010000205.1:0-789 GCF_033340055.1 Vibrio sp. 1580
TCGCGCCCGAATCCGAAGCCGAACGTTTTCAACCCCATGGATTCATAAGCCATCGTACCGGCATACGCAATGAGATCGGCCCAGCTCAGTTGGTTGCCATATTTTTTCTTAATCGGCCAAAGGATACGTCTTGCTTTGTCGAGATTAGCGTTATCTGGCCATGAATTTAGCGGGGCGAAACGTAAATTACCGGTGCCCGCACCGCCGCGACCATCTGCGATTCGATAAGTCCCTGCCGCATGCCATGACATACGAATCATCAAGCCGCCATAATGTCCCCAGTCAGCAGGCCACCATTCTTGGCTATCGGTCATTAGTGCGATGAGGTCTTGTTTGAGTGCAGAGAAATCGAGTTTTTTGACTTCTTCTTGGTAATCAAAATCACTCGACATTGGATTTGTTTTAGCGTCGTGTTGATGCAGAATGTCGAGGTTGAGCGACTTCGGCCACCAGTTCTTTTCTGTTCTGTCATTGGTGGTCATTGAGCCATGCATTACGGGGCATTTGCCTGCGGAATGCGCATTTTGTTGTGTCATGTTAATTCTCCCATTCTTGCGTTTTGCGAGTGCTAGTCGTTACAGCTGGTGAACAAACACGGGCATCCGTTATTAATTACTGATGTTTTAATACAGAGTATTATCCTTAGGTCGTTTCGCTCGGCGTTATTTCTGCAGCGATCGTAACATCCATGCTGTTTTTTCATGGATGCGCATTCTGTCCGATACCAACGCCACGCTCGATTCGTCATCCGCTTGTTGGGCTAGTTTTAACACTTTACGTGCGGTCTTT
>NZ_JAWOVT010000206.1:0-787 GCF_033340055.1 Vibrio sp. 1580
CAAACTAAGAATTTCCAATTACGACAACCTAATTCCAGGTGGACGCTACCACAACTTCAAAGATTTCATCGCTTTTCCAAACGTCGGGCGAGAATACCTCGAAAACAAACCAATGCCACCAATGAAGTGTGCAGACTTTGAAGGTTACGCCAACAGTTTCGAAGCCATCAAAGCCAAAGACATTCTACTCTACTACCCTTATCACACCTTTGACCATATTGGTGAATTGGTTCGCCAGGCATCCTTTGACCCGAAAGTGCTCAGCATCAAAATTAATATCTACCGCGTAGCCAAAGACTCTCGCTTGATGAACTCTTTGATTGATGCGGTGCATAACGGCAAAAACGTTACTGTAGTCGTTGAGTTGCAGGCGCGATTTGATGAAGAAGCAAATATTGAATGGTCAAAAGTTCTGACTGAAGCTGGCGTGCACGTCATCTTTGGTGCGCCCGGTTTAAAGATTCACTCAAAGTTATTGATGATCAGTCGCCGTGAAGGTGACGATATTATTCGCTACGCGCACATTGGCACGGGCAACTTCCACGAAAAAACCGCTCGAATCTATACCGACTTTTCGCTGCTCACCGCAGACCAAGAAATCACCAATGAAGTGCGCAACGTGTTTGGATACATTGAGAACCCTTATCGCCCAGTGAAGTTCAATCACTTGATGGTTTCTCCGCGTAATTCGCGCACCCAAATTTACCGCCTGATTGACAATGAAATCGCCAATGCAAAGGCGGGCAAAAAGGCAGGATTAACCATAAAGGTCAACAACCTCGTCGAT
>NZ_JAWOVT010000207.1:0-787 GCF_033340055.1 Vibrio sp. 1580
TCTTGAGCCATATGGTAAAGATCGTCCACTTCTGATTGGTGTAACGGTACTGACTAGCATGGAACAAAGTGACTTGGCAGGTATTGGTCTGAATGTCGAACCGCAAGAGCAAGTGATTCGTCTAGCGACATTGACTAAGAACTCAGGTCTCGATGGTGTAGTGTGCTCTGCGCAAGAATCTTCACTACTTAAAAATGAGCTAGGTAAAGAGTTTAAACTTATCACTCCAGGAATTCGTCCTGCTGGTTCTGAGCAAGGCGACCAACGTCGTATTATGACGCCAGTTGATGCTATTCAAGCGGGTTCTGACTACCTTGTTATTGGCCGTCCGATCACTCAGGCGACGGACCCTGCTGCCGTATTGAAATCTATCAACGACAGCTTAGCTAGCAAGTAATACCTCTCGAGCATTAAATGGATAAAGGTGAGGCTAGGATGCCTCACCTTTTTTCTTTCTCAGAACAACGAATTACCCGATGAGAACAAAGGTTCTACGGATTATTCTTAGTCCTGCAGGGGAATGCACTATATCGATCACACTTTAATAACATAATTGATAATGATAAGCCGAAAATGCAACCATGTGCTGTAGATGGCTTGCGTTACAAATAGGTAACGAATACTATGTCGAAGATGCATTCACTGCGTTGTAAGGTCTAGGATGACCTGGTGAAACTCTTTGAAATCAATATAGAAGTCGGCAGGATGTCGCTTTCATATTATGCTCCTACTATTTCCTATCTGCGTACTGTCGCGTCCGCAGCCTATCGTGAGCTTCACACTCGTC
>NZ_JAWOVT010000208.1:0-785 GCF_033340055.1 Vibrio sp. 1580
ACAACCACAGGATAATTATCAGTTTATCACTCGTTCCATCCGCATTGACGGCCATGCCACCAGCGTAAAATTAGAGTCGAGTTTTTGGACGATTCTTGAAGAAATTGCCAGTGCGCAAGACATGACCGTTCCAAAGTTTATCAGCACGGTGTATCAAGAAGCACTGGAATACAATGGTGAAGTGAACAACTTTGCATCCTTACTGCGCTGCGCATGTCTCACGTATGCTCGCCAACCGGAAAACACGCTCCATCAAGCGCTTGCTCAACTTAACGCCTAACACCTAACTATTCTTACCAAAATATTCAATGGCATCGATGAGGCTTTACGCCTCAATCGTAAGCTATTGAGCGTATTCTTATTTGTCGTACTCTAGTACTACCCACACTCCTTTTGTACTCGCTAACCTATGCGGACAATTAAGGAGTACTCATGACAAAAATGATACACACCATGATCCGAGTACGCGATCTGGACCGTTCCCTACAATTTTACCGCGACGCACTTGAGCTAGAGATCAAAGACCAATACGTTTTTGATGGTTTCTCCCTAACCTATCTAGCAAATGAAGAAACAGGCTTTGAATTAGAACTTACCCACAACCACGACCAAAGCGAACCTTATACTCACGGTTCTGGTTACGGTCACCTTGCCGTTAGCGTGGACGACATCGAACAAGCTCACAAACGAATTAAATCTCTAGGTATTGAAGCAGGTGACATCAAAGCGTTTGACCCCCACCAAACACACCTAGCGTCCTTCTTTTTTGTCACCGATCCTGACGG
>NZ_JAWOVT010000209.1:0-776 GCF_033340055.1 Vibrio sp. 1580
GACTGGAGTTCAGACGTGTATTGTCCGCCACCCGGTCTCCCGTTGTGGATGGGGACATTCGCGGACTTGATGTCGCTGTTGATGTGCTTCTTCGTACTGCTGCTTTCATTCTCTGAAATGGATGTTTTGAAGTTCAAACAGATTGCTGGTTCGATGAAATTTGCATTTGGTGTGCAAAACCAACTGGAAGTGAAAGACATTCCTAAAGGCACCAGCATCATCGCACAAGAATTTAGACCAGGCCGTCCTGAGCCGACACCGATTGATGTCATCATGCAACAAACCATGGACATCACTCAGCAGACGCTAGAATTCCACGAAGGTGAGTCTGATCGAGCTGGTGGTACTAAGCGTGATGAAGGTAAGCTGACGGGCGGTCAATCACCGGAAACCTCGACACAAAGCAATCAGTCCGCAGAGTCAGACATGCAACAGCAGCAGTCTGAAGAGATGTCACAAGAGATGGAAACCTTGATGGAGAGCATCAAGAAGGCGCTCGAACGTGAAATCGAACAAGGCGCGATTGAAGTGGAGAACCTCGGTCAGCAAATCGTTATACGAATGCGAGAGAAAGGCGCATTCCCAGAAGGTTCTGCATTCCTGCAACCGAAGTTCAGACCATTAGTGCGACAGATTGCTGAGCTAGTGAAAGATGTGCCAGGTATTGTCCGAATCTCTGGTCACACGGACAATCAGCGTTTGGATTCTGAGCTGTATCGCTCGAATTGGGACTTGTCATCGCAGCGTGCGGTGTCGGTCGCTCAAGAGATGGAAAA
>NZ_JAWOVT010000210.1:0-772 GCF_033340055.1 Vibrio sp. 1580
AGTCAGCGTTGTGCGTATGACTTTACAGCTTGTTCTGATCGGGGTTTATCTTGAATATCTCTTTCAATTAAACAGCTTGATCATCAACTTACTTTGGCTTGCGATTATGCTCGTCGTAGGAGCAAGTTCCATTGCAGGGAAAGCACGTTTACCGAAAAAGCCGCTCATGTTGCCACTTCTCACTGGGCTTGTATGTGGCTTGTTTCCATTACTAATTGCGATCACCGCTGGCTTGGTGCGTCCTACTCCGCTTTACAATGCACAATATATGATCCCATTGGCAGGCATGCTGTTAGGCAATAGTCTGAGCAGTAATATCATCGCGCTACAAAACTTATTCTCTGCTTTTGAAGAGCGTAAATCTGAGTACGAAGCTGCCATCTCACTGGGTGCCGCCCCTAAATACGCTTCCTTTCCTTTCGTTCAGGAGGCTCTGAGAAAATCGTTAGCGCCAACGCTAGCCTCAATGACCACGATGGGCCTTGTCACGCTTCCTGGTATGATGACGGGGCAAATCCTAGGGGGCGCAAGCCCATTGGTTGCCATTAAATATCAACTGGTCATCATGCTAGCTATTTTTGTCATGATGAGCGTCTCTGTTGCCATCACACTTGAAATGACATTGAGCTTTGTACAAACAAAAGAAGGCCGTGTTACGGTCAAAGTACGCCCAGTTGATGGAATGAAGCGAGGTCAGTAATTGGCCACATAACCCCCTAATTTTATGAAATTTTCTGGATCTTCAGAGATACTCACGATCTTTGATACAGGT
>NZ_JAWOVT010000211.1:0-771 GCF_033340055.1 Vibrio sp. 1580
CAACTCAGTTTCTAAGATCAACGGCTTAACCGTATCGCGAGTGAACGTCTTTAGCTGAAACAGATCGAACAAGCTTGATGACACGGTATCTGAGTCGTAACCAAGATAAGTCGTCAGTGACGCATGAGGATCGGTGTCGACCATCAATACACGATGACCTTTCTGGCTCAACAAACCTGCTAGTGTCACTGTTGATGTGGTTTTACCTACCCCACCTTTTTGGTTAGCTACACTCCAAACGATCATGATTTATCCTACGCTAAACCCACTTCCACCATCATGCGTTCTGCAATTCGGTCAAGAGGTAAATCTTCAGAAGAAATGCCCGCTTTAGCAACAGCTTGAGGCATACCGTAAACCACACAGCTTTCTTCGTCTTGTGCCCAAATGGTTGAGCCTGCCGATTTCAGCATACGTGCACCTTCTCGGCCATCTGCACCCATTCCGGTGAGCACCATAGAAAGCACTTTGTCGCCGTAAACTTTCGCCGCCGAGCCAAAGGTCACATCCACACACGGTTTGTAGTTCATGCGATCACCGCCATCAATAATGCGAAGGCGAGCAGCACCTGCACGACCATCAATCATCATTTGCTTGCCGCCTGGCGCTAGGTAAGCCACGCCAGCTTGTAACACATCACCGTCTTGTGCTTCTTTCACTTGGATCTTACACAACGTGTTCAATCGACTTGCAAATGCCGCCGTAAATGTCGCAGGCATATGCTGAATCAGCACGATTGGGTGTGGGTAGTTCATCGGCAGACGAGTAAGA
>NZ_JAWOVT010000212.1:0-771 GCF_033340055.1 Vibrio sp. 1580
AAGAAGGAACTGGCTGCCCTGTATCTGCCAACCATTGAAAAAGACGCTTCATATTCGCATGCCCGCGTGGAAAGCTGAAGCCAAACTCAGTAAGGATAGAACCAATACGGTTCATCGTTGCCGTTCGCTCTCGAATATAGCCTGTTCTAATCCTGCGAATAACTACTCCTAATTGTGCTTGTTCAGTTTTCGGTGAAACAAAGTGCGTATTTCGGTGATTGCGATCGCTCGTTTCGGTTTATTCCGATCACCTGATCCTGCCGTTTTTCTCTCTTCCTATTTTTACTCTAAGTGATCGGATTGCGCCAGTTTTCTCATTGACTCACCTCCCAGTTCTATTCGATGACTATTGTGTACCAGCCGATCCATTAGAGCGTCAGCGACGGTGGCGTTGCCGATCATGTTGTACCATTCTTTTACTGGTAACTGGCTGATGATGATTGTGCTGCTGTTTTGGTAACGATCTTCAAGTACTTCTAACAAGTGACCAGCATGCTCTTGAGTCAGTTTTTCCATCCCCCAGTCGTCGAGGATCAGTAGAGCTTTCTTAGCCAACGATTGAAGTTGCTTTTGATAGCTACCATCCAGACGACCTGCGGTCAGATCATCAAGCAAGCGAGTTAATCGGTAGTATCTGACCGTTTGTTGTTGGTCGCAGGCGCTGGTTGCAAGTGCGCAGCCAAGATACGTTTTACCTGCCCCTGTTGGGCCTGTGATCAAGATGTTCTGGTGCTTGTGCAGATAGCCACCCGTTAGAAGTTCGCTTATCTG
>NZ_JAWOVT010000213.1:0-769 GCF_033340055.1 Vibrio sp. 1580
CAAGTGTGTTGTCGTCACTCAGTGCTTCAAGGCGCTCAATGTCTGCAACAGCAGAACCAGGCATCATGTCTTCTTTGTATGAACGAGGGAACGCGCTCATGTACTCTTTCGATAGTGGTAGACCTTTGCTTTCACCAAAGTTAGCAATGATCGACTCTTTTAATCTGTCGTCCCAAGAGGTAGAAACTTCCATTAAATTCTGCTCGATTTTTTTCACGTCTACATCAATGTTGTTATTGTCTACACGAACAATGTAATGCGTTCTTGCCAATGGGCTTTCAGAGAAGAACGTCGTAAATTCAACTTCTTGTTCACAGCCAAAATACTGCTTAAGAATGCGTTGAGTTTGGCGGCGAAGTTCTGTGTTGTAACGGTCTTTCGTTACGTACACCATGCAGCTGAAGAAACGACCGAACGGGTCTTTACGTACGAACAAACGTAGTAAGTCACGGTCTTGCATTTGTACTACGCCCATGCCGACTTCAAGCAAATCTTCTTCGTTCGCTTGTAGCAGTTCATCACGTGGGTAGTTTTCAAGAATATTATGCAGCGCTTTGTAGGAGTATGAGCCGCGGCGGTAACCACTTGCTTCCAAGATACGATCTACTTTTTCTCGAATTAGAGGAATGCTGTGAACAGCTTGGTTATATACCGCGGATGTGTACAAACCAGTGAAGCGGTGCTCGCCAATTACTTTGCCATTTTCATCAAACTTTTTGATGCCGATGTAGTCAGTGTAAGCAGGACGGTGGATACGAGACGCTTGATT
>NZ_JAWOVT010000214.1:0-769 GCF_033340055.1 Vibrio sp. 1580
TATTGACAGTAGGTTAGAGGTGTAACCATTTTATAAATAAGGTGATTAAGTTCGCTTTTTGAACAGTGCCTTCTACCTCTTAGGAATAATAGGGGTATTATGAATATAGGTTTAGCGTTGTGGCTTTCCAAAATAAGAATTGATGTCATTTGAAGATATAAAAATATCTTCAGAAGAAATTAATTGTCGCTCTATTAAATAGTTGAGAACAGTTATCAATTATTTTAGAGCTAAGGAAAGAAAAATATGGGCAATATAAAATTGACCATAGTGACAATGCTGAAATTTCTCTTCGCCTTTGCCATCTATGGTTTTTCTATCTCCGCCCATGCGATTTCATCAGAGCCTGTTGAGGGTGCACAAACCACTCGCCATCAAGTTGAGCTGATTCGTGACCGAGACTACAAATGTCTTCAATGTCATAAGGATGCCAAAGAAACTCTGAATTTGTCGCATGAGCCAGAAGCGCTGCTTAGCCTAGGTAAAACACTGAATTGCACAAACTGTCACAGCAATATCGGGCCAGATCACCGTGAAGGGGCACCTGATGTGATCAAGTTTGCTGCTGCGCAGTCAAAAGCAGTGCATGACAAGGTTTTTCTTGATCCAAGCACCATTCTCCAAGCGAATAGCCAGTGTGTAGATTGCCACGCTCCAACTCAGTTGAGAGAAAGTAATTGGACGCATGATGTTCATGCTAAAAATTTGACCTGTTCAAATTGTCACGATGTTCACGCTGCCAAAACGAAAGCGCTTTCTTACGACAGAA
>NZ_JAWOVT010000215.1:0-768 GCF_033340055.1 Vibrio sp. 1580
TCCGCCAGATTTTTGGTTCTCGTTACCTATCAACACTTTATGGCTTTGTATTCTTTACTCACCAAGTAGGAAGCTTCTTGGGGGCTTGGGTCGGTGGTCGCATCTACGATTACTACGGTTCATACGATCCAATCTGGTGGTCAACCGTCGTTCTGGCACTCCTCGCCGCTTTGATTCACTTACCGATCAATGACAAGCCAGTATCGCGCTTGAATTTGGCAACCGCCTAGCCAGAAAGGCTCTTAACGTCTAACGTTGAGAGCCTTTTTTTCAGCAGCCCAATGATCTCCGCTTTCCTTTATCAAATGAGTATTCTCATCAATGATTTCTTATTTAAGATAAAGCACACCCATTCATCCTCTGTTAAGATTTGTGTGACATACTTTGTAGAAAGTTATAAATCAAAAAGGGTTTTAGATGAGAACACTTGGCAACATCATCTGGTTTTTATTCGGTGGCGTATTCATGGGATTGCTGTGGTGGCTATTCGGTATTCTTGCGTTCATCAGCATCATCGGGATTCCGTGGGGGCGAGCTTGTTTCGTCATGGGTAACTTTTCGTTTTTCCCATTCGGCAAAGAAGCCATTTCGCGTGATGAACTAACCAATGAAATGGATATTGGCACGAGTCCGCTAGGCGTCATCGGCAACGTACTTTGGTTTGTGTTTGCAGGTTTGTGGCTGGCAATCGGTCATATCCTATCCGCCGCAGCGTGTTTCGTTACCATTATTGGTATTCCGTTTGCACTTCAACACCTGAAACTGGCC
>NZ_JAWOVT010000216.1:0-768 GCF_033340055.1 Vibrio sp. 1580
ATTTACGTCGTAATTCCAATATTCACCAACGGTGAAAAGCTCTTTGCCTGTTTTCCAACGTAAATGATCTATCCACTCTTGTAGATACTGATATTTAATGTGCTTCACGGCATCCATTCTAAAGCCATCAACGCCGGTCATGTTGATGTACCACTCACCCCAATCTTTCAGCTCTTGTTTAACTTCTGGGTGATCCATGTCTAAATCGGCGTACATTAGGTAGTCGTAATTGCCTTTTTCAGAGCTGACTTCCCAATCCCATGCTTTTCCTTCGCCTTTGAATTTAAAGATCGCTTTTTCTTTGCCGGCGTCATCCCAGTCAACACCGTCAAAGTGATACCAAGTCCAATGGAAGTTCGAGTATTTGTCGTTGCGGCCAGGAAAATTAAACTCAACCCAAGCTTCAATCCATTTGTCGCCCAGTTCAATATTGCGGTTGTCCCAATCAACGCGCTTGGTATCGACCCACGACTTTCCATCTGCGCCACCTCGGTGGTTAAACACAACGTCGCCGTAAATTTGGATATTGTTGTTGTGCGCGGCATTGATTGCAGAGATGTACTGAGCCTTGGTGCCGTATTTGGTTCGTACTGAGCCTTTTTGATCAAACTCACCTAAATCGTACATATCGTAGACGCCATAACCGACGTCATTACTGCCGCCCGCGCCTTTGTAAGCTGGCGGTAGCCAGAGCGCTGTAAAACCGTTTTCAGCGAGCGCCGGGGCATTGCTTTCCACCTGCGTCCATAATGCGCCATCATTAGGTAC
>NZ_JAWOVT010000217.1:0-768 GCF_033340055.1 Vibrio sp. 1580
TCAATACAATCCAATGAATTTTGTTACTTTTTTAAGACAATTCTTATTTATGTTGTCTATTTTTGGGAGAGGAAGCTCACTTATGCGAGGTTCAGTTATTAAAAGGATGTATGCGGGCTTTGCGCTGATCATCATCCTGTTTGCTGTCACAATTGCCATTATGATGGGGGGAATGCACGATATTCACGGTAAATTTGAAACCGTCTCTAAATCATCGTTGCCCCTTGTATCGTTATCTAACCAAACCAGTGTGGAACTGCTTTCTGCCGACAAGTCTTTTAAAGATTTTCTAACCACTGAGAATAAACAGCGCATGGAAGAAATGCGTCAGGAGTTTGCGAGATCTCAACAACGTTTTGAATCCACTTTGGCGCAGCTCGAATCAGCAAGCCAGATCTACCCTTCTCTTGCCGAACCTTTTTCTCAACTGAAGACGCTAGAGCAAAGCTACTTTACCGAAGCACTCGAAGCGATGGACAACTATGAAGCAATGTTTTCAGCACAAGAAGAAGTGCAGAAGTCATCACGCCGCTTTCAAAAACTCAACACTGAACTTTCTGTTGGCCTGAAAGAATACGTTGCAGACCAATCGAGTATTTCAGTGAAGGTTATGGCGAAAAGCTACTTCATCAAACTCAAAGATGCCGAAGTGATCACTTCCGATGCGCTGGCCAGCTCCAATCCTGAGTTTGTTACGCAAGCGGTAACGAAAAACCGTAAAGCAGTAACGCACTTGAACTACGCGTTCCGTGGGTTGGTCACTCAACT
>NZ_JAWOVT010000218.1:0-767 GCF_033340055.1 Vibrio sp. 1580
CGACAATGGCGTATCGTCGATTGAAGGTGTGCGCTACGCCAAAGAGAATGGCATTACCGTATTGGTGACAGACCACCATTTGCCAGGACAAGTTCTACCAGAAGTGGATGCGATGGTGAACCCAAACCTCGACAGTTGTGCGTTTCCTTCTAAAGCGTTGGCTGGCGTTGGTGTGGCGTTCTATCTGATGATGGCGTTGTGCGTTCACATGCGCAAACACAACTGGTTTGCTCAGCAAGGCATGCAAGAGCCGAAACTGATGGAGCTGATCGACCTTGTCGCACTGGGCACTGTCGCTGATGTTGTGCCGCTTGATGAGAACAACCGAATTCTGGTGCATCAAGGTTTGCAGCGCATTCGTGCGGGGAAAGCGCGCCCAGGTATTCAAGCACTGATTGAAGTGGCGAAACGCGATGCGCGACGTTTGGTGGCATCGGACTTCGGCTTTGCATTGGGGCCGCGTATTAATGCCGCTGGCCGTTTAGACGACATGTCTTTTGGTGTTGAGCTGCTGATGTGTAACAACATCCACGCTGCACGTCGCATGGCCAGTGAGCTTGATGGGCTCAATCAGACTCGTAAAGAGATTGAAGAAGGCATGAAGCAAGAAGCGATGGCGTTTTGTGAACGTTTGCAGTTTGGCGAAAACAGCGAGCTGCCATACGGCTTATCGCTGTTCCAACGCGATTGGCACCAAGGTGTGATTGGTATTCTCGCTTCGCGTATCAAAGAGAAATTCCATCGTCCAGTCATTGCCTTTGCTGACG
>NZ_JAWOVT010000219.1:0-766 GCF_033340055.1 Vibrio sp. 1580
ACATGGCATGTGTACACGGTGGTAATCGCGAGGCGATAGGTATAGCGTTGCGAATGAACCGTCTTTGAATTCTTCTGCGAGTTTCTCATCACCACCAAGCAGTTCTTGCGCCGAGTAGTTGTGGCCTTTTGCTTGAATCAGTTGACCATCTTCAATTGGGCCAAATTGGCTCACACAAGCATCTGCTGGGTGCGTAATGATCTCATCACCTTCAGTGATTGGGCGTGCGCCTTCTTTGAGCTCACGAACAAAAAACTCGTTGAACGTTTTGAAATGCTTAGGATCAGAGTGCTTTGCCTCGTCCATATTCACATTGTACTGTTTGATAAACCAGCGAATGACCGCGGTGGTTAGACTACCAGCTTTGGCTGATGCCAGTTTGCCCATTAGGCGAGTTAGGCCATGTTGTGGGATCCAGTACTGCAGTCCAACTTTAAACTTGTCCATCTTTAATTCCGATACTTCTGTCTGTTCTGTTAGATTCGCGCTTTGGGCGCGTGATGTTACTGAACTTTAATGTGCTTGTCAGTATTCGGTGAAGAATTCTTACACAGTTGCTCAGACAATCTGGTTACAGATCGGCCTTCTTGTTGCGTGAGTATTGGCGGTTTGCCTTGTTCTCCATCATGCTTTCTAGAATGCGATGGTAGTTCTCAAAACGAACCTCACTCACTTCGCCTTTCTCAACGGCTTCACGCAGAATACAGCCAGGGTCGTCGTTGTGTTTACAGTCTCGGAATTTACAGCCACCAAGGTATGGGCGGAA
>NZ_JAWOVT010000220.1:0-766 GCF_033340055.1 Vibrio sp. 1580
CGGATATGAACGCGGTATGGGAAAATATCAGCGTATTGATCATCTCTTCTCGCTTCGAAGGACTACCCATGGCGGCACTTGAGGCAATGGCACGCGACGTTGTGGTGATCAGTCTAAAGGTCGGACGTTTACCCGACATCATTCAAACAGGCAAAAATGGCTTTATTGCCGATGATGTCCCCGATCTCGCGCTAAATCTACAACACTGGATGGCGATGGAGAAAAGCCAACAAGAACGAATCCGTAAAAACGCACGCCAAACGATCGTAGAACAGTTCTCAACAGAGAGCGTTATTCCCGTATTGCTAACGCAATATCAAATTGAGATGGATAACTAACCCATATTGGTTCTCAAATTGAGAATTTGTCTCGCTGCCTCTTTGTTTTCATTTCCTCATCTATACATTTCAATCACTTAAACCAATAGCATATTTTGGCATCTCGGTTGCAGTAGTCGAATTAGATTAACGATAAGACCGAGGTGACTTATGACTACTCCAAAACGCATTCTTTACGTTCATTATGGTGATAATTGGATTCGCGGCAGTGAAGTGGTACTACTCGATCTTATCTTGGGTATCGACCGAGACAAGTTCGAACCAATTGTCTGGTCGAACTGCCAACCTCTGATTGAGAAATGCCAAGATCTTGGTATCAAAGCAGAGCACTCTACGTTCAATCTCGTCGGTGGCTGGTGTGCGCCGCGTTGGGACATCACGGGTTGGAATAACCTGATCAAACAAGGTTCAGCGCTCATCGAGAAGCA
>NZ_JAWOVT010000221.1:0-765 GCF_033340055.1 Vibrio sp. 1580
AGAAATCTGCGCTAGTTCTTTTTCGAAGTCGTTCATAGTACTTACCTAAATATAGTCATTAAACTGTTCAACTTCTTCTATTCTATCCAACTCTATAACTTGAAGCTACCAACCATCTTATCTAGGCGAGATGAAAGCTCTTGAAGATCGCGGCTTGCGCCAGCCAACTCTTCCGCCGTTGCAGTTGTCATCTCGTTGATTGCGTTGATTTCTTCAATATTCTGATTGATCGTATGAACCACGGTAGATTGCTCTTCCGTTGCCGTCGCAACTTGCGTGTTTCGATCGGAGATATCCGTAATGCGCTCAGAGATATTCACCAGCACTTCTACCGCTTCATCCGTCGAAGCCACACCCTCAAATGTGACCGCTTTGCCAGCTTCCATCGCGCTTACTGCATCCTGAGCATCACTTTGAAGCTGGTTGATCATACGTTGAATCTCTTCCGTTGAATCGGCAGTGCGCGACGCTAGGTTACGAACTTCATCTGCAACTACCGCAAAGCCTCGACCTTGCTCACCTGCGCGTGCTGCTTCAATCGCTGCGTTCAGTGCCAACAAGTTTGTTTGCTCAGAGATATCGCGGATTACACCAAGGATAGAGCCGATATCTTTCGTTGTAGAAGCAAGCTGTGTCACAACAATGTTTGTCGTTTCCACATCGTCAGCAAGACGGCTGATCACTTCTTTCGCCTTCATCACAACTTCACGACCCGTCTGAGTATTATCAGACGCTTGGTTTGCAGTATCGGCTGCCGTCGCTGCT
>NZ_JAWOVT010000222.1:0-764 GCF_033340055.1 Vibrio sp. 1580
TCAAAGAGGAAACGCACTGGCAGGTGCTGTGATTCAACATCGCGGTGCCATCATTCCCAAAGCATTCACACAACCGGCGCTTGGCGTCGTTTAAGGAACACTCATGTCTAGCATTAAAGAACAATTGAAAGCTCTGAAAGTCATCCCTGTTATCGCTATTGATAAAGCAGAAGACATTATCCCACTGGGTAAAGTACTGGCAGAAAACGGACTACCAGCCGCTGAAATCACTTTCCGTTCAGCAGCGGCTGCAGAAGCGATTCGCCTACTGCATGAAGCCCAGCCAGACATGCTGATTGGCGCCGGTACGGTGCTAAACCGCGAGCAAGCAATTGCAGCAAAAGAAGCAGGCGCAACCTTTATCGTATCGCCTGGCTTTAACCCACATACCGTTAAAGCGTGCCAAGAAATCGGCATTGATATCGTACCGGGTGTGAACAACCCAAGCACAGTTGAAGCCGCACTGGAAATGGGATTAACCACCTTGAAGTTCTTCCCTGCGGAAGCCTCTGGCGGCATCAACATGGTGAAATCACTGCTTGCGCCATACACCGACATCGAACTGATGCCTACTGGTGGCATTAACCCTGCGAACATCAAAGATTACTTAGCTATTCCACGCGTTTTGGCCTGTGGCGGAACCTGGATGGTAGACAAGAAACTGATCGAAGCGGGCAACTGGGAAGAGCTTGCTCGCCTGACTCGCGAAGCAGTAGCGCTTGTGAATGAGTAATCGCTTTTAGCGATTGAATAAAGTGCCCAGC
>NZ_JAWOVT010000223.1:0-764 GCF_033340055.1 Vibrio sp. 1580
CTTTATTGCTGCTGATTGGGTTTATGATTTCGGGGGAATGATAAAGCTCATTTTAGTAAATTGATGCGTCACACACGCAATTTTTAGCGCTGAGTCACGCCCAAATTGATTAGTGAGACGTTTGTCTACAATTTCCAAGCCTAAACCTGAGTGGTTGTCTTTTGGTGGCTGGAAACTGCCTGCGTTGTCCTCGACCGTAATCAGATGTCCTTGAGGGTGCACTTCGCTATAAATTTTAACTTTTCCACCTTCAAGCATATTGGAGATGCCGTGTTTGATGGCATTTTCCACCAAGGGTTGAAGTGTAAAACTTGGCAGCTTGATATCGAGCAACTCTGGGTCGATATCTATTTCTACTTCCAAGCGATCCGTGAAGCGTGCTTTTTCGATACTGAGGTAAGAATTGACGTGTGCAAGCTCTTCTTTCAGCGTCACCGTATTGATGTTCTGTTTTAAGTTACTGCGGAAGAAATGCGACAAGTTTTGGATAAGCTCACGGGCTTTATCTAGGTCGCGGCGTGTAATTGCACTGATGGTATTGAGCGCGTTAAACAAAAAGTGAGGGTTTACCTGCGCGTGCAGCAGTTTGATTTCTGCCTGCGCTAACAGCGCTTGTTGTTGTTGATAATCGCCATACAAAATTTGGCTGGAGAGCAACTGAGCTATCCCTTCTGCCATTGACATGTTGGCGGTTCAGAACAGCTTACGCTTAGGTTCATAGAGTTTGATTGTTCCGATGACCGCTTTACCCGCACTCAATGGAA
>NZ_JAWOVT010000224.1:0-763 GCF_033340055.1 Vibrio sp. 1580
GTGAGAGTCGAAAATCACGTCAAAAGGAAGTTATTATGAAAACTCTTATCGCAGTGAGTGTTTTATCTATATTGTCTTTCGGTGCCCATGCTGAACGTCAATCCAACGAACCCATCAAGGTCATCGAACCCATTTCTGGGCTCGACAGTAAAAAGATTGAATTGGGTAAAACGCTGTGGTTTGAACCGAGACTGTCGGCGTCGAACACCATTTCTTGTAATTCTTGCCATAACATCGCTAAAGGTGGCGTTGATAACTTACCAAGCTCAATTGGTCACAAATGGTCAATTGGTCCAATCAACTCACCTACGGTGTTTAATTCAGATTTGAATTTCGTTCAATTTTGGAATGGGCGAGCGAAAGATCTGCAAGAGCAAGCCGCAGGCCCTATCGAAAACCCATTGGAAATGGCATTTACCCACCAACTCGCGGTCGACACTCTTCAATCTATCCCTCAATACCGCAAGTGGTTTCAACAAGCTTATGGCAGCGACAATATCACCATTGATAACGTGACCGATGCTATCGCAACATTTGAACAAACGCTGCGTACGCCAAACTCTCCATTCGATTTATGGTTGAAAGGTAACGACGACGCACTCACTACTGCACAAGTGGAAGGCTATCAACTGTTTAAAGACAAAGGCTGTACTGCTTGTCACAGCGGGCCATTAGCGGGCGGACAAATGTATCAAAAAATGGGGTTAGTGAAGCCATTTGCAACAGACAACCCAGATGTTGGCCGCAAAGCCATTACCGGAAG
>NZ_JAWOVT010000225.1:0-762 GCF_033340055.1 Vibrio sp. 1580
TTTATGTCCTTACTCAATTTAAATCTCAGTCACTTTTCCATCACTTGAAAAAAGGGTGGAATATTAATGGTATTACTGATCGCTTTATTGACCCAATTCCTGCGCAAATGCGTACGGGTAAGCGTTGGTATGAAGGCACTGCAGATGCTATCTATCAGAACCTACGTTTTATGGAGCTTGAAGAACCGGATCAGGTTTGTATCTTTGGCTCTGACCACATTTACAAGATGGACATCAAGCAGATGCTGAACTTCCATACGGAGAAGAAGGCGTCATTGACGGTGTCTGCACTGCGCATGCCACTAAAAGAAGCTTCTCAGTTTGGTGTAATAGAGGTTGATGCTGAAGGCAGAATGATTGGCTTTGAGGAAAAACCCGTTAATCCAAAATCGATTCCTGGAGAACCAGATTTCGCGTTAGTCTCGATGGGGAACTACGTATTCGAAGCACAAGTTCTATTTTCTGAACTCGTGGAAGATGCAGACAATGAAGCTTCTTCTCATGATTTTGGTAAAGATATCATCCCGAAAATGTTCCCTCGTGGTGACGTTTTTGTCTATGACTTCAGCACCAACAGAATCAGTGGTGAGAAAGAAGAGGTTTACTGGCGTGATGTAGGTACGATAGATGCTTATTGGCAAGCGCACATGGATCTATTAGAAAAAGATGCGCCATTCTCTTTGTACAATCGTAAGTGGCCTCTTCATACCTATTACCCACCATTGCCACCTGCAACGTTTACCGATTCAGACAACGGTCGAG
>NZ_JAWOVT010000226.1:0-762 GCF_033340055.1 Vibrio sp. 1580
CCAGACGTTTGTCCAGTACATCCAGTTGACGCTTAACTTCCATCGTAAAGCGGTTGATTGGGTACTCGAACTTCTCTGGTGCGTACGCGTAGAAGTGACCGAAACCGCCTCCTAAGTATGGTGCAGAACCTTGCAGCCAAAATAGCCAGTTCATTACCTCAGCACGCTTCGCACCTTCTGTTGGTAAGAAGTAACCAAATTTTTCTGCCAAGTAGAAAAGAATATTACCCGATTCAAACACGTTGATAGGTTCATCACCTGAGCGATCAACCAGCGCCGGAATTTTAGAGTTTGGGTTTACAGCTACAAAGCCAGAACCAAATTGGTCACCATCGCCAATCTTGATCAAATACGCGTCGTATTCGGCTTCCTTTACGCCTGCCGCCAAAAGCTCCTCAAACATGATCGTCACTTTCTGACCATTAGGAGTCCCCATTGAGTAAAGCTGGAATGGGTGCTCTCCAACTGGCAACTCTTGCTCGTGACGTGCGCCAGAGTCGGGACGATTAATGCTTGCCCATTGGCCGCCATTTTCACTGTCGTTAGTCCAAACTCTTGGTGGTGTGTATTCGTTAGCCATTGTTATTCCTTATCGTGTTTGAATGCACCTGTAGGCTGGTTCAAATCGCTACCAGCAGCAATGCTTAAAAATCCCCACCTTAAATTGGCTGGGCATAATCAAGATATTAGGTCGGAATCTTCAAATAAAAGCCCTTCCATCTCGATTAATTAGAACCTTTGGTTATGGGAATTTCTTTCACG
>NZ_JAWOVT010000227.1:0-762 GCF_033340055.1 Vibrio sp. 1580
GCAAGCGATCCAACTCTGCCATTTCCTGCAATTTGGTTTCCACGGTATCGGTGACTTGGTGTTCGACTTCTTCGGCAGATGCACCCGGGTAAAGGGTCACGACTACCGCAGTTTTTACCGTAAAGCTCGGGTCTTCCAACTTGCCTAAGTCGAAGTAAGAATAGATGCCAGCGATCACGCTCAATACGATAAAGAACAGAACGAACTTACGTTGGCGAATCGCGAATTCAGCTAAATTGATCATGGATTCGCACCTACAACGTCTTGATGGTCAGGTTTGGGGCGGCATCACCCTCGCTCAGATAATGGCTACCGCTGATCACCACATAATCGCCTTGCTCAAAACTTCCGGTCACACACGCTTGGTATGCATCGATAGAGTCAAGGTTGACCGGCTCTGAATGAATAACCGCATCACGAACCACATTCACGTGCAGAGTTTGTTTCTCACCCAAAATTGCAGAGTAAGGAAAGCAATGGCTTGAGTGACTGGTGTTGAGCGCGGTATTTACCGTGACTGCTTTACCGTTGAATAGCGCACTGGAAATCGAATCGATGTCTAGCGTGACGGTATAGGTTTGTTTGAGCAGGTGCTTCTTCGGCGCGATTTCTGCCACGGTTGCTCGGTAGGATTGCTCCGAATCATACCAAGTCAACGATGCTGGCTGACCTAGTGCGAATTGCGCAATCATATTTTCCGGCACGTCGATGTCCACTTCCCAGCTGCCTTCTTGCTGAATTGACACAACACTGCCGCCCGGC
>NZ_JAWOVT010000228.1:0-761 GCF_033340055.1 Vibrio sp. 1580
CCGCTACGGCAATCAAAGCGGTAGAGGCTGGTATCGACATCCTCGATACGGCTATTTCTTCGATGAGCTGTACTTACGGGCATACTCCGACAGAAACGGTTGTAGCAATGCTGCAAGGTACTGAGCGCGACACCAATTTGAAACTTGATCAACTAGAACCTATTGCAGCTTACTTCCGTGAAGTACGTAAGAAATACGCGAAGTGGGAAGGGCAACTAAAAGGCGTGGATTCCCGTATCCTTATTGCTCAAGTGCCAGGTGGTATGTTGACGAATATGGAAGGTCAGCTAAAAGAGCAAGGTGCAGCGGATCGTATCGACGAGGTGCTAGAAGAAATCCCACGTGTACGTGAAGATCTTGGCTTTATTCCTCTCGTAACACCGACGTCTCAGATCGTTGGTACTCAAGCCGTCATTAACGTACTGACCGGCGAGCGCTACAAGAACATAACTAAAGAAACCGCTGGTGTTCTCAAAGGTGAGTACGGTGCCGCTCCTGCGGCAGTGAATGCCGATCTACAAGCTAAAGTCCTTGAAGGTAAAGAGCCAATTACGTGCCGCCCTGCTGATTTGTTAGAGTCAGAAATGGAAGCGCTCACGGTGGATTTAATGGATAAGGCTCAGTCTGAAGGCATTAAGCTTGCGAGTGAACGCGTTGATGACGTACTTACTTATGCGTTGTTCCCTCAAGTTGGTCTGAAGTTCCTTAAAAACCGTGGTAACCCTGATGCTTTTGAACCAGCACCTACATTGGAAAGTGCA
>NZ_JAWOVT010000229.1:0-761 GCF_033340055.1 Vibrio sp. 1580
AAAAGTGTCTCTTCAAAACGCGCAATTTCTTCTGCCGTTACTTGAACGCCAGGAAAGTTGATGTCACTCACTTGGCCGTCGGCTTCAACCAGTTTTACGTTGATGCGTGTTGCGCCTTCAACTTCAACAAACTCGTTTTTTACGCCAATTTCGGTGAAAAGTTGATGGAACAGTTCTGGGTTGTCTTTACCCAAAAAGCCGGTCACCGTAACGTCGGCGCCAAGGTCGCTTAGCACTTTTGCAACGTTAACGCCTTTGCCTGCCGCGTGAAGGCTACTTTGTGCAACAAGGCTGACTGAACCTACCTTTAGCGCGTCGAGCGAGCCTGTTAGATCAAGCGCAGGGTTTAGCGTGATGGTCACAACTTTGTTTGTTTTTAATGCTGTCATTTGCGTGCCCCTTAACCTTCACCTAGGCCAGAAGCAATCGCGTTGCCGATAGACTCCAGCGCTTGAGCCGCGTCTGGGCCTTCAGCAGAGAACTGCAATTGGTGACCGTGTTTCACACCAAGGGCAATCACTTTCATCAGGCTTTTCGCATTTACTGCTTTACCATCACCATCTAGGTTTGCCACGCGAATGTTTGATTCGAATTTCTTCGCTTCTGCAACCAACATCGCACCCGGGCGAGCGTGAAGGCCATGTGCGTTTTTGATCTTAAAGACTGCTACGTTGCCATCTTCGGCTGGCGCAGCCACTTCTTCGCCTTTGAATAGCGCGAGAATCTGTTCTGCAGAGGCATCTAACAGCTTATTGTGTTCG
>NZ_JAWOVT010000230.1:0-760 GCF_033340055.1 Vibrio sp. 1580
GTGCCGTATCGGTGCAAACATGATTTGGGAAGCAGAAAAAGCTGGCACTTTAAAGCCAGGCGTAGAGCTAGTAGAACCAACCAGTGGTAACACAGGTATCGCATTAGCGTTCGTAGCAGCCGCTCGCGGTTACAAATTGACTCTAACTATGCCTGAATCAATGAGCCTTGAGCGCCGCAAGCTACTTAAAGCACTAGGCGCAAACCTTGAGCTAACTGAAGCAGCGAAAGGCATGAAAGGCGCAATTGCTAAAGCAGAAGAGATCGTAGCAAGCAATCCTGAAAAATACCTTCTTCTACAACAGTTCAACAACCCTGCTAACCCGCAAATTCACGAGAAAACAACTGGCCCTGAAATCTGGGATGCGACAGACGGTGAAATCGATGTGCTAGTAGCAGGCGTTGGTACGGGTGGCACTATCACTGGTACAAGCCGTTACATTAAAGGTGAGAAAGGTAAAGCGATCACTTCTGTTGCTGTAGAACCTGCAGAATCACCAGTAATCGCGCAAGCACTAGCAGGCGAAGAAATTCAACCAGCACCACACAAAATCCAAGGTATCGGTGCAGGTTTCATTCCTGGAAACCTAGATTTGGACATTATCGACCGAGTTGAGCCAGTGACTTCTGAAGAAGCAATTGAGATGGCTCGTCGACTAATGGAAGAAGAAGGCATCCTTGCGGGCATCTCTTCAGGCGCCGCTGTCGTTGCTGCGAACCGAATTGCAGAACTACCTGAATTTGAAGGAAAAACCATCGTA
>NZ_JAWOVT010000231.1:0-760 GCF_033340055.1 Vibrio sp. 1580
CAGTTGCACTGGACGCGGTGTAGTATCGTTTTTGATCTCAGGTAAAATTTCGTGCTCTAGCAACCGAACTCGGCGGTAAAGCCCCAATAGTTTTTTCCCAATGGGAGTTGGCTTGGGTGGCTGCTCTCGAATTAACACAGGTTGCGCCAAGAATCTTTCGAGCTGTTTAATACGCTGCGAAATGGCAGATTGTGAGACAAACAGATGCTCAGCAGCTCGTTCAAAACTGCCTTGATAAACAACGGCATCCAAGGCTTCTATCCATTTGTAATCCAACCCTCGCATTCACGTTCTCCCAAAAAAACAACACCAAACCATTAAATAAGTAACTCTAATAATATATTAAAATCATTAATTATACTTATTTAACCAAAGCCATTATCTTTCCCCTCTCTGTCGTTTTCTTAATTATTTGAGGTGTATTGTGAGCTTTTGGGTTTTATTGCAAGGATTTGGTTTAGGGGCATCGATGATCATTCCGATCGGAGCACAAAATGCGTATGTCTTGAATCAAGGCATAAAGCGCAATCACCACCTGACGACAGCCACTATTTGTAGCGTCCTAGATATGATCTTCATTTCTCTAGGTATCTTTGGTGGTGGTGCTATTCTGTCTCAAAATGAAATCCTACTGACATCGGTGACGCTTGGTGGGATTGCCTTCCTGAGCTTCTATGGACTACTTTCGCTTAAAAGCGCATTCAAGCCAGAGAATGAATCGGAATCAAAAGGGGAAGTCGTAGCTCGTGGACGCCGAACG
>NZ_JAWOVT010000232.1:0-758 GCF_033340055.1 Vibrio sp. 1580
GAGGCTATGTCTCAAGGCGCGAAGAACATGGCAACCACCGCCGTCTTGCTGGTGGGTATTGGTTTAGTGATCAACGTAATCAGTACCACAGGCATCGGCAATACTTTCTCTTTGATGATCAATGGTTGGGCGAATGGTGATTTGTTCATCATGCTCGTGTTGATTGCTTTGGCATCGTTGGTTTTAGGTATGGGCTTACCTGTGACAGCGGCGTATATTGTTCTGGGCACTTTGTCTGCCCCTGCCTTGTATAAGTTGATTGCCGAGAACCAACTTTTAGAGTTGATGGTTTCAGGGCAATTACCCGAGCAAGCGAAAGCGATCTTCATGCTAGCGGCACCAGATAAGCTCGATCTTCTCAATGCGCCAATGGCGCTGGAAACGGCGAAAGAAATGCTGTCACTGGTTCCTGCTGATTTTGTTGAAACGCTACTAGAGCAAAGCCTAGGTTTAGAGGCGGTTGGCTTGGCATTGTTGGCTGCGCATTTGATCATATTCTGGCTCTCACAAGACAGTAACGTTACGCCACCAGTGTGTTTAACCGCATTCGCAGCGGCGACCATTGCGAAAACGCCACCAATGCGAACAGGCTTAATGGCTTGGAAAATTGCGAAGGGGCTGTACTTGGTTCCATTGTTAATTGCCTATACCGGATTGGTCAGTTGGGATGTGACATCAGTAATTACGGTCGGCTTCTTTGCGATAGTGGGTACTTACGCGCTCATTGGAGCCATTGAAGGTTACTTAGAAGGACCATT
>NZ_JAWOVT010000233.1:0-758 GCF_033340055.1 Vibrio sp. 1580
CGGACGTTACTGACGGCCGCTGCTCTCGCGCTAGTGCTTTTTCTCTCCTTACTCACCAGAGCCTTCCAAGAAGGTAGCTACAGTTCCAACATCAAAAATGCAGCAAAGTTTTATACTGGGCTTATTCAATTGCAAAACCCTGAGTTTGGCGACTCATCTAGCATTGATGATGTGCTTCCTCAAACCGATGCCTTTATTTCAGCATCTAAAGCAAACTCGAATATCGATGTTATTCTTCCGCGTGTTGAATCTTTTGCCTTGGCGGCGAAAGGGGAGCGTTCGAAGGGTGTCATGGTTCTAGGCGTTGATCCTGAATCAGAAAATGCGTACTCCCACATTAGTGACAAATTGGTTCAAGGTGAGTTTATCGCCTCTGGGCAAAATGCGGTTTTGGTCGGTGGCGGTTTAGCGCAGTATCTTCGTTTGAAGATTGGCGATGAGTTGGTGTTGTATGGGGCCGGGTATCGTGGTCAGACGGCTGCGGGGTTGTATCGTGTCGCTGGAATTTTGCATTTCCCGTTACAGCAGTTGGATTCCCAATTGGTTTATATGCCTCTCGATACAGCTCAGACATTGTATTCACTTGATAAACAAGTGACGGCATGGGTGCTCAATACTTCAAATTTACGCGTATTGCCCAGTGTGATTGAGCAATTAAAGCGAGATTACGGCAATAGCGTCGCCGTAAAAGGCTGGCAGGAGTTATCGCCGGAGCTTTCTCAACAAATCGCATTAGACAAAGCTGGCGGGATCTTCCT
>NZ_JAWOVT010000234.1:0-756 GCF_033340055.1 Vibrio sp. 1580
CGCATCACTCACCGACCAAGGGATGTTCCAAAGGTGAGAGGTAAAGGCACTAATCAGAACTAAGCACCAAGCTCGATAAATCCGCCCCTTGTAGCTGCTAGAGGGGACAAGCGGAAAAGGAATAACTGATTAGTGTTGTGTGACTGGAACGGGGGCGAAAGCTTTACACACAGCGCAGGGCAGTCCGAAATAAGGGGAGAAATCCTTAGTTCAGAAAGCGACCATAGACAGTACCTAAATCACTCAAAATAGAGTCGAAATGGGTAGGGGTCGGCGCAGCCGAAATAAGCAATTTCGGCACCAACTCTTCTGTCTTCGCTTACCTCCTCCGCTCGGCGCAGTGTGCGAGTAAGCGAAGCGTCCGAGCATCGAGCAAGCGGCATTTCACCCTCTCTAAATGGTGGCACTGTCACTCCTAACCTACGTGGGTTATAACCTCTTCAATAGTTTATTTTTTTAGGCTTGTGCTATCGTCTGTCTTCATACTAAGCCAGCATACACAGCGTCCCCTCTAGTCACTTCGTTCCTGACGGTTCCCCTGTGAGCTGGAAAGGGGCGCTAACGCCCCCTTTACCCCAGTTAACCCCTTCGAAAAGTGACCTCGTTCCGAGCTAACTTTTCTCAGCGGTTAAGAGGAATGCCTGTGGAGAAACGAGAAAGAATTATCAAGATTCGCGCAACCGAATCTGAATACTACGAGCTGGTAGCTCGATGCCCCAAACCCCGACTCGCGGAATGGATGCGTGAGCATTGCTT
>NZ_JAWOVT010000235.1:0-752 GCF_033340055.1 Vibrio sp. 1580
TAATGCTATTTTCCAGTGCCTACCACAGCAAGTTCAAACCAATCTTGGCAGCTGTAACTTAGATGAGCATGGCATTTCTAGTATTCTGTTAACCGGATCTGGCGGTCCATTCCGTTACGCTGACATTGCCGATCTCGACAGCGTAACGCCAGCACAGGCAATCGCGCACCCTAACTGGTCTATGGGGCCAAAGATTTCGGTCGATTCTGCGACTATGATGAATAAAGGTCTTGAGTACATTGAAGCAAAATGGCTATTCAATGCGGCTCGTGACCAGTTAAAAGTGATTATTCACCCGCAATCCGTGATCCATTCAATGGTTCAGTATCGTGATGGTTCGGTACTGGCGCAAATGGGAGAGCCAGATATGGCAACACCAATTGCGTTGACAATGTCTTATCCTTCTCGTGTTGATGCCGGTGTAAAACCGCTAGACTTTACTCAAGTAGGTGAATTGACATTCTTGCAACCAGACTTTGCTCGTTATCCTTGTTTGAAGCTTGCGATTGACGCGTGTTACGAAGGGCAACATGCGACTACTGCTCTAAATGCAGCCAATGAAGTTGCTGTTGATGCGTTTCTAAATAATCGCCTTGGTTTTACAGATATAGCTCGCATCAATGAATTGGTTTTGCATAAAATCACCGCAAGCTGCAAACCTGAGAATGCGAATAGCTTGGAAAGCTTGCTAGAGCTAGATAGAATGTCTCGAACTATCGCCCTAGAAATTATACGCGAGCGTAGCTAATGAC
>NZ_JAWOVT010000236.1:0-751 GCF_033340055.1 Vibrio sp. 1580
TGACGTTCACGCTTTAACGCATCCATTTTGTTGAGAACAACAACCATCGGACGACCAAGTTCACGAAGTTGCAGCGTCATATATAGACTGCGCTCTAAGCTGGTGGCATCAATCACGTTGATGATCAAATCAGCTGGGTGCGTCAACACCGCACGAGAGGCGATAGATTCATCGATACTGTTACTATCGTTACCGCTGTCCAGAGAGTAAATGCCCGGCAAGTCCGTCAGTAAAAATTCATCACCCGCGTGCTTAAATTGACCCGTTTTTTTCTCAACAGTCACGCCCGCCCAGTTACCGACTTGCTGTTTGGCACCAGTCAAACCATTAAAAAGAGTGGTTTTACCGCTGTTTGGGTTACCTACGGTAAGAACTTGATACTGCATTACACTCGCTCCACTTCAATTTTTTGAGCAATGGTTTCTCTTAACGCAACAGATACACCGCGTACCTCAACTTGTAGCGGGTCTCCCATCGGCGCGCGTCTGATCACCTTAACTTCTGTGTTCGGAAGTAGCCCCATTACCATAAGCTTTTTTCTAATATCTGATGAAAGACCATCTAACAAACGAATTGTCACCGTATCGCCAGGTTTAATTTCTGATAATTTCATAGTGGCCCTTAAGAGTATTGCTAATGATAAATATTATTATTTAAGAGTATTTAGGCAGCGATAATACTCCTCTATACCCTTCCATTCATTGTGTGAAATCAAAGATTCCATAAGTGCCTTTCATATTTTCAACGTTAA
>NZ_JAWOVT010000237.1:0-751 GCF_033340055.1 Vibrio sp. 1580
GGTTCAGCAAACAGTCCAGCCATTCCCGCACTGGCGTTGAATATTCCTGAAGATGTTCAGCCAGGTACCGACATTTGCTACCTAGCGTTGTCACCAGAGCAAGAAGTGGCTCAAGCTGCAAAATACTTGTTTAGCGAAGGCTATAACTTCCCGCTGATCCTAGCGCCAAAAGGCAGCTACGGTGAGCGTGTTGTGCAAGCTTTCAATGAAGAATGGAGCAAGTACAGCTCAAACAAAGTCGCAACAAGCTACTTTGGTGATAAGCGCCAGCTACAAAAAGACATTAACGACGTCTTTGGATTACAAGAGAGCAAACAGCGTATCGCACAGATGCAATCGCTCATGCGCATTAAGTTGGAAACACAGCCACGCAGTCGTCGTGATGTGGACGCAGTTTACATTGTCGCTCGTAGCTCTGAACTAACACTTATCAAACCATTCATTGAGGTCGCAATTAACCCAGATGCGAAGCCACCAAAACTGTTCTCGAACTCTCGTAGCAACAGCGGTGGTGCGACGTACGAAGACCTAACAGGCATTATCTACAGTGACATTCCGCTGTTAGTAAATCCAGACCCAATAGTGACCGCTGAAATGAATGAGCTATGGGCAGATCAATCCAACATGGAAAAACGCTTAAAAGCTCTAGGGATGGATGCCTACAAACTGATCGGTGAATTGCCACAAATGAAAGTGGTACCAGGTTACTCAGTAAGCGGCCAAACTGGTACGTTAAGCATTGACAACAACT
>NZ_JAWOVT010000238.1:0-751 GCF_033340055.1 Vibrio sp. 1580
AATTATCTACGTCTTCACTTGCGATAGTAAATAAGTTGTCTAGTGTGCTTGCATAGCTTTTTACTTTTAAATCCAGCTCTCTATATTGAGAGTCTTTTAATTTATTCTGTCCAAGACTTGTAACAACAATAAGTATCGCTAAATAAATAGAAACGATTATTGCGCTTATCGTTATTATCTTTTTACTGGATATTTTTTTAACAGCCTTTTTCATCGAATTTTCTTACTATCTTCTAAGAAGTAATCGTTATAAAAGTAGTAAATGGACGGGTAGTATTTTTTAACGAGCTTTTCATACGTCCCATCTTTTTTAATAGAATCTAAATAACGATCAAACGCTTCGCGTAATTCCGGTGAATTTTTACGGAACGCAACAGCCATTTTTTGATTTTCAGAAACAGGGCCAATAACTTTTATTTCTCCCGGCCATTTTTCTAAAGCAATTAATGTGTCTGCTACATCCAATAAGGTACTTTCAGCATCATTTTTCATGATGGCAGGTACCATTTCGTTTAAGAGTCGTTTGCCATCGGGCAAAATCACTTTGGCACCCGTGTCGTACAAGTCGTAAAGGTTTGGGTCTAGGCACGAATGCTCTAGCGCCAACACTTCTCGTCCATCGATCAACTCTTTCACTGTCTTGACGTCTTCGTCGATCGAGCCACTGGGCTTAATTGGACTTAAACTTGAATCGGTACGAGAAACAAGCCATACCGCCGATGGGAAGTAGTCCTGAGAAAAGTCCAATACC
>NZ_JAWOVT010000239.1:0-750 GCF_033340055.1 Vibrio sp. 1580
TCGTCGTGAGAACAACTTAAACTCCGATACCTTATGGGTTGGTCAAAACCTTAAGATCACCGTAGCAGTGAAAGATAACCCGATCCGCAAGCACAAAGTCGCGCGAGGGGAATACCTTGGTAAGATTGCGTCCAAATATGGCGTGAGCGTTGCGAGTATTCGCCAAGCAAACAACTTGCGCTCGGACGAGCTTGCTGTTGGGCAAGTCCTGATCATTCCAAACAAATAAGTAAGTGAGCTTCTAACTCATTATGACGATAAAAATTTTGCCAGCTAGGCTCGCCAACCAAATTGCGGCAGGGGAAGTGGTCGAAAGACCTGCCTCTGTCATCAAAGAGTTGGTGGAAAATAGCCTCGACTCTGGCGCAACCCGAATCGATATCGACATCGAAAAAGGCGGTGCCAAGCTTATTCGTGTTCGTGACAACGGAAAAGGGATTGCGAAAGATGAGCTCGGGCTGGCACTCAGTCGTCATGCAACGTCTAAAATCCATACCTTAGATGATTTAGAAGCGATCATGAGCTTGGGCTTTCGTGGAGAGGCATTGGCGAGTATCAGTTCCGTCTCTCGTCTTACATTAACCTCTCGCCCAGCTGCGCAAGAAGAAGCGTGGAGTGCATATTCGGAAGGGCGTGATATGCAGGTCAAATTGCAGCCTGCTGCCCATCCCATTGGTACCACGGTTGAAGTGCTGGATTTGTTTTTCAATACTCCTGCACGCCGTAAGTTTCTTCGTACCGAAAAAACGG
>NZ_JAWOVT010000240.1:0-750 GCF_033340055.1 Vibrio sp. 1580
CAGCGGATAATCCCATTGCGGTGACAAGGACGACGAGGAAAGGAAGCAATGGGGAAAACACTATACGAAAAAGTCTACGACGCACACGTTGCCGTCGCGGCAGAAGGGGAAACCCCTATTCTTTATATTGATCGTCACTTGGTACACGAAGTGACCTCTCCACAAGCCTTTGATGGCTTGCGTGAAAAAGGTCGTAAAGTTCGTCAGGTTAGCAAAACGTTCGCCACGATGGATCACAACGTTTCGACCACAACCAAAGACATCAACGCCTCTGGCGAGATGGCGCGTATCCAAATGGAAACGCTATCGAAAAACTGCGAAGAGTTCGGTGTTACCCTTTACGACCTAAACCACAAATATCAGGGCATCGTCCATGTTATGGGCCCAGAGCTAGGCATTACTCTACCGGGTATGACCATCGTTTGTGGTGACTCTCATACCGCAACACACGGAGCATTTGGCTCACTGGCTTTCGGTATCGGTACATCAGAAGTTGAACACGTATTAGCGACTCAAACGCTAAAACAAGCACGTGCGAAAACAATGAAAATCGAAGTGAAAGGTAAAGTCGCACCGGGTATTACCGCAAAAGATATCGTTCTAGCGATCATCGGCAAAACAACGGCAGCAGGCGGTACTGGTTATGTGGTTGAATTCTGCGGTGAAGCGATTACTGACCTTTCTATGGAAGGCCGCATGACGGTATGTAACATGGCCATTGAATTGGGCGCAAAAGCAGGCCTAATTGCA
>NZ_JAWOVT010000241.1:0-744 GCF_033340055.1 Vibrio sp. 1580
TGTCGGTTCCCAGTAGCTTCCTTAAAAAGAACGTGGATGACTACGAGCGATGGAGTGAAGAACAAAGTGCAGAAGCTCTTGAAAAGGGAGTGTGGGCAGGGATTATTGCGGCTCTGATTGGTATTGTTGCGATGACGATGATCGCGACCTCGTTGGGCAAAGTGTTAACTAACTTAGTGGAGCGTTTTAAAGACGCAGCGCAAGGCGAGGGCGACCTAACTTACCGCATTGAGGTGAAAGGTAAGGACGAAACCGCCCAACTGGCGCACTGGTTTAATACCTTCCTCGCTCGCATTCAGGAAATGCTTTTAACCGTAATGGCGACGGCAGACCAAGTTGATAAAAACGCAAGTGAAGGCCAAGCTCGCGCGGCGGCTTCGAGAGATCAACTGAACGTTCAAGTGAACGAAGTCAACTCGCTAGCAACGGCGATTAATGAGATGAGCGCAACCGCACAAGAAGTGGCAAATTCTGCGGTACAAGCAGCAGCGGCGGCAAGCCAAGTTCAAAGCAATAGTGCGAATGGCATGTCGCGTATGGACAATGCTGCAAGCGCGGTGGATAACCTCGCTTCGCAAGTGAATGATGCACAGCACCAGACGCAGAATTTGGTGGCTTCAAGCACGGCGATTCAGGGGATTCTGAGTGAGATTGGTGGCATTGCCGATCAAACCAACTTGTTGGCGCTGAACGCTGCGATTGAAGCTGCGCGTGCTGGTGAAGCGGGTCGTGGTTTAGATCGGA
>NZ_JAWOVT010000242.1:0-744 GCF_033340055.1 Vibrio sp. 1580
CAGCGGAAGGTTTGTTCGGTCAAAGCAACAAACTGCAAATACCAGAGCAACCAAAGCGTGTTGGTATCATCACTTCTAAAACAGGTGCTGCGCTTTACGACATATTGGACGTTTTAAAACGCCGTGATCCTTCCCTACCCGTGGTGATTTATCCGACCATGGTCCAAGGTGATGACGCAGCCATTCAAATTGCCCAAGCAATCGGTCGTGCTAATAGCCGAAATGAATGTGATGTATTGATTGTTGGTCGTGGCGGCGGCTCTCTAGAAGACTTATGGTGCTTTAACAATGAGATCCTTGCTCGCACTATTGCTGCAAGTCAAATCCCGATCATTAGTGCTGTGGGCCATGAAGTCGACATGACGATTGCCGATTTTGTTGCCGATGTGCGAGCTCCTACTCCATCAGCTGCCGCTGAACTGGTTAGCCGTGACAATAGCCATAAAGATCAATCGCTTGTAGCGAAACAGCATAAACTAGCTAGTGCGATGCGCTACTACTTAGCACAGCAAAAACAGCAATCTGCGCAACTTCTGCATCGCTTAGAACGCCAACATCCAAGTTATCAGTTGCAGCGTCAGTCACAGCAACTCGATGAGCTGGATATGCGTTTGCGTAGAGCTATGCAGCGCTTCATCGATACACGCCAACAAGCCGTTGAGCGTAAACACCATCGTCTGCAATTAAACTCTCCTATTAAACACTTAGCACAACAAAAGTCGAGGCTTGAACGTGTTGAGCACA
>NZ_JAWOVT010000243.1:0-744 GCF_033340055.1 Vibrio sp. 1580
GCTCATGGTTTAGTGAAGAAAACACCGCTTGTTGATACCAATCGCTCAAAACACGTTCAAGTGGTTCACTCTCGAAGCGCAGTGCCCATTTTTGGTCGTTGTGCAATCTTGACTGTATCTCTGACTCTGTTTGAAGCCCGAAGTTTCCCCCTTCCACAATCGCGCCGACAATATTGAGATCTGAGAAGCACTCACCAGCAAGACCGTGCATTGCGATTCTTCCACCCATTGAGTAGCCAATCAAAATAAGTGGTTGTTGCGGAGGAAATAATAAAGATAGTGTGGAATTAAGAAGTTTGCAGCAATCATCGAGATCGTTGCACTTTGTAAACTGGCTGCGACCATGACCAGGAAGGTCGATAACGACTCGTTCAAACTGAGTCAGCTCATCCAAACAAGCTTGCCAATCAGCACCACTTCCTAAAAGACCATGCAAAAACACCAGAGTGGGAAGATCACCACTTTGGTGTTTTTCAGTTGGAGAGAGACGCTCAGAGTGAAGCATGCAGGCTCTTATTAAATGCCTTTATCAACTCTGCGGCTTGGCTTGGTGGGGTTTGAACTTCCACCAGCATTGTGCCTTGGCCGCTCGACAGGTGCTCGACAACCATTGCTTGATACATTTGTAATGTAGTTGGCTTTTCATACTTTAAGCCAAACTGCTTAGCTGCATGTTCAAACTGATAACCGTGGGGCATTTGGTAGTACGCAGTGCGATGCTCCTGAGGCACTGGCAACATATCG
>NZ_JAWOVT010000244.1:0-743 GCF_033340055.1 Vibrio sp. 1580
CAGAGCTCGAACATGGCGGCCAACAAGCCAGCGCAGAAGTACCTTTCCCTTTTTCATCCGCAGACGAAATGTTAGAAAAAGCAGAGAAAAATGGCCTCAGCCTTGGTGGCATGATCCTGCAAAATGAGCTGGCATTTCGAGAGCAAGAAGAAATTGACCAAAGAGCTGAACAAATTTGGAAAGTGATGTCACTGTGTATGCAGCGTGGTTTCGATACTGAAGGGATCCTTGAAGGGGGCTTGAACGTCACTCGCCGAGCTCCGAATCTGTTGAAAAAACTAGAAGCGAATGCAGCAGTTGAAAATGATCCAATGGAGATCATGGACTGGATTAACTTGTTTGCCTTTGCGGTCAGCGAAGAGAACGCGGCAGGCGGGCAAGTCGTCACATCACCAACTAACGGTGCCGCAGGTGTTATCCCAGCAGTATTGATGTACTACCATCGATTCATCAAAGAGCTGGACCTTAAGCAATTAAAAGACTTTCTCGCCGTTGCTGGAGCGATTGGTATTTTATACAAAACCAACGCGTCCATTTCTGGGGCGGAAGTGGGCTGTCAAGGTGAGGTGGGAGTTTCCTCTTCTATGGCAGCGGCTGGCCTAACCGCCTTGCGAGGAGGCAGCAACGAGCAAATTTGTATCGCGGCTGAAATTGCAATGGAACACTCTCTCGGTATGACCTGCGACCCAATAGGAGGACTGGTTCAAGTGCCTTGTATTGAACGCAATGCGATGGGCGCAGTA
>NZ_JAWOVT010000245.1:0-742 GCF_033340055.1 Vibrio sp. 1580
TTCAGATGGCTGTGCTTGATAGCTAACGCTTGGCTCTTCGATATGATGAAACAAAGGCAAATCGGACAGTGAATCCATCGCTGCCCAACGTGCGTTATAACGGTTACCCGATAAGATCTGAAAGGCATTTGCAGAAGCTAATAATTCGATATCACGACGACTTCTCAAGATTTGTTTGACCTCTTGTATTGAGTGATAGCCCGTTTTTGGTCGTCGTTCGACTAAGCGAGTCGCGCTTTCCTCATTAAAGCCCTTAACCAATCGAAAGCCCAGTTGCACACCAAGTCGGCCATTGGGGCGTTGAATCAAATGATGCTGGTAATAGGAATGATTGACACAGATAGGCAGAACTTCGACGCCGTGACGACGAGCGTCTTGCACCAATTGAGAAGGGCTGTAAAACCCCATTGGCTGGCTGTTTAACAGTGCAGTATAAAACTCTGCGGGATAGTAGTATTTTAGCCATGCCGAGCAATACGCCAAAACGGCGAAAGACGCTGAATGACTTTCTGGAAATCCGTATTCACCAAAGCCACAAATTTGTTCAAAAATGCGCTCCGCAAATGCTAGGTCGTAACCTCGCTCTTGCATGCCATTGAGCAGCTTAGGCCTAAACTTGGCTAAATCACCATTCTTTTTCCATGAAGCCATGGCTCGACGAAGTTGATCGGCCTCGCCACCACTAAACCCCGCCGCGACCATGGCAAGTTTGATGACTTGTTCTTGGCATATAGGCACGCCC
>NZ_JAWOVT010000246.1:0-742 GCF_033340055.1 Vibrio sp. 1580
TTGGCAATGGATCTAAGCCATCTAAGTCCAGTTGATTACGATTATAGAAACGCGCCAAGTTATCCCAATAGAAAGGTACACCCGTTCTTGCAACGCCTGCGTATTGGTTCACGTGGCCTTTGATGATTTCCCCCGTCATCGGGTTAGAAACCGATGGGCCGTAACCAAGTAGACCGTTGGCTAAAGGCTCGCCAATCAGGTTAATCACATTATAACGCAGGTCGCCTGGGTGTATGCCAGCCGCTTTGGTTTTGTTCACAATCTCGATTTCAGGCTTGCCTGCATCCGCCCCAAATACATTCAGCGCTTGGTTCATCTTGTCGATCGATTGCAGCGTTGCATCCAAGAACAACTTGTTCTTCTCTTCAAAGAAATTGTCGCTCAAGTAATATTTGATAGAGCCTTGATCTGGGTTGAAACGATTGAGGTAAACCACATCACGGTCGTATTTATTCGTGACTGGGTTAAGCTTTTTCGTCGATGTGGTGAAGAAACCAATGTCGTTCTCATCACCCACTGGGTACAAGATCGGTTGGTAACCTTCGGTTGCCACTTCACTTTCGTGCACTAACGAGTAGTAGAAACGAGATTTAAACGCGCCATCCACAAGCGCTTCATCCAAGCTCGCTTTCGTTGCAAAGTTGATGTAGTCAGAAATATTATCTAAATCGATACGGAACGTGCGCTCTAGTTCGAAATTGAGAAGACCGTTTTTATGGTCAAAGTCCCACGAGATCAATCG
>NZ_JAWOVT010000247.1:0-741 GCF_033340055.1 Vibrio sp. 1580
CAGAGTGAGATAAACATCACGGTTCACACCAACTTTTAACTCATCCTTTTGCCCCATCCAAACGCGAGCGTTTGCGATATCAGTTCCTGCGGCCGTTGGCATCAAGGTATCGTAGAATCGAAAGCCATAACTAAGAAGTTGCTTACTTTCTGATTCACGCACACTTTGGCTCTTCGCCCCCATGACAACTGCGATAAGGCGCATGTCGCCATTGGTGGCTGACGTCGCCAAACTGTAACCTGCACCACTGGTATAGCCCGTTTTCATCCCGTCAACGTTCATGCTGCGATCACGAAGTAAACCATTCCGGTTATATTGAGTAATACCGTTGTACGTAAAAGACGTTTCGCTGTACATCGGATAAATATCTGGCAGATCACGAATGATTGCTTGACCCAACTTAGCTATATCATGCGGTGTTGAATACAAACCATCGCTATCTAAACCATGAGGGTTAGTAAATGAGGAATTCGTCAAACCAAGTTGACTCGCCCAACTATTCATTAAGCTAACAAAGCCTGCTTCGCTGCCAGCGACGTGCTCTGCAATGGCAACACTAGCATCGTTTCCTGACTGAACCACCAATCCTCGATATAAATCAGACAGAGACACAGATGTGTTTACTTCGATGAACATTTTGGAAGAATCTGGGAAGTTTTTCGCCCATGCATTCTTACTGATGGTTACGTCATCATCTTCTGAGATATTACCACGCGCTAGCTCTTGGCCGATTACATAGCT
>NZ_JAWOVT010000248.1:0-740 GCF_033340055.1 Vibrio sp. 1580
TGGCGGTAATATTTATGGTAACCCAGATTTGGATCCGGAAACTTCCCTGAACAAAGAAATCAGTGTGCTTTACCAAGGTGATTCTGGTCTTGATGTGACGTTAACCGCCTTCCACAATGAGTTTAAAGATAAGATTACTCGCGTGGTGTGCCCAGATACAATTTGTACGGATGGCCCAAACCAATGGGGGGCAGATCCTACTTACCGCATTAATGTGGATGAAGCTGTTACTCAGGGTGTAGAAGCAACGTTGGCGAAACCACTAACCGAGACTATCTACTTAAGCTCAAGCTATACCTTTACCGACTCGGAGCAAAAAACGGGTGAATACAAAGGCATGCCACTTCAGCAACTTCCAAAGCATCTGTTTAATGTTGATGTCACTTGGCAAACAACAGACAACCTAGAGAGTTGGACGAAAGTGACCTACCGAGGCAAAGAAATGGATCCGGTCACTGGCCCATCACGCAACAGCATCGTTGAACCTGCTTATACGTTTGTAGATGCCGGCGTAACGTATCAGTTGACGGATAACACCAAGATCAAAGGTGCGATTTACAACCTGTTCGATGAAGACATCAACTACAAAGAATATGGGTACGTCGAAGATGGACGTCGTCACTGGTTAGGGTTAGACGTAGCGTTCTAATCTCTTTCAAAGAAGGCTGGGCTATGTCCCAGCCTTTTTAAATCATGCTTTACTATGATTCATTAGGTGCGTTTTTCAGCCTTATCAGGTA
>NZ_JAWOVT010000249.1:0-735 GCF_033340055.1 Vibrio sp. 1580
AGGAAATTTTATCCAGTTGAGCAAACAAATGTTGCTCATTTTGGATGGCTCGGTGCTCAACGTATTTGATGTGGTGCTCATCAATATCAAACACTAAATCCTGAATGTTGTAATAACGTTTTCGGTAATCTCCTGCGGAATACGGCATGTCAAACACCATAAAATCGATTTCGCGCCACGCGCTATCAATTGGTGTTTTATCAAGAACGGTTTGCTGAACAATGTGAAAATTTCCGCGTCCGGCCCAAAGCTCACCATCCAATGGATAGTTTGGGAGTGACTCAGTGAACCACTCGGGCGCATAAATTCGGTTTCCGTTTCGGGTCACGAGGTGTTGACCTGTCCAGTAGGCTCGAATTCCATCGAGTTTCTCACTGTACCAATACTCAGAAACATCTATTCCATCTTGATAGGTTTCAGCAAGAGAGACGGGCGGAGCTATAGGTGTATTCGCTTGGGGCTGCGCAGATGCCATAACGGCAAGGGCAATCAATGTCATTTTTAATGGCATGGGGGAACCTTGTACAAAAAAGCATCTTTATTGAAACGTAACTCCACCGATTTACCTATTTGTCAGTGTTAATTATTCGACTCAGAACAATCAACATAAGTAATGGTTTGCAATGTAAATCATAAAGTTTAGACAGGTATTGCATTTGTTTTTTCAGCTCACGCTAATGGCACGGTTATAAAGCCAAACTCTCCTCTTCAATTTTCAATCTGCATCTAAATCAT
>NZ_JAWOVT010000250.1:0-735 GCF_033340055.1 Vibrio sp. 1580
CGAGGAGACCAAACTCTCTTCACTGATTGCTCAAGACATGAATGCTTTTCTGAGTGAAGAAGTCGCAAACCGTTTTGGTGAACTTCCATACCTGTTTAAAGTGCTTGCCGCTGAGAAAGCGCTGTCGATTCAGGTGCACCCAAACAAGCAACAAGCAGAACTGGGTTTTGCACTGGAAGAAACACAAGGCATTCCCCTAACCGCTGCAAACCGTAACTACAAAGATCCAAACCACAAACCAGAATTGGTTTACGCGCTAACCGAATACCAAGCGATGAATGGCTTCCGCCCAACTAGTGAAATCATCAGCTTCTTTTCTGAGCTGGCGATTCCTGAGCTGCAAGGCTTGGTGGATGACCTTATCGACAATCAACCTTCAAAAGGCTTGGCGAGATTCTTCTCCGGTCTATTGTCACTGGAAGGCGAACAGAAAGAGATGGCGTTGCCGGTGCTATTGGCACAAGCTCGCATCACCGACTTACCTCTGTTCAACCTGATCTTGGAGTTAGAAACGCAATACCCGGGCGACATTGGTTTGTTTGCGCCCTTGCTACTCAACGTTATCACGCTGAAACCAGGCGAAGCGATGTTCTTGGATGCAGAAACGCCACACGCTTACTTAAAAGGTACAGGTCTTGAGATCATGGCAAACTCAGACAACGTACTGCGCGCAGGTCTGACACCAAAATACATGGACGTGAAAGAGCTTGTTGCATGTGCACGCTTCAATGAGAA
>NZ_JAWOVT010000251.1:0-733 GCF_033340055.1 Vibrio sp. 1580
ATCAATATGAAGCAACCCTTTACCCAAGCTATTGAAAATGCAGAGTTAGCCATTCGAAATGCGGATGAAAGAAATGACATTTTTAGTGAGTTATTAGAAGGACTCGGTGTTGGCCCCGTAGCCGGCGAAGTTCTGCTTGGTGGTTTAAACGCCTCGCCGAAGTTAATGCAACACGCAGAGCAAGAACTCATCGAAGAAGTTCAGCGCCGCAGGCAGCAACAGCATCAGTTGCAAGGCGTGCAGGGTAAAAGACGAAAGCGACCAACCATGATGCGCGGTATGGTGATCTAGAGGTTTGGATATGACGAATATGACAACAACGGGCTCAGCAACTGGTGCGGCAACCGCCGCCGCAAGCAGTACGCCACTGCCAACGTTTGGACAAAGCCTAACAGAGCAATTGACCCCAATTTTAGGTGATGCGGAAACTCAGCAGCTTGCTTCACTGATCGCGCATTTGCCAACCATTAAAGGTCAAACTGACGAACAGAGCATCGCACTTTACGTCGATACGCTGACTCAATTGAAAGAGAAAAACAGCGCATTTTCGGGTGCTGCGCTCAGCGAAAGCGCATCTATTTGGATGAGGTCGCTACAAGGCGCGAGTTCAAACGGTGAAGTGGACGCCGCCGAGCTTACGACGCAGATGAACAATGCATTGGCAAGTCAGTTCCAAACTTGGTTTGCCGACCAGCTTACGGACAAAGTGGATTCGTCATTGCCGACTCAGTTT
>NZ_JAWOVT010000252.1:0-731 GCF_033340055.1 Vibrio sp. 1580
TCATTTATTGCAGCGTAACGCTCACTTCTGGTGACGATGTTGTTTCGGTCACGATCAGTGGCGGTCACACCAACATTATCCAGATCATGCGCAATGGCGACGTGATTTTTGATGCTCCACCGCAGCAACGCGTTGCAACCGCTTCTGTTTGTGAAGGTGTGGATATTTCGATCAAACAAATCTATGAGTTTGCCACTCAAGCGCCTTTTGAAGAGATCAAATTCATTCTCCAAGCTGCAGAGCTCAATACCTTGCTGGCTCAAGAAGGTATCGACCGAGGTTACGGCCTAGAAATTGGACGCACGCTAAAAGGCAACATCGAGCAAGGCTTATTGGGCAATGACTTAATGAGTCGCATACAGATGATGACATCCGCGGCGTCTGATGCTCGCATGGGAGGGGCGACGTTGCCAGCCATGAGCAATTTCGGCAGTGGGAACCAAGGTATTGCCGCGACAATGCCAGTTGTAGTTGCGGCAGAAGTATTCCAAAACGACGAAGAACAGTTGGCTCGCGCGTTGATCATGAGTCATTTAGGGGCTATTTACATCAAATCTTATTACCCACCGTTATCCGCATTTTGTGGCAACACTGTTACCAGTGCGGCAGCTTCTATGGCGCTGGTGTATTTAGCTGGTGGTACATTTGAGCAATCATGCTACGCCATTCAAAACGTCATCAGCGACAGTTCAGGTATGGTGTGCGATGGTGCGAAGTCCTCTTGTGCGATG
>NZ_JAWOVT010000253.1:0-731 GCF_033340055.1 Vibrio sp. 1580
GTCAGGCAATAGACTTTAATGGATTAAGCTCAAACGAGATTGTTGAATCGCTTCTTAATCGAGGTGTTATTGATAACGGATAAAGTGATTTGAGAAATGAAAAGTGCGGCGGTTAGATTTGACCGCTGCGCTTATTAGCGTTTGGTGTTCTTCAATATCTGGAAAGGGAGTTAGGTATAATTTTTATCTTGGTTTCTTTAGACGTGAATGTCGAGAAGGCTGCCAATTACCTCGTTATTTTTTTCCACAACGGACGCACCAATACGGTTGTAACTTGCGGCTTGAGTAACTTCGATAAGAGGTTCGATAACAGTAGCATGTGCGGCTAGGGAAGGGTTCGCGGCGAAAGCCACATTTTTAGCGAGTTCGACTTTATTGAATGATAAGTCTTCACCGCCTTTTACGAAGGTTTGTTGAATCTCATGTGCAGCTTTATCCGCCATCTTGTGCGATAACTGCATGATTTGTTGACCGGAGTGAATCCCTGAAACTGGCATGATCATAATTCCACTTATTATGCTGTTGTTAGCATAGGAAGTGTTTATAAAACGTGCAAGTGATTTATATCAATAACTTAATCAAACAAACAGTTTAGATAACATTTCACGCTCTTCAGTGGAGAGCAATGGCTTTTCCTTTTTGTTCAGCGTCATGCTGATTTCGCCTTGCAATGTTTTTAACTGACTTGCCGTCAGGTCTCCAAGCTTCTTTTTTAGCTCTTTAAATTGTTG
>NZ_JAWOVT010000254.1:0-731 GCF_033340055.1 Vibrio sp. 1580
GAAAAGGCTAGAAGAAACAAGTCTTGACGGTGGCATCATTGTTACTTGTCAGGTGCCTGTGACGCGTTTTGAGTCCATCCGTGCTGTGATTGATGCGATTGAAGCGTATCAACCAGATTGTGTTATTACCGTTGGTCAGGCCGCGGGTAGATCGGCAATAACGCCCGAACGTGTTGCAATTAATGTGGATGACTTCCGAATTCCAGACAACGGTGGCAATCAGCCAATCGATGAACCCATCATCGAACATGGCCCGGATGCGTATTTTTCATCTTTGCCAATCAAGCGTATTGCTCAAACGCTGCAAGAGAGCGGTATTCCTTGTCAGGTTTCTAATAGCGCGGGGACGTTTGTGTGCAACCATCTGTTTTATGGAGTGCAGCATTATCTGAGGGGCAAATCGATTCGGCATGGATTTGTGCATATTCCGTTGTTGCCAGAACAAGCGACGGATGGCAATCACCCGTCAATGAGCCTCGATATGATCGTGGCTGGCCTAAAGTTGGTGGCACAAGTTGTCATTGAACACGAAAGCGATGTTGTGGTGAGTGGTGGACAAATTTGTTAGTAAGCTACTGAAATAACTAATAAGTTACTAAGCGTATGTTCTGCCAAATGTTAACTTGCTCAAATTTTGCTTGCTTCGAAAGGAGTAGCATTAGAGTGTCGGATTGAAGGTGTATGACTTTCGTTCGGTGCCCTTGTCACAGGAGGTGTCAGGGGCTTACTCT
>NZ_JAWOVT010000255.1:0-730 GCF_033340055.1 Vibrio sp. 1580
ATTAGCTGGGTTACAAAACCCATTCTTAGTTGACCAAAACAACGCTTATCGCATGGTGTCGGTGACAGTTGATCGTGCATTTGGTCAAGAGCTATTGGGTTACGTAGGCCAAGAGATCACGGTTGCAACTACATCAGGTGAAGACTACGAGTACTACAACGGCACTTCGATGGCGACTCCGCACGTAACGGGCGTAGCTGGCTTGGTGTGGAGTTACCACCCAACGTGTACCGCAGCGCAAGTACGTAACGCGTTGATCAAAACCGCGACAGACATTGATGTTGCAGGTCGAGATAACCGCACAGGTCACGGCCTAGTGAATGCGGAAGCGGCGAAGTTGTTCTTGGATGCGGGCTGTAATGGTCCTGACGGTGGCGGTAGCTCTGCAGATTCTAGCTACTCAAACACTAACCCTGTTGCGATTCCTGACAACAAAACCTCTGGTGCCATCAGCGCACTGAATGTCGATCGCACTGGCGACTCAGGTACTGTAAGCATTGACGTAGATATTAGCCATACTTACATCGGTGACCTACGAGTGACTCTGACTTCACCGACAGGTGGACAAGTCGTGCTTCACGACAATACTGGCGGCAGCGCTAACGATATCAAAACCACTTTCCAAGTTGATTTCTCTGGTTTTGAATCGCAAGGTTCTTGGGAACTAAAAGCCGTCGACAGTGCCAGAAGAGACACAGGTACAATCAACAGTTGGTCTCTGACATTTCAA
>NZ_JAWOVT010000256.1:0-728 GCF_033340055.1 Vibrio sp. 1580
ACCGACGAAGCAGCACTATCGGTAGTTATGCAAGCTGCTGGGCAGCTTCAACTAGCCATTACCGCACGCCTTTCAATGAGCTTAAACAACACCCCAATGGCTGGCACACAACTGAATGTAGTCAGTGGCAACTTTGTCATTGCACAGCCACTTGGCGTAGATGACGGTGTCGATTACTGCCACAGTGGACGCATTCGCCACATTGACACCGACGCGATTAATCGCACGCTCGACCAAGGCTCTATTGTGCTACTTGGCCCCATTGCGAGCTCCGTGACTGGTGAGTGTTTTAACTTACTTTCTGAAGAAGTCGCGACGCAACTGGCGATCAAATTAGGCGCAGACAAACTGATTGGTTTCTGCTCAGAACAAGGCGTGATTGACGACAATGGCAATGCCGTCGCAGAGTTGCTGCCTATCGAGGCAGAGCACGTCATCAAAACGCTTTCAGAAAACCACGCTTCAGATTCCGATTACAACACGGGCACTTTGCGTTTCCTCAAAGGTTCCATCGCCGCTTGTCGCGCTGGCGTCCCACGTAGCCATCTCATCAGCTACAAAGTAGATGGAGCTTTGATTCAGGAGTTGTTCTCGTTTGACGGTATCGGAACTCAAGTCGTCATGGCGAGCGCAGAGCAAGTTCGTCAAGCTGGTATTGATGACATCGGCGGCATTTTGGAATTGATTCATCCATTAGAAGAACAAGGCATTTTGGTCAGGCGTTCGAG
>NZ_JAWOVT010000257.1:0-728 GCF_033340055.1 Vibrio sp. 1580
CGAAGTCCCCATATCAAAGAAAGCAAGTTCGTGTTTTTTCTCACGCACATACTTGAACATCGATGAACCATCAATCAGCTTCAGCTCAATGTCCAACCCTGCCAATTTTGCCTGTTCACGCAAGAAAGCAATACGCGGTGTATGAACTGGAGATGAGTACGTCAATTCAAAGCTCAAACGCTGACCTTTATCATTCACGCGAATACCATCGGAACCAATCTTATCGAAGCCCGCAGCTTCAAACGCTGCCGCCGCTTTTTCTGGTTCAAACTTTGGCGCTGTCACATCTGGTAACGTGTACTTACCATGCCCAAAGCCCGTTGGGTTGGGTTTACGGCTATAGTCTCCACGCATAACATTCTCGATCATGCCGTCGAAATCTGTCGCGTAAGTGATCCCTTTGCGAATGTTTAAGTCATCAAGTAGAGGCATGGCCGTGTTTATCCACACGCCACCAGCACCAACTGGATATTGGTTGTAACCCCAGAACTTCTCAATGTAACCCTTTTGATAAGGGGCAGTATTGGATTTGTCATGCCATAGACTTGGCAAAACCAATCCAAATGCGTCCAACTTACCTTTTTCGAAGTGCTTCATCGCAATATCACTATCGCGGATAACCGTGATACGAATTTTGTCGACGTTATAGCGATTCTCGTAGTACTTATTGGTATAACCCCACCAGTTCTCACCTACGTGCTTAAAGGTAACGCTTTTACCTTTTTTGA
>NZ_JAWOVT010000258.1:0-728 GCF_033340055.1 Vibrio sp. 1580
TGCCCCTTTTAGGTATTGTTTGATTGCAGGGTGGTGTTTAAAGCGCTGAAACTCATCGAATGGGCTCAAGTGGGGATTGCGATAGTTAAGATCGACAATCAACCCAACCGCAATTTGGCGGTTTTCCATGTGATAGAGGAATCCACCACCAGTTGTGTTGGTTTCGCTCAATGGCCAACCGGCGGAGTGGATGACGTTGCCTGTAAAATCTTTCGCATCAGCCGGCAGTTCCCAAATCTCTTTCAAGCCTAATGCGTAATGCTGAGGTTGTTTGCCCGCATCCAAATCGAAATGACGAATGAGCTCTTTTCCTAAATGCCCACGGCACCCTTCAGCAAACAGCGTGTATTTGGCTTTAAGTTCAATGCCCGGTTCGAAATTGGCTTTCTCTTGTCCGTTTTTATCCAGCCCCATATCGTTGGTGGTGATACCAGTAACGGCACCTGATTCATCGTAGTGAATGCTCGCAGCGGCAAAACCAGGAAAAACTTCAACGCCAAGTTGCTCAGCTTGAGTAGCAAGCCAGCGACAAAGATTAGCAAGGCTAATAACGTGATTGTTTTCGTCATTATGCATGGGTTTAGGCGTGAGGAAGTGGGGCACACGTATATGATTAAGCTCCGTTGTTAGATAGAGAAAATCATCATGTTGAACGGGGGCTGAAACGGGCGCTCCCATTTCCTTCCAATCTGGGAAAAGCTCGTCTAAGGCGCGAGTCTCAAACACCG
>NZ_JAWOVT010000259.1:0-727 GCF_033340055.1 Vibrio sp. 1580
CTGTGCCCGCTTTATCACCGAATGGTTCCAACGCCTTGCCCGCGGCGCCGCCAAGAATCAAAGCAAAACCAACGGACGACATAAAGATTGGCAGCATGAACGACAGCGCCGTGTTTTGGCCATTCATCACCAGCATCACCACACCAGCCAGAGCCAACGTCGAGATACCAACCACAAGCGTGTTGTGTGTGCCAAAACGTTCCATGAACTTCGGTGCCAACATACAACCAGCGATGTTAATGACCGCGTTAATGCCAAACCAGAATGTGAACTCATTCATTGAAAGGCCCATGCCTGTCATCAATACCGACGGTGCTGACGTCACGTAAGCTAAGATAACCGCCATGGCCATCAAACATAGTGACGCGTGGAAAATGAAAGATGGCGTGCTCAGTACCGACCAGTAACGACTTACTTTGAATACCGCTTGTTTCTCGGTTGCAGGGTTGGTTTCCTTCATCATCAAGAACATCAACGTTCCTGAGACAACCGCAAAACCAGCCATAAAGCTGAAGTTTGCACGCCAATCGAATTGCTGTGTTAACCAGCTACCTAAGATTGGTGCCAGTGCCGGAATAAAGCAGATCGCACCATTAAGGTAGCTGATCATCTTGCCGCTTTTCTCTGGGCCGAAAATATCGCGAACTGTTGCAAAGGCTGCTACCGATGTCGCACACGCACCTAAGCCTTGTAGCAAACGAGACATCAACATCCACTCTATATTTTG
>NZ_JAWOVT010000260.1:0-726 GCF_033340055.1 Vibrio sp. 1580
AAAGGTTCTATTTAGCGCGTGACATCAGTAACTCGCTCAGAACTAAAGATCACTTAAAGCAAACGTCCGCCCAGCGTGCCAAGCCTGCGGTTACCGAGCCAAAATAGTTACCGCTGACGACAGGAATATTTGGCAACACGGTTTGTACCGCGTCACGTAAAATCGGCGAACGAGCGGAACCACCAGTCATAAAGATCGCATCCGGTTTTATGCCTGCTTGCTCAACAGCTTCTGTTACCAGCGCCGTCATCTTGTTCTTTGGTGATTCAATCGCTTCAATCATCTCATCACGCTGAACGTCCACTTCAATCAGCTCCGACAATAAGTTGATACCAGTACGGTAAGCCGTTTGATCAGAGAGTGCCACCTTCGCTTCTTCTGCACGGCGGACAATGTTGTAGCCTAATGATTCGTGATAAACCTCAAGCAAGCGCGCTAGTTTTTCTGGCTCTTGCGCCTGTTTCTGCAACAGTTTTAACGCCGCTAAGTTCTCACGTGAGTAAAAGTCGTTTTGCGCTTCAACGTTATTGATAGCAATCGGATTCCAAAACTGAGTCGTCGGCATCACAATGCCCGATTCCATCTTGCTTTCCATCCCAAACGGGAACATCAACTGTTTGAAAGCCAACGCGATATCCAGATCGTTACCGCCGACACGCTGACCACTGTGAGCCAACAAACTTGCCGTTCTGTCTGCTTTTCCTCGCCAAGATGGCCCCATCTGAA
>NZ_JAWOVT010000261.1:0-723 GCF_033340055.1 Vibrio sp. 1580
GCAGAGCGCGATATGTCTAACAACAAAGGCAACCGTAACACGATAGCGGAGAACGCAGCGTAATGGAGCAGATCCTACTCAACACTTTGGGTTTGATCAGTGAGGATTGGGCCAATACCTTGATGAGCTTTATGCAGCAAGGTGGCCAAATCCTATGGTGGTTGGCTGCCGTTGTAGCGGTGTGTTGGTTACTGGTTATGGAGCGAGTGGTTTACTTAACGACGGTATTTCCGAAGGTAAACAAACAGCTTCGTGAACAGTGGTTGGCACGGTCAGAGCACCACTCTTGGTATGCACATCAAATCCGCGATGGATGGATTGCAAAGGCACAAATCGAATTGCGCCAAAACCTTTCGACGATCAAGCTATTGGTGGCCATTTGTCCCATGCTTGGTCTGTTGGGTACTGTCACTGGCATGATTACCGTTTTTGACGTGATGGCCTCACAAGGCAGCAGCGATCCAAAATTGATGGCTTCGGGCATCTCTTTAGCAACGCTGCCTACTATGGCAGGTATGGTGGCAGCATTGGCGGGCATGTTTGTACATGCTCGTTTAAGCAAAGTATGTGAACGTAAAGCGATCCAATTAGAACAATCTTTAAGGAGTCAGAAGTGAGACTCGGACGCAGACCAAATCAACAAGACGAAGCTCAAGTCGATTTAACATCGATGCTTGATATTGTATTTATCATGTTGATTTTCTTTATTGTTACCAGCTCTTT
>NZ_JAWOVT010000262.1:0-723 GCF_033340055.1 Vibrio sp. 1580
TTTATCATCGCCCATGAAATGGTGCATCATGTTCTACTTCACAATCAGCAGATCAATCTAATTCGCTCAAAAAAGACTCGCGAGACTAATAGAGCAGCGAGAGATATCTACGTTTACCTTAACACAACCGCTTGGGCAGAAGTGGCGGATACCTTTATGGATGATTATACACAAGGACACCTTATGACCAATCACTTGATGATTCCGAATGAAGTAACCGCTGACGTTGTTGCTGTGGATATTATGGTCAAAGCTGGGTACAGTCCACAGGCAATGCGCTATGTGTTAGAGCGTGCAGCCAGTTGCTTAGGGTATCATGATGGTGACCTAAATACACAGTTTGCTCATATGCAAGCTGAAGCAAAAAAGTTTAATGAAAGTAAAAATAAGAGCATGGAGAACTATTTCGAGATAATAGGCGATCTTTTTTCCCAGACTCATCTACCACAGCCTTGGAGAGAAAAAACAGTTTCAACATACATTAAGGCTAATTATCCAACGGAGAGACGTTTGAGAATGACACCCGTGAGCAGTTTTAAAGTGAGTACGATGGTGTCTAGTAGATAAACAGCAATGACCAAAAAGTCACAATGAATGGGTATAGAGGTTCTAGATAGGGTCAGGTCTTGTCTTTTGCCTTTGTTGTTTTTACTTACTTTTACTAATTGTAGTTTGACGAGTTAGAGCAATGAACCTAACTCGTTTCTGCCCCTTTTCGAGTTT
>NZ_JAWOVT010000263.1:0-721 GCF_033340055.1 Vibrio sp. 1580
AAGGCAATTTGTTCTCTTGCAAAAGAGCATCAAATTCCAACGTTAGTGGATGGTGCTCATACGGTGGGTATGTTTGATCTTGACCTACATGATCTGGATTGTGATTTCTACTCTGGTTCTGGCCATAAATGGCAGTGTGGCCCGGGCGCAACAGGCATTTTATACGTGCGCGACAACGGTAATCGTTTGAACGAATACTGGAGCGACCGTGAAAATCCATTGTGGTTGATAAACTCGTCGCTTTCTCATGCGGATTACTTAGGTAAGCAAATCCAAATGCAGTACATTGGTAACGACAACTACCCAGCTAAACAAGCGCTGGCTGATAGCTGTAAAATGTGGGATGAGATTGGTCGTGACCGAATCCAAGACCGCATTCTAACGTTGAGTGACCAATGTAAAACCTCACTCCAAGACGTGCTGCCACATGCGAAAATGTTCTCGCCAAATGTGGAAGGGCTGACGAGTGGATTAACGACGTTCAACCCATTTTATGATGTGACGAACGAAGAAATCCTGACTGAGTTCCGTGACCGTCTGCGTGAAGAATATGGCTACATCATCCGTACAACGAACTTCAAGCTGTACAAAGATGATGGACACGACACGTACGCGCTTCGTATCTCTACACACTTGTTCCATGATGAGCGAGATGTAGAAGGATTGGTCGAAGCGATTGCTGATCTGTACTACTCGTTCTAACGTCGTTGTTTATCACTCA
>NZ_JAWOVT010000264.1:0-721 GCF_033340055.1 Vibrio sp. 1580
GGTATAACTCGCGCCCCTTTTCATCTGTGGCATCAAGCAGTAATGAACGGTCGAGTTTGATCTTATCAAACGGATATTTGAGCAAATGCGGAAACGAAGCATAACCCGTTCCGAAATCATCCATTGCGATGCGAATACCACACGCTTGCAGCGCGATCATCGTATTAGTCAACGACACTTTATCGTTTAACACCGCCTCTTCGGTTATCTCGATTTCTAACCAATCTGGGGACACGCCATAGTGCTCAAGTCGTCCTTGTAAGTGCTGAACAAAATCCGCTTGTTCGATCGTCGAAACCGAAATATTGATCGCAACTCGACGTGACGGCGATAACGACATTGTTTTCATGTCCGACAGCACTTTTTCGATGACCAACTTATCGAGTAGCGGCATGGCATCAAGCATTTGGAAGTCACTGATGAACGTTGGAGGACACAGTTTTCCCTCTTTGTCGATATAACGAATCAGCGCTTCATAGGAGAACACTTTCTCATCATGAGTCGATTGTAGCTTTTGATAAAACATCACCAGCTCCCCTTCTCGCAGAATTGAAGTCAAACGCTTCTGAGCTGATGATTTGTTGATAATGTATATGTTTGAATCTTTCACGCTATTAAGCAGAGACTTAAACAGCGATTGTTCAATACCATTCAAAGCATTATTCAGCCCGAATTGACTCGCGTGTTTGCCAGCATAAGCAAGATAAAAAGGTCGATAGAT
>NZ_JAWOVT010000265.1:0-719 GCF_033340055.1 Vibrio sp. 1580
CGACCACCAAGTCGATGATCAAAAACGGAATGAACAGCATAAAGCCGATTTGGAACGCAGTTTTAAGCTCACTGATCACAAACGCAGGAAGAACAACGGCAAACGAGATGTCTTCTACTTTTTGATCGAGCGGCTCATTGGCAATTCGCAACATTTGCTCAAGAGAGCTCTGATGGGTTTGCGCCAACATGAAGTTGCGCACGGGCTTTTCCGCCACGGAAAATGCTTGAACCAGCGTAATTTCACCATTGTCGTATGGTTGGAACGCATTCTCGTAGATATCCGTCCAAACAGGGCGCATGATGAGCAGAGTAAGCGTTAATGCAATACCCACTAACACGCGGTTTGGCGGGCTCTGCTGCAAACCAAGCGCTTGGCGCAAGATAGCCAGCACCACAATAATGCGTGTAAAGCTCGTCGCCATCAAAATGAAAGCAGGAAGGAAACTGAGCGCCGTCATCAACAAAAGAATTTGTAGTTTAACGCTGTACTCTTGTTGTGCGTCGCCGTCCGTAACGGACAGAATTGTTAAGCCGTTGTCTGCTGCCATTGTTGGGAATGCAAACAAAAGAGACACCAATACCAACAAAGGTAACCAACGATGCCAAGCGCTCAGATTGTTCATTGTACTGCCTACCAAAAATTATCGACCAACGCCGCTTAATGCCGAATCGTGTACGTCAATCAAGCGAAGACCGTATTTGTCATTAACGACAACT
>NZ_JAWOVT010000266.1:0-716 GCF_033340055.1 Vibrio sp. 1580
ATTCAGCTATTTTCCAAGACCACACTATTCACCAGCTTCAGTGATGGTCAAGCGATTGGGCTACAAGCCAAACACCTATTCCCATGTGTCACAATTGATCTCTGAAAGAATCGGTGTAGTCAAAGACGATTTCTTCGATCAAATGATGACTCAGCTTTTACCGTTGAAAGAGCTTGAGCGTTTTAACACGCAGCACGATCTTATTGAAGCATTGCTTAAAGGGGAGGTGGATTACATCCCGATGGATACGGCAATGCTCAACCATTTCCTTCGTTTGAGCGAGCTTGTGCCCATCGAGCAAGATACCGCGATAGGGGAGTTTTACAGTTCGCAGTTGTCTATCGGCCTCGTCGCGAATGAACGCGGTGCAATGTTAGCGCCATATTTTAGCCGCGCGATCGCGATGTTGGGCGTTGACAAAATTGTGGCTCAATACGATTTGCGTCCAGATTGGCGCACGGCGTTAGAGTATGAGGTGCGATTGGCAACACAAACCCAAGCGGTATTTCTATTCGTACTTGTATTGGCAATTTGTGTTTCTCTCTATCTGTATCGTCAATCCAACACCGATAATTTAACTGGGTTGAGGAATCGTCGCTCTTTGCAAGTTAAGTATCGCCAAGGGGTGAATAAGGATTTGGCGATTCTTTATTTAGATATTAATCACTTCAAACAAATCAACGATACCTACGGTCATTTAGCGGGTGATGAAGTGC
>NZ_JAWOVT010000267.1:0-716 GCF_033340055.1 Vibrio sp. 1580
AGAGCTGCTGTTTAACCTTAATGAAATTCAACCAGTGGGGGCCTAACATGTCCAAACCTTTGTACGTCTTTGATATGGACGAAACTCTAATCAACGCCGACTGTGCGATGATTTGGAATGCGTTTTTGGTTGAAAAAGGCATAGCAACGCAATCAAACTTCATAGAGGAAGATCAGCGTGTAATGGCCTTGTACGCAGAAGGCAAAATGGACATGGAGGACTACTTAGAATTCTGTATGGCACCATTGGCTGACATGCCCGTTGCACACGTCCATACGTTGGTAGAAGAGTGTGTAGAGCACCACATCCTGCCTAAGCAGTTTCAGCAATCCAAAACGTTGATAGCACAGTTGGATCGCGATGACATCGATATGGTTATCATCTCTGCGAGCGTGACATTCTTAGTCGAAGCGGTCGGCCGTCGATTAGGAATTCCCGTCGCATTAGGAATTGATTTGGTTGAGAAGCACGGCAGCTACAGCGCTGAAATTGCAGGCGTTCCGAGTTATCGAGAAGGCAAAGTTATACGCTTGAAAGCATGGTTAGATGCTCAGCCAGAATCTTATTCTGAAGTCCATTTTTACACCGACTCCATCAATGATTTACCTTTGTGCGAATACGCAGATTACGTATATTTGGTGAATCCTTGCCCACGCCTCAAAGAACACGCGAATCGTTCAAATTGGACGCTATTACGTTGGAATTAGCCTTCAGTT
>NZ_JAWOVT010000268.1:0-715 GCF_033340055.1 Vibrio sp. 1580
GTCGTTTAAGTACAGTTTCGAGCCTACCAGTTTTAGCTGCTCTGTAGGATCTGTTGCCAGCTTGCTAACGTCTACAGGAGAGCTTGCGAAAACGCCAGAAGAAAGTTGCTGAACCATGTTCGCTTGTTCTGCTGGATCGGTAAGTGCTGCGTTTAGCTTCGCTAGGCTTGGCATCGCAGACACCATCGGTTGCATGTTCCAGTTTGCGCCTTTTTCAAGGTAGTGTGGCAGTCTTACTTGACCCTGAGTAACATTCACACTCGCGCCAGATTGCACGTAAAGACCTTTAATCGCGGTTTTCGCTGCATCTAAGTCACTGACGTATTTATTAAAGTCACTGTCCGAATCTAACGCTGTCATAAAGTCTTGTGTCTCACCAAGCACCATTGTGTACGCAGTAGCAAGGTCGACAGCATTCTCGTTAGTATCATTTTTGTAAATGGTATTTAGCGTGTTCGCGCCAGTAGCAAAACCTGTCGCAGTAACACCTTTAACAGCCGCTAACGTGTCACCTACAGATTGAGTGCTGAACCATGATGAGTAGACAATATCAGCTGGGTTGACTTGCGCTAGACCAAAAATGCCTTCGACAGCTTCTGTTACCGCTTGTACGGATGCAAGATCGCCTGATTCGTACTTAACTTGTTTGCTCTTTGCCACCGCGTAGCTTGAAGAGGTGCCAATAGGCTCGCCATTAACGTCAGTTACGTCTTGT
>NZ_JAWOVT010000269.1:0-714 GCF_033340055.1 Vibrio sp. 1580
GTGATGCCGTTCGAGGGCAACAACTGTTGGTTAAGCTGATTTCCAACGGCCGAGACAAATACGAACTCGATGCTCAGTACATCACCAAACTTTTCCACACCATCATTGAAGATTCGGTCTTACTTCAACAAGGTTATCTGCAAAACCTTGTTAATCCGCAACAAAGCCGCAAGCCACTTGCACGCGTCGCTTTCTTGGGAGCCAAAGGTTCTTACTCGCACTTGGCAAGCCGCGAATATTTCAGTCGTAAAAATACCGAGCTTATCGAGCTAAATTGTGAGCATTTCAAAGAAGTGACTCAAACGGTTGAATCTGGCCATGCTGATTACGGTGTGCTGCCCATCGAAAACACCAGCTCGGGCTCGATCAATGAAGTATATGACCTACTACAACACACCACGCTGTATATTGTTGGTGAACTGACTCAACCTATCGAGCACTGCTTAGTTGCAACAAAAGACATTCGCCTCGAAGACATCAAAACACTGTACTCGCATCCGCAACCGCACCAACAGTGCAGCGAATTCTTAAGCCGTATGAAAGGCGTGAAACTTGAGTCTTGCGCAAGCACAGCAGACGCGATGCAAAAAGTCCAAGAGATGAATCGTGATGATGTGGCCGCAATTGGTAATGCTTCAAGTGGTAAGTTGTACGGCCTGCAAGCGATCCAAGGCAACATCGCAAACCAAACCGAAAACCACACACGCTTTATTG
>NZ_JAWOVT010000270.1:0-713 GCF_033340055.1 Vibrio sp. 1580
AAGGCGAGTGTTGCTCGCTCGACAAAACAACCGATGCTGCTGGTGCGCCATCATGCATAAAGTTGGTCGTGACCAAAGCATCACAATAAGCTGATGAGTCGATAGGATCACTGATAGAACCCCCTTTTTGCCAGATGATGGGTTTCACCGTTAACGAGAAGTGTTCGCCAGCGGCAATGAACTTATCACCTTGTTCGGATGTGCCTGAAGGCAAGGTGTTTTGGTTCTCACAGATTGCCAAGGTCCATGGTCGCGAGTACACATTAAACTTGCCTGTTACTTCAACTGTGCCGTCGTCCGGACACTCTGAAAATCCTTCACATTCGAATTGGTCGGATAACGTCACCTCGAACAGTCCGGATTCGTTAGTAATTAAGCCATGTTCCGATAATCCGTCTTTGAACTCAGCAGAATAACTAAAATCACCTTCGCTTCCACCGAGAGGTTTAATCAAAGGGTGAACTACTTTGGGTTTACCATTGTAATTGCTGGCAACGACGGGTTCTCCTGTGGAGGCACAAGCGAGCAGACGGGTATGAACATTTTCTGGTTTACCAGCGATGACGCGAATTTCACTCAGTGTCCGTCTTTCATTTGAATACGCTTCGAACATAAACGGCGTAAACATGAAGTTGACTGTTTGCTCCTTAGCGGAGTCTCCGACCATCGTGAAAGTCAGATAGTAATTGGCGTCTAATGCGATCTTATCGATG
>NZ_JAWOVT010000271.1:0-713 GCF_033340055.1 Vibrio sp. 1580
CCATTGAACCCAATGACGACCGTTCTCTGCTTCGCCTTGTGCAATACGGTTACCATTGCTGAGCAAGTATGGATATGTTGCTTTATCTGCAATGACTTTGGTTGTGTATTTTGCCAGTACGTCTGGACGATCTAAGTAATACGTGATGCGGCGGAAGCCTTCTGCTTCACACTGTGTACAGAATGCACCACCAGATTTGTACAGACCTTCAAGTGCGGTGTTGGCTTCAGGATCAATTTTAGTGATGATTTCAAGTTCGAACTCAGCAGGTAAGTCAGACAGTACTAGGGACGCCTCTTTAACTTCATGATGCGCCCAATCTTCGCCGTTCACCTTAACTGAACGAAGCTCTAACCCTTCACCATCCAGTTCTAGAGTCGTTGATTCACCCTTTTGAACTACTTTTGATAGTGCAGTAACGATGGTGTCGCTGTCGTAAAGATCAAACGTAAGATCAATATCAGTAATTGTGTGGGATGGCGCTTGATAATCTTTACGATATTTCGCCTGGGGAGCTTGAGACATGTCCATAAATCCTTGTATGTCGAACTACAAAAATACCAGTTTACAGGTCTCAAACCCTTTAACTGGTATCACGATATAAGCTATTTGTATGGGTTGTGGTATCAGAATACAAGTCTTTCTATAAAAAAACGGAGCTTTTTGATGGTTAGCTCCGCGTTCTGATTAACATTTACTCAACATTAGAAGTT
>NZ_JAWOVT010000272.1:0-712 GCF_033340055.1 Vibrio sp. 1580
TGCCCAACTAACGTCTTTAGACTTAACACCACAAGCTTTCGCTAGCTCGTTAGCGACGAAACTGGTGTTCTCACCTGTTTTTCGAATGCGCACCATTAAGTGTTCACCTTCTCCCGTGAAGGCAAAACCCAAATCTTCGCGAACCTGAAAGTGTTCTGGTTGCGCTTTAATTTTTGCTGATGCGACTGGCTTGCCTGTGAGGTAAGCCAATGAGGATAAAATATCTGACATGATGTATTTCCACTGCTTACGCAGCTTTAAGGAGCAAATTATTCGATTATTGCTTAAATAGAAGCACGACTGCTTCTGTAGCAATGCCTTCTTTGCGTCCAGTAAAACCAAGACGTTCTGTCGTCGTTGCTTTTACGTTGATGTTGCTAATATCGGTTTCTAGATCTTCGGCAATGGCTGCACACATTGCATCAATGTAAGGCGCCATTTTCGGCGCTTGCGCCATGATGGTGACGTCTGCATTACCAAGGCGGTAGCCTTGTTCTTTTACTCGACGGTAAACGTCTTTCAATAATTCGCGGCTGTTTGCACCTTTCCATTTATCGTCGGTATCTGGAAAATGACGGCCAATATCACCCGCAGCAATCGCACCTAACAAAGCGTCAGTGAGAGCATGCAGAGCAACGTCGCCGTCTGAGTGCGCAATCAGGCCTTGTTCGTAAGGAATTGCAACACCACCAATAATCACAGGGACTTCCCC
>NZ_JAWOVT010000273.1:0-712 GCF_033340055.1 Vibrio sp. 1580
CTTAGCAATGTCACCTTCCATCGTTGGCATCCAGTTACCAAGGAAGATATCAATGTCGCCATTCGCCATAGAAGAATAAGTTACTGGTACAGACAGCAGATCCGTCTTGGTTTTGTAACCCAAGCCTTTCAGTAGCTCTGTGGTTACAGCCGTGGTTGCGGTAATGTCTGTCCAGCCTACATCGGCAAACCGAACGGTTTCACATTGGTTTGCGTAAGCGCCGGTAGCGACAGAACTTAGTGCGATAGTCGATAGTATTTTCGTCATCTTAGACATGTTGAATTCCTTTTAATAATTTCTGACTTTATTCTCAGTTTTTAAAGATTAAGAGATCGATTCCAAGTCTCTTTTCGGTGGATGCATTCGCTGCATCTCTTGCCAGTTCGGTGCAATCCAAACCGGAGTGTTATTTGCTTTTTCTAGTGCGTTACCCAAGATCATGTCCGCAGCCCGTTCTGCAACCATGATGGTTGGCGCGTTCAAGTTACCATTTGGAATGGTTGGGAAAATCGACGAGTCCACAACACGCAAACCCTGGATGCCGCGTACCTGACACTGCTCATCCAGTACGGCTAGCGGATCATCGTCTGCACCCATTTTGCAGCTACATGAAGGATGATAAGCACTCTCAACATTTTGCTTAACCCACTCATCAATTTGCTCGTCGGTAGTGATATTGAGACCTGGCTGGATCTCATCGCCACGGAACTCA
>NZ_JAWOVT010000274.1:0-712 GCF_033340055.1 Vibrio sp. 1580
CCAGAAGGCTCCGGCTTAGATGTGATGTACATCTTTAATGTCGGTGGTGGAGCTAACGCCGCGCGTATTCATAACCTAGAAACTGCGGTAGAAGTACTCTCAAGTTATGCATTCGATGGTGATAGAGACCAGTTGCAGAAACTCAAAGAGCTTGGCGGAGAGTTTACTCGTTTGGCTGATAAGGCTTTAGGCAACAAAAAAGATAAGCAAGATTTGATGCGTGAAGTGTTGGTCGATGCCATGACGCATGCATTGGACTATTGGGAGTCTGTTACGGGTGAAAGTAAATTTGCGTTTGCCGAACAAAGTGGACTGTGGCGCGTCTACCTCGACCGAAGCACACTGCAAACCCGCACGCTCGATAAATACATGCGTATCGAAACTCTGCCTAAAACACCGCGCTGGAGAACGGTTCTGAGTTCGATTGAGTTTATTCTTGAACACTGTAAAGAACAGAGCCCTGAACGTGCTTACATCGAAGCACAGCGCGATAAATTGCAAAGACTGCTCACTAGCTAAACCTCTCATAAAATACAAGCCTCGCTCAATGCGGGGCTTTTTATACCTATTGTTTTCTACCTATGGGTGGTACGCACTCTCCCCTCTCAAAAAACAAAATGCATGACATGTAAACGGTGAATGTATGCTCCTATGCACTCAACGAACTAGTACGAGCTGACATTTTCACAAACACCATTAATCTTAGCGACGG
>NZ_JAWOVT010000275.1:0-712 GCF_033340055.1 Vibrio sp. 1580
GTGCTCAATGGCAGCGTAAAAAGTACCCGTTGTACTGCTATCTCTTCTTACTTCATTAACTTGTGTATCTGCACCCCATACTTCTGCCCCCACTGTTGCGGAAAAAGAAGATTCTGCGAATGTAGGAAGAGATGCGGCTAATGATAATGCTGTTAAAGCGATGGTCGCTTTATTTGTCATGGAATGTGTACTCCGAGATAGCTGATATTCAACAATGAGGGCGTGAGGGGAAATATACCATACTCTCACGCCTCGCTATCAACTAAATCGTCTATACCCAACTATTTATAACGCGGTTGGGCAACGAAGTTTTTAAAGAACCAAATACCCAATGCGATGACTATCAGCCATGGCAATAGTTTGAGTACCGCGCCGATCATGCCAAGTAAAAACATCACAACCAACGCAATACCTGTTGCTGCGAACACTGTCATCATCGTGATGCCTGTTACTAACAAGGTCGCGGCAAATACTAAAATAAAGATCAGCTCCAACATAATCACTTCTCCATTTGTTTTAAACGACTAGAGCAGTTTCCATACCAACTTATCCAAAACAAATTAAGGTTATGATTTCTAAATAAAAATAAAGCCAGAGGCATTTCTGCGCTCCGGCTTCTCTGTCCGTAAGTTGGTATTTTTAACCAACCACTGGTGAATTTTACACATTCAGCTCTTTTGGAATCTTCGCTAACGCATCCTGCAGCACTTCT
>NZ_JAWOVT010000276.1:0-711 GCF_033340055.1 Vibrio sp. 1580
CAAATCGAGGTTTTGCAGTAAGTAAGCACTATGTTCACCGCCTTTTTTAAAGTCGATGGTTAGGCCAATTTCGTGCAATTTTGCTGTGGTTTCGAGCAGAACTTTACCTTGAGGCTCAGCAATCCACTCATCGCCACCGGCTTGCTCTAAAAGCTTACCTGCCAGCGTTGCCACTTGTTCACCATATTGGCAATCAAGCTGATAACGGCTTTGCACGCTACAAATGGTGCGAGCACGAATGTCATTTTGACGCAGCTCGTCGACCATTTCATAAACCAAGCCTTCACGCAATGCGCCGCCCGCGAGTGTCATCGCATCGATTTCAAGTAACTCGAAAATCGCGATAAGAATAGACAGGCCGCTAGGGAAGACCAAGGCACGCTCAAGCGTTAAACCTTCGATGTCGAGCTCTTCCAAATGATCGGCTAGCATGGCTTGCTTTTGTAAACGCTTAAGTTTGGAGTGAGTAATTACTTCGTCCATACCCTGCGCCAGCATGATTTCTTGTAGCGCCTGAACGGTACCAGATGCACCTACGCACACATCCCAACCAAGATCGGTGTACTGTTCTAAGATTGGCTTGATGGTTTGCTTTGCGCCTTCAATCGCAGCTTCGAAGTTACGGGCATTCAGTTGGCGATCTTTAAAGAAGTTCTCCAACCATGTCACGCAGCCCATTTTTAGGCTGGTGAGGGCTTTCGCTTCAAAACC
>NZ_JAWOVT010000277.1:0-710 GCF_033340055.1 Vibrio sp. 1580
CTAAAATCCTAGATCGCTGGGTCAGTCACACCAGACTGACCCTGTAATCTCTCTCTAAGGCTTATCCAGCCTGACTTCATGCATGATGTAGTTTCTGTAATTATCGCGACGGTGTCGTCGGTCCGGTCTCTATCCGGTCTTTAGCTGCGATTTTAGGTAGATACCGAGCTGGACACGAACCCTAATGTAAATTTCCTATTTAGGTTTTCCGTCCAGTTTGCCGTCGTCGTCGACGATAGTTCCATCTGATTCCACTAACCCAACTCTTAGCCCTAACTCATACCAGATTCGCGCTGTAATCCAGTGTACCGTTGGTTTTTCCGGTTCCAGTATGAATACCAGTCCAGTGATTAGCTGCTGTTTCTGGGGCTGTGGTTGAGTGTTGCTTACTGCTGACCTAAATCACTTAAGAGATAAGAGACCGATTACCACTGAGGGTAATCGGTCATCATTGAATGCTGTTTTTTCCTGACTGGCTAGTTCTGAGAGCTTTAGGATCATGGGTGTCCTTCCCGCCACTGAACTAGCTATCCATCCCATATCTATATATTAATTAACTTCAGCTAATGGACAGAATGTTGGTTATATTTTTGTTGGTTCCAGCGCGGAGTTTTTCTGGGGTTCGGTTCTGGGGTTGAGTGGTATGTATCTGCTCTGATTCGCGTTGTACAGACGAGAGAAGGTTCTGATGGTGGATATCACTCTGATAG
>NZ_JAWOVT010000278.1:0-708 GCF_033340055.1 Vibrio sp. 1580
GCCTTCGTTTCTAATACCTATAACAGCATTGATGAACTCCCTCAAGGTGCGGTCGTCGGTACTTGCAGTTTGCGCCGTCAATGCCAACTGAAAGAATACCGCCCAGACATCATTATCAAAGAACTGCGTGGCAACGTGGGGACTCGACTTGGCAAACTGGATGCGGGTGAGTACGACGCTATCATTCTTGCAGCCGCAGGTCTAAAGCGCTTGAAATTGGAAGACCGAATTCGCAGCTTTATCGAACCAGAACAATCACTGCCAGCGGTTGGCCAAGGCGCAGTCGGTATTGAATGCCGCGTAGACGACGAACGCTTACTCAAACTTCTAGAACCTCTCAACCATAAAGACACCGCCGATCGCGTGTTGTGCGAACGTGCCATGAACCTAACTCTTGAAGGTGGCTGTCAGGTGCCAATCGGTAGCTACGCGCTACTTGAAGGTGATGAAATTTGGCTTCGCGCGCTAGTCGGTGAACCAGATGGCAGCGAAATTGTGCGTGGCGAAGTCCGTGGTCACCGTAAAGATGGAGAAGCGCTCGGTATCCAGTTGGCTAACGAGCTACTTGATAACGGTGCCCGCGACATTCTAACCAAGCTGTACGCAGACCACGATTAATCATGGCAGTGTTGGTCACTCGGCCGGGAGAGCAAGGCAGCACGCTTTGCTCTCTGCTCGAAAGGCACGGCATTTCCGCACACCACCATC
>NZ_JAWOVT010000279.1:0-708 GCF_033340055.1 Vibrio sp. 1580
GTTGAGAGGCGTTGGCCGATGCAGTTTAGTGTGGGTGAAAAAACGTTTGAGCTCGCAGAGCTGACTGTGCAGTCTGACCTTAGCGCCGTCTATCAAGATTTATGGCAACAGTTCTTTTTTCTACTCACGACAGAAGCGATAAAAATTTTGTTGTTGATGGTTGGGGTGTTGTGGGTCGCCTTCCGTTTATTGGTGAATCCTTTGCAGTTGCTTTCCGGTGCGGTGAGTGATTTTAGCGGCGGTAATGCGCCGAGTACGGTCACGCTGCCCAAACGTTGGTGTTTTGATGAAGTCAGCTTGTTGGCGCAAAAATACAATCGAAGCGTGCAAAAAGTGCGTGAGCATCAAGCCGAGTTAGAAGCAGAGCGAGATAAGGCGGAAGTCGCCAATCGCAAGAAAAGTGAGTTTCTCGCGACCATGAGCCACGAGATTCGCACCCCTATGAATGGCATTATTGGTGTGGCGTCGCTGCTTAGTGATACTAAGCTCGATCCGCAGCAAAAAGAATTTGTGGAGATCATCGATAACTCATCGCAATCGCTCATGACCATTATTGATGACATCCTCGATTTCTCCAAAGTCGAAGCGGGGAAGGTGGAACTAGCCAGCGAGACGTATCATTTTCGCCAGTTATTAGATGATGTGATCAGCTTACACACAGTAAAGGCGCAGCAAAAGAATTTGCAATTGCTCAGTGATATCGACCCT
>NZ_JAWOVT010000280.1:0-708 GCF_033340055.1 Vibrio sp. 1580
CAATTTTGATGTTCAATCGAGTCGCGAAATCCTCATCTTCGTCTAACTTCTTGACGGCATCCACTGGAAGATAGCTTCTCGGAACAAAGCTGCGCTCGTAAATCTGGCCAATCAAAATGGTGTTTTCATGCAGCGCTTCACCTTGCACCGGCGTCAACGACGTTACGTTCCATTGATACAATGGCGCAGGCCAGAAATAGGTTAATCCTTTCCAACCAATGAGGAGCAATAACCCTAACACCGATAACAAACTGATGCTGACCGCACCGCCTGTTAGCCATATCCACGGTGCGCCAGAACGAATCCAATTTAACATTCAGTCACTCGCTCTTTTTCCTGATCTAAACTACAACGCACGGTATTTATCTCTCAATCTTTGACGTACCAACTCTGCCAGCGCGTTCACCGCAAAGGTGAAGACAAACAAAATCAACGCAGCGAGGAACAACAAACGATAATGCGAACTGCCAACTTCAGACTCTGGCAACTCCACCGCAATGGTTGCCGATAAGCTGCGAAGGCCTTCTAAAATGTTCCAGTCCATCAAAGGCGTGTTGCCAGTCGCCATCAAGACAATCATCGTCTCACCAACTGCACGTCCAAGCCCCATCATAATGGCGGAGAAAATACCTGGGCTGGCCGTAAGTAGCACGACGTAAATCAAGGTTTGCCAAGGAGTGGCCCCAAGCGCTAACGATCCATCAGACA
>NZ_JAWOVT010000281.1:0-708 GCF_033340055.1 Vibrio sp. 1580
CTTCTCGACACCGTTATGTCGATCCCATCGCTATTGCTCGCGATCATTTTTGTGGCATTCCTTGGCTTTGGTGAATTTAATATCTTGCTGGCGATTTGTTTGGCTCTGATCCCACGCTTTATTCGCTCGGTGTATATTGCCGTGCATACTGAGGTAGAAAAAGATTACATCATGGCAGCCCGCCTAGATGGCGCAAATGACTTCTACTTACTGTGGAGCTCGATTCTTCCAAACATTTTAACCGTCATTGCAGCAGAGATTACTCTCGCTCTGTCGGCAGCCATTTTGGATATTACAGCTCTTGGATTTCTTGGCTTGGGTGCTCAAGCACCGAGTACCGAATGGGGTGCCATTTTGGGTGATTCCGTCGAGCTGATTTACATCGCACCATGGACCGTGACGCTTCCGGGTCTGACCATCATGTTCACCGTAATTATCTTAAACTTAGTAGGTGAAGGTGTACGCCAAGCGCTGAATGCGGGGATCGAATAATGCCGTTATTAGATATTCGACATCTGACTATCGAGATCGAAACACCACAAGGGATGGTGAAAGCCGTCGACCGAATGAGCCTAACGCTCAACGAAGGTGAAATCCGAGGCTTAGTGGGCGAGTCTGGCTCAGGTAAAAGCTTAGTTGCGAAAGCGATCGTGGGGGTTTGTAAGGACAACTGGCGAATCACCGCGGACCGAATGCGCTTGGGTAACA
>NZ_JAWOVT010000282.1:0-708 GCF_033340055.1 Vibrio sp. 1580
TGTTGGATCAACTCACGGCGTTATTGCGTGCAACGCTAAAAAACTCGCGTGAGGAGCACACCACGGTTGAGAATGAAATTACCTTGATTGACGCTTATCTGGGTATTCAAAAAATTCGTTTAGGCGAGCGATTAAGCTACACAATCGAGGTGCAAGAAGGGTTAGGAAATACAGAGTTGCCTCCGATGATGCTACAACCTTTGGTAGAGAACGCCATTATTCACGGCATCGAGCCAAAACGTGAAGGTGGTGAAGTCCAATTGCTGATAAAGCAAGAGAAACAGCTGTTGCAAATTGAAGTGAAAGATACTGGCGTGGGGTTGAGTCACGTCAGCAATCACTCTGGTTCGGGGATTGGGTTGAGTAACCTTAAACAGCGCGTGGATGCCTTATTTGCTGGCAAAGGTCAGGTGTCGATCAGTGAATCTTCCGAAGGTGGTGTGAGTGTGCGTTTGAGTTGGCCAATGATAAGTAAGGAACAGTGAAATGAATACAGGGTTTACTGCCATTATCGCCGATGATGAGCCGTTATTGCGGCATCATCTCGACAAAAGCCTCGCGGAAGTGTGGCCGGAGTTGGACATCGTTGCCAAGGTAGCTGATGGCGAACAAGCCTTGCTCGCCATTGAGCAAAGCCAACCTGATATTGCGTTTCTCGATATTCGTATGCCCGTGTTAGATGGCATGAGTTTGGCGCAAAAACTCAAT
>NZ_JAWOVT010000283.1:0-707 GCF_033340055.1 Vibrio sp. 1580
ACGCATCCCATATCTGCTCATCGCTCACTGCTCGGCTAAGAGAAATGTTCTCACGTACAGAGGCTGGGAGAATGTGCGGATCTTGTTGAACCATTGCTACGTCTTTGCGAAGTACGTCTTTACCCAATGTATTAAGTGGCCGCCCATCAATCAATAACTCGCCCACATTGGTTGGATAAAAGCCCATGAGCAAAGATGCTAACGTGCTCTTGCCGCTGCCAGTATGGCCGACCAGCGCGATAAAATCTTGATGAGCCGCTTTCAAGGATATGTCTTTTAATACATCTTGCTTACCATCATAACTGAACGTCAGATTACTTAGCTCAATTTAGCCCGTTTTAAGTGGTTTATGATCGTCACCGTAAGTTTGTGGCTTCGCATCAATCAACTCAAAAACACTTTCACCCGACACCAACGCTTGTTGTAAAAGTGCAAGTTGTTGGGTCATTTCAATCAGAGGTTCGGTCACACGCGCCAAATAACTGATGAACGCATAAAGTACACCGACACCAATCAACTCGACACCATTAAAGCCAAAGATGGCAACTAAGCAGAGTAGTGCAAGGCCAGCCAACAGATCCATGAGAGGCCGCAGCAGATACCCGTTTAAGCGAATCACTTTTTTGGACGCGACCAAATGCTCAGCAGTGAGTTCGTTAAACTGTTTATTAAAGCGCTCTTCTTGTTGCATCAGCTGAATCACGCTC
>NZ_JAWOVT010000284.1:0-706 GCF_033340055.1 Vibrio sp. 1580
AACTTAATGGGATCGATTTAAGTGATCCATCTTCTTCAGTACAACTGATGCAAGTGATGAGCGATCCGCAAGAACTGAATTTGACTGTTGAGCGAGATGGTCAGCAGTACGACATCTATATCCAATTGTAATACTTAGGCAACCAGCGTAAGTTCAGGGAGACATACGTGAAACATTGGTTTAGCAAAAGTGCTTGGTTACTGGCAGGGAGTCTACTCTGCGTTCCAGGCGCGATGGCAAATGAATTTAGTGCGAGTTTCAAAGGCACTGACATTCAAGAATTCATCAACATTGTTGGTCGTAACTTAGAAAAGACCATCATCGTTGACCCTTCGGTGCGCGGTAAAATCGACGTTCGCAGCTACGACGTGTTAAACGAAGAGCAATATTACAGCTTCTTCCTTAACGTGTTGGAAGTGTACGGCTATGCAGTCGTAGAAATGGACAACGGCGTACTCAAAGTCATCAAAGCAAAAGACTCTAAGACCTCTGCAATCCCTGTTATGGGTGATGGCAGCGCAAAAGGCGATAGCGTCATCACTCGTGTGGTTGCTGTGCGAAATGTCTCTGTTCGTGAATTGTCACCGCTATTGCGCCAGCTGATTGATAACGCTGGGGCGGGTAACGTGGTTCATTACGATCCAGCAAACATCATCCTGATCACCGGTCGTGCAGCGGTAGTAAACCGTCTAGCAGAAATCATCAA
>NZ_JAWOVT010000285.1:0-706 GCF_033340055.1 Vibrio sp. 1580
GAGGGGTCACTAACTCCCTTTTATGCAAAGGGTCATCAGGATCATGCAGATTTAACGTGGCATTCATGCCCGTTTTCCAAGCATTGATTCGAGGTTTATCTGCTCGGTCAAAATAAGGTTGGAGTCGCTTGCCCGTTTGTAGCTCCACGTTCGGAACAACAAAATTAAGCTCTAACCGTCCTTTGTCTCGATGCTCTACCCAAAGGCAAGAGTACTGATCCGCTTCCAGCCCTGGTAACAACGCTTTTTCAAAACTCGACATGATGTGATCTTTGGCCTCTCTAGGGAGATCGAATTCTTCAAAGGACAGCACACCAGACGTGTATTTTTTTGCATAAGGACTCGAATCTATCAGCTCTTGAACCTCACTTGGTGAGCCTCTATCGAGTGTGGCACCCTCTCGATCTCTCTGCTTACCAAGTAAATAATCAACCGGACCAGAGCCTTTACCGACACCACGAGCGTGAAATTTAACAATCATGAACGGGAATACTCCCGTTTTAAATCTTGCAACGTTCGTTCAATGTTCATCAAAGCAGAGACAACCTGAATACGATCCACCGGCTTCCAGTCTTGGGAATGAATCGCTCGAGCAATTTGATTGAGATTGTTACCCATACCGGCTAACTGACGAAGCAACTTAGGGTCAACTTTAGGCACGGCATGAGCACGGGAAACGGGCGCATCGAGACAATGCGATCGCATC
>NZ_JAWOVT010000286.1:0-706 GCF_033340055.1 Vibrio sp. 1580
TTGGTGGTGTGGTGATCACCAAAACAGAAGCGCACGCAGAAGAACTTGCATGGTGGGGAAACTGTATTGGCGCCACGGGTACGCCTTTCGATAGTTACATGACGTTGCGTGGGATCCGCACTTTGGGCGCCCGTATGCGAGTGCACGAAGAAAGCTCTCAACACGTACTCAACTACCTACAACAGCAGGCTTTGGTCGCGAAGATTTACCATCCGAGCTTGCCAGATCACCCTGGTCACGAAATCGCGAAAAAGCAGCAGTCGGGTTTTGGGTCTATGTTGAGCTTTGAATTTGCAGGCTCATTTGAGCAACTTAAAGTGTTTGTTAAAGAGCTCGAACTGTTTTCTCTTGCAGAGTCGCTTGGTGGCGTGGAGAGTTTGATTTGTCACCCCGCATCTATGACGCATCGAGCCATGGGGGAAGAGGCGTTAGCGGAAGCGGGCGTGTCGCATCAGCTGCTTCGTCTGTCTGTGGGTTTAGAAGATGCACAAGACCTGATTGCCGATCTCGATCAAGCCTTTGTAAAAGCTGCTCAGTAATAGGAGAACTAAAAAATGAGTGTACAACGTCAGTTACATAAATTTGGTGGCAGCAGCTTAGCAAACCCTGAATGTTACTTACGTGTGGCCGATATTCTCAAAGAATACTCTGCCGAGAATGATCTGGTGGTGGTATCCGCCGCGGGGAAGACCACTAATCGCTTGAT
>NZ_JAWOVT010000287.1:0-706 GCF_033340055.1 Vibrio sp. 1580
TGAGATTGAAGAAGTATTCATGACGCATCCTGCGGTAGCGATGGTGGCCGTGATAGGTATTCCGCATCAAGAATATGGCGAAGAGATCAAAGCCTACGTGGTATTAAAACCGAATCAATTTGTCGAAGCTGATGAGCTGCAACTATGGGGGCGAGAGCAGTTGGCCAATTTCAAATACCCAAGGTTTGTCGAAATTCGTGAACAGTTACCGATGAGTGCTACGGGTAAAATCTTAAAGAGAGAGCTAAAATCGGAACTCGAAGTCGCATAAGTATGATGTCAAAGCCAGCGAAGCTCTCGCTGGCTTTTTGTTTGATCTACATGGTATCGGTTGGTGGTCGTTTTAGCTGAGTACGCCGGTTAGACCAAAGACGTGTTTGCATCTACAACTATTCCAACTGTTTGAGATACGCTTCCATTTTCAGCGGATTCAATATGGTAATACTGCCGTATTGCAGCCTAAGAACGCTCGAGTTTTCCAATTTCTTTAGTACCTTATGAACACTTTGTCGTGTTAGCCCCATCATGTTGGCGATGTGCTCACGAGTCACTTTCACTACACAAGACTGGGCACTTATAGGACGGTTATGTTGATATTCTGCCAGAAGCAATAACCGTCTGCCGATCCTCTCTTCTATACCGCGAATGGCGTCGTCTTCGATAACGGAAATAGCTGACCATAATCTGCGGCTGAGCAAATCCAGAA
>NZ_JAWOVT010000288.1:0-706 GCF_033340055.1 Vibrio sp. 1580
AGTCTGGTGACATGCTAATGCTAATGGTCCACGGAGAAAAAGGTGGAATGAAGACGGGCGTATTTGAGTATTCACTCGGAGCCAAAGAAGATGGCGCAGTAAAGGTTGACGGTAAGTTGGTGATGGACATCGTCCGCGCTAAATAAGGAGAGCATATATTTAAAAATTGCCCCTCTAGCTCCCAGTAATTAGCGTGAATAAAAGCCCTTACCACCGCAGTTCGTCGTTAAGGGCTTTTGTATTGGATGAACCGTTACAAACTAACCGATCATTTCTCTTTGGTGAGGAGAACTAAAGTCTAAATCAGGCCCTTTAGGCACCACTTGCGTTGGATTAATCCCTGTGTGACTGAAGTAATAATGGCGCTTAATATGATAGAAATCAGTGGTATCGGCGATACCGTCAATCTGATACAACTCTTTCAGATAACCCTGAATATTGACGTAATCGGCAATGCGTTGTTTATTACACTTGAAGTGCCCAACGTACACGGCATCAAAACGCACTAACGTGGTGAACAAACGCCAATCGGCTTCCGTAATTTTATTGCCTGCTAGATAGCGATGGGTCGCCAGATGAGCATCAATTTTATCTAAGGCCGAAAACAACAATTCAAAAGCCTCTTCATACGCTTCTTGCGAAGTAGCAAAACCGCAACGGTACACCCCATTATTCACGTTTGGATAGATGTAATCATTCCATTCAT
>NZ_JAWOVT010000289.1:0-703 GCF_033340055.1 Vibrio sp. 1580
ACGACATCGAAACCATCACCAATTTCGACACCCTTCACCGCGTTGATGCTCATTAGCGCGTGCGCAATGTCTGCATCCAAGCGGTCAAACACTGGTTCACCAAGGCCAACAGGTACGTTGGTTGCAACAACCTGAATTTTCGCACCAATTGAATCGCCTTCTTTTTTTAGGTCGCGGATCAGTTGATCAAACGCTTCCACTTTGTCTATATCTGGGCAGAAGAACGCGTTGTTTTCAATTTCGTCCCAGTCGACTTTATCAATAGAAACATCGCCCATTTGTGACAAGTAAGCGCGGATTTCTACGCCAAATTCATCTTTCAGATATTTCTTCGCGATTGCACCAGCAGCCACACGCATCGCAGTTTCACGGGCTGACGAACGGCCGCCGCCACGATAGTCACGAATGCCATATTTTTGGTGGTAAGTGTAATCAGCATGTCCCGGGCGGAACTTATCTTTGATGTCTGAGTAATCTTTTGAACGTTGATCGGTATTTTCGATCAACAGGCCGATTGAAGTGCCTGTGGTTTTGCCTTCAAACACGCCAGAAAGAATTTTAACTTCGTCCGGTTCACGACGCTGTGTGGTGTAACGTGATGTGCCAGGACGACGACGGTCGAGATCCGTTTGCAGATCTGCTTCTGTAATTTCTAATCCCGGAGGACATCCGTCTACGATACATCCCAGTGCGATACCGTGAC
>NZ_JAWOVT010000290.1:0-703 GCF_033340055.1 Vibrio sp. 1580
ACCAGCAAAATGCCTTTATCTTCTTGAGGAACGAATGCCGTTGATGTCGTCTTCGCGAAGAAAGACACCGCAGCAACCGCAACGATGAAGAACGTAACCAATAACAGAGATTTCTTAACAAGGAAGCCTGCAACTTGGCCGTAACGCGTAGTAACACGCTCTAGACCACGGTTGAATGCTTGGAACCAGTTAGCCGTGTTGCCACCACCTTGTTTTAATACCAATGAACAAAGAGCCGGTGACAGCGTTAGCGCGTTGATTGACGAAATCACAACCGAAATACAGATCGTCAATGCGAACTGACGATACATGATGCCAGTAATACCCGGAAGCATCGCGACAGGTAGGAATACCGCCAACAGAACCAACGTTGAGGTAATGATTGGCCCAGTCACCTCTTTCATCGCTAGCAATGTTGCTTTGCGAGGTGAAATGGTTGGATCTTTCGCCATCGTGGTATCAACGTTTTCGATAACCAGAATCGCATCATCCACCACGATACCAATCGCGAGAATCAAACCGAACAAGGTTACCGTGTTGATGGTGAATCCTGTCGCTTGCATGATGGCAAACGTACCAATCAACGAAACTGGAATCGCGACCACTGGAATTAACGTTGCTCGCGCACTGCCCAAGAATAGGTAGGTTACGGCAATAACCAATAGAATCGCTTCGACGAGTGTTTTCACCACTCCTTTGATCG
>NZ_JAWOVT010000291.1:0-703 GCF_033340055.1 Vibrio sp. 1580
GAGTCAACAATTGCTGTCTTCTTCCCGTTCTCAACGATATCGACCACAGTAACTACTAAGTCTGTCGTCTTAGTGATGATGGCTTCACCCGGCTCTAGGTACATTTGCACGCCGTGCTTCTCAGAAAATGCTTTTAGCGCTAGACCTAGCTTCTCAATATCGTAACCCGGCCACGTGAAGAATACGCCGCCACCCATGCTCACCCAATCCAGCTTGTTTAGGTATTCGCCAAACTGCTCTGAAATCGCATCTAATAGGCCGATAAACGCGTCCACATCTTTGTTCTCGCAATTCATATGGAACATCACGCCATCAATACCTTCAAATACTTCAGGTTTGATGTGATCGGCTTGTACACCTAAGCGAGAGAATTTGCGCGCAGGGTTTGCGAGGTCTTGACCCGCGTAGCTCACGCCCGGATTTAAACGTAAACCAATCGACGCTTTGCCTTCAACAATGTGGCGGTAAGCTGCAAGTTGAGATTGCGAGTTGAAAATCATTTTGTCACAGATGTCTGCGACTTCACGTACGTCATCTTCGCTGTAACCCACACTGTAGGCGTGCGTTTCGCCACCAAACGTTTCGTAGCCAAGTTTTACTTCGAATGGACCGGAGCTGGTCGTGCCGTCTAAGTAAGGCTTGATGATGTCAAACACACCCCAAGTAGAGAAACACTTCAGTGCTAGCACAAGCTTTACACCTG
>NZ_JAWOVT010000292.1:0-703 GCF_033340055.1 Vibrio sp. 1580
ATGTCAGGAATTGGGAGCTTTGTTCTGTCTACCGTTCCTGCCGCAACCAAACACGGAGCGAGCGCTCCGGTGATGGTCACCGTTGTTTTCAAAATATCCATTTATTGATTACCTTTTATTAGAGGGTGTTAGGATTAAAGGGCCGTCTAATGCTTGCATGACATAGCTTGCTGGATAGCCATGAGCTAAGAGCGTCGTCATTGCTTGCAAATACTTTTGTACTGAGCTGAAAAAATAGAAATAACCATCACAAAGGACGTTTTCATACTCACCAGTGTCGGAGAGATAGCGATGTTTTGGGCAGCCGCCGTTGCAGAGAGACAAGAACTGGCATTGTTTACATCGCATAGATAAGCGGGATTCTTTGTTGAACTGAAGTTCGTGATTCAGCGACATCTTGTGCAACGATGTTTCGAATACATTGCCGAGTTTCGACTCCGGGTAGGCGATATGGTCACAGAAATAAACGTCACCATTTGCTTCAACGGCATAAGACGAGCCGCATTTTTTTGCATGAATACAGTTTGGAGAGGGATTGCCAAGATATTGTGTTAATGCCTGTTCGAAGTTCGAAATGAAGACTTTTCCCACATCTTGAGAAACCCAAAGATGAAATACGTCGGTGAGAAAACGTCCGTATTCTTTGGCATCAACAGACCAAGCGATAGGTTCGTATTTCTGAGGATCTGTATGGCGTTTGTCT
>NZ_JAWOVT010000293.1:0-703 GCF_033340055.1 Vibrio sp. 1580
AACAGGGACAGCTTCGCTAGTCAATCAATCCATGCAATTTCGTTCAATTATTCGAATCGTCGGGCTTTTGCTCGCGCTTTTTAGTGTCACCATGTTGGCACCCGCACTGGTTGCGCTTCTTTATCGAGACGGCGCTGGTGTACCTTTTGTCACGACTTTTTTTGTGCTGCTTTTTTGTGGAGCGATGTGTTGGTTTCCTAACCGTCGGCATAAACATGAGCTCAAATCACGTGATGGCTTTCTTATCGTTGTTCTTTTCTGGACGGTTTTGGGCAGCGCGGGTTCGCTTCCATTTTTAATCGCAGATAATCCCAACATTTCTGTGACTGACGCTTTTTTTGAATCCTTCTCTGCTTTAACCACGACAGGGGCGACCGTTATTGTCGGCCTTGATGAGTTACCTAAAGCGATTTTGTTCTACCGCCAATTTCTACAATGGTTTGGTGGGATGGGGATCATCGTACTTGCGGTCGCTATTTTGCCAGTGTTGGGCATCGGTGGGATGCAGTTGTACCGCGCAGAAATTCCGGGTCCAGTGAAAGATACCAAAATGACCCCGCGCATAGCCGAGACAGCAAAAGCGCTGTGGTACATCTATTTAAGCCTGACAATCGCTTGTGCGGTTGCTTTTTGGCTCGCGGGTATGACGCCGTTTGATGCCATCAGCCACAGCTTCTCTACTATTGCGATTGGTGGCTTCTCA
>NZ_JAWOVT010000294.1:0-701 GCF_033340055.1 Vibrio sp. 1580
AAATTATGAACATGGACAACAACCATTTCAAGGAGTTGATTGAGTCGCTCAAGGACTTAACTCCTACTCAAAAGCGATATTTGATCAGCAGAACCAAGATGTCCTTAGACGACGAGAGCGGGATGCTAAATCCGCAAGACTTGTTGACCAGAGAAGAACTAGAAGCGCTTCTGTCATCGGCTTCCACCACCGATAACAAATAAAGAACGCTAATTCGTCATGGACGAAAACTAAGAACTAGGTAAAGTGACAGAACTTTGCTTGGTTGTTAGACGCCCCTCTCTTTTAATCAATACAAACGTATTTTTTCGACCACATCTCAGTACCTGAAAACTGTCAACTAGATTACTGATTAACATTAATCCTCTTCCTGACGACATCCAGCTGTCTTCATCAAACAAGCTTGGTGCTTTTATTTCTTTATTCGTGTGCTCTTGGAAAACCGATTTTTTAATAGGACGACCGTAATCAGAAATACGCATTTCGATGTGAGTAGACTTAGAGTCAGATAAGATTGCACATTCGAGCTCAATCGGCTCGCCTTCCTGCTCATTGTAGGAGTGTATAAAGGCATTGTTCATCACCTCAACGACGCACAATTCGAGGTGTTGGACATCACTTACCAATACCTGATGCTGAAAGAGAAACTCGGCAAGCTGCTTACTTGCCTCACGGGAAGATTTCAGTGAGCTAAGAAACGT
>NZ_JAWOVT010000295.1:0-698 GCF_033340055.1 Vibrio sp. 1580
AAACACAGCGGTGAGACACTCCAACGTGTTACGGGTTTGCCAGCGCAGTTAAAACGCGAACTGCGCAACTTAATGAGCTTCTCCGAAGTACACGCAGGGAAGAAAGTCGATCAAGCTACCCGTCTACTGAGCATCTACGAACGCGCGATTAAAATCATCACTTCGAACTCACGTTTACAACTCAGCGAATTCGAAAACAACCCAGACAAATCTCAACTAGAATGCCTCGCCGTCGATCTGCAACATACGATTACAGAACTTGATTTTGAAGGCGAATGTGGCGAGAGACTGCTTGATATTCGTGCAAAACTGTTGCTTGGCGTGAATGCAGAATCCTTAATCGAGCTGACGTTAAGCACTCTAAAGTTAGTCGTCGAAGCAACTAAGTTTGAGCGCAAAGCATCAAGCCAATTTCTCGATCAGTTAAACTCTGCTCTGGCGAGTAACCTCAAAACCGTCCATCAAAACGTCGATCAACACCATACTTATTTTGAGCATCGCCAAGAGCTGAATGCGGAAATGAATGGTTTGGTTGAGCTCAGCCAACAATCTCTCGACCAAGCACAGGATTTAGCACAACTCAAACAAGAAGTCGCTCCATTACTGGCAAAAATGGCCTCGTTGACCGAGCGCCTCACGATGACGGAAGAGAGAGAACAGGCCCTACAAGAGCGTTTAAGCTACAGCAAAAACCAACT
>NZ_JAWOVT010000296.1:0-698 GCF_033340055.1 Vibrio sp. 1580
GCTCACTTCCGACAGCACTTCCATCAAGTCGCGCCATTCTTGTTTTGGCTCTGGTGGTGGCAGTAGATTTGCTTCCAAAATGGCGCTTGCATACAAGTTGAAGCTGTTTACCGCAACATCTGGTAGACCCAGTTTAAAGCGGATCATTTCGCCTTGTTCTGTTACGCGTAACCCGCCTTGCAAGCTCTTTGGTGGTTGAGACAGCAGAGCCGCGTGTGCAGGTGCGCCGCCGCGACCAACGGTGCCGCCACGACCATGGAACAGAGTCAGCTCAACACCTTCGCCTTCTGCCACTTTAACTAGAGATTCCATAGCATGGTACTGAGCCCAGCCTGCTGACATGACACCCGCATCTTTTGCTGAATCAGAGTAGCCGATCATGACCATTTGGTGGTTTTGAATAAAGCCACGGTAAAGGTCGATACTCATTAGCTGCTTAATGACCGACTCTGCATTGTTCAAGTCGTCTAGAGTTTCGAACAGAGGACAAACATCCATACGGTAAGGGCAGCCCGCTTCTTGCAGTAATAGGTGCACAGCGAGTACGTCTGAGGCGGTACGAGCCATTGAGATGACGTAAGCACCGAACGCTTCGCGCGGTTGCAGAGCGATGATCTTACAGGTGTCTAACACCTCTTTGACAGGCTCTGATGGTTCCCAATCGCGCGGCAGTAGCGGACGTTTAGACGCAAGTTCAT
>NZ_JAWOVT010000297.1:0-697 GCF_033340055.1 Vibrio sp. 1580
GTTGCGCTTCGTGACTGACCGTTCTTCGCTGGTGGAAACGCTCATCACTAATAAAACTGAACGTGATATGAACTTGGCGTTGGAGTGGGATGGCGAGTTGGTGAAATACGCGCTGTCGACGCGCAAAGACCAAACCGTGGCGCAGTACTACCCAGATTACAAGCGCCAGATTTCGACCATCGAGAACGGCATTAAAATTAACTTTAGCGAGATGAAAGACAACTGGGCGATCCGTAATGACCGCGATGCCGAGTTCCGCATTACTCGTTCTCTACCGACTAAGACGTTCACCAACGAAACCTCCTTCAGTTCTACCGCGGAGATGAGCCTACCAGCTGAGCGAACATCGGCGGTTTATACGGCGTATTCTAACCTGCACAATGCGAAAGAAGTGCAGTCAGAATCGTTGAAATTGCAAGATGTGTTGGCGAAGCCAACTCAATACATGGAAGCGTCGAAAGCGCGTTGGGACGGCTATTTAGCGAATGGTCTTATCAACAAAGAAGCGACAGCAGACCAAGCTCGCGTAGCGGTAAAAGCGATGGAGACCCTAAACGGTAACTGGCGCTCTGCGGCGGGCGATATTGAACAAGCGACAGTCACGCCATCGGTCACTGCGCGTTGGTTCTCTGGTAACTTAACGTGGCCGTGGGATTCGTGGAAACAAGCGTACGCGATGGCGCATTTCAACCCAGAT
>NZ_JAWOVT010000298.1:0-697 GCF_033340055.1 Vibrio sp. 1580
TCTCTGATTTAAAAGCGTCGCACACCCGACATTTATTAAAACGCTGACTCGACGATCTTCTCCATGGCTGCCAAGCTGAACAATCAAACTGGCAACATGGAGAGTCATCATGCATTGGACGTTCAACCGACTCGTGTCTACGGGTCTTTTTCTTAGCGCCTCTATCACCCACACCGCGTTTGCAAACCAAGCCACCGATGCGATTGCCCCAGAGCAAAGTACTGGGCTTGAGCACAAACAACTGGTCAAAGCCAAAGACTATATGGTGACAGCAGCGAACCCAATTGCTACCCAAGCAGGTGCTGATGTACTGGAGCAAGGCGGCAATGCCATTGATGCTATGGTGGCGGTACAACTGATGCTTGGCTTAGTCGAACCACAGTCTTCCGGTATTGGTGGCGGCGCATTTTTGGTGTATTGGGATGGCGAACAACAAAAGCTCACCACTTATGATGGTCGAGAAACTGCGCCCCTCGCCGCAACCCCAACACTGTTTTTGGACGACCAAGGCCAGCCGCTGCAATTCTATGATGCCGTTGTAGGTGGACGATCTGTCGCGACGCCGGGCACCGTCAAACTGTTGTGGGATACCCACCAAAAATACGGCAAGCTGGAATGGAAAAAGATCATTCAGCCAGTGATCAACTTGGCTGAGGAAGGTTTTGCCGTCAGTCCTCGTCTCGCCAGTTTGATTGCC
>NZ_JAWOVT010000299.1:0-696 GCF_033340055.1 Vibrio sp. 1580
CAGATTACATCACTGGCGCTGGTATCGATGCAGATCGCCTGACAGTGAAAGGTATGGGTGAAGAGAATCCAGTCGCTGACAACAGCACTCGTGAAGGTCGTGAGAAAAACCGTCGCGTAGAAGTTGTGGTTCCTTCGTTCGAATACCAAGAGATGGTTCAACCATAATCTGAATGTTCACACATTCTCATCAAAAGGGGTGCGCTTGCACCCCTTTTCACTTTCAGGATTTTTGGATTTTTGGATTTTTGGATTTTTATAAAGGAAATGAAATCAAGAAATGAAGATTCAAGCATCGTCCATCGATAGTAAGCACTTATCTCTTCGGATAAAAAACGAGATTATTTCCTTCGACCATGACACAGTCCATCCCAGCAGAATGAGCTGCACGTTTACCCAATTCTGTATCTTCAAAAACCAGACAGTTTTGCACGTCAATCCCTAATCTATCTGCGGCTAATAGAAAAGTATCCGGACAAGGTTTGTGATTTTCGACATCACTAGCCGTCACAACGGCATCAAGCTTGTCGATCAACCCTGCATGACTGAGCAGACGCATCGCACTTTCTCGCTGACTTCCCGTTCCGACCGCAATTTTCTTTTGGCCTAAATATTCGTCAAGAACAATGCCACGGCACTGGATGACCTCGCCCTGCAATTCCATCGCGGCAAACGTCTCCATTTTGAATTTCGAAAC
>NZ_JAWOVT010000300.1:0-696 GCF_033340055.1 Vibrio sp. 1580
TATTGTCAAAGGATCAGAAGACGGTTAAATGCCATCTCCATGGATAAAGCTTTGTGATTTACCGTTAAAGCCTTGGTCCATATCGAGAGACGGTTTGTCTGTTTTTGGTCGACCGACGATTTTCGCGGGTACGCCCGCCACGGTCGTATGCGGTGGCACCGCTTGTAATACTACGGAGCAAGAGCCGATTTTCGCCCCTTCGCCCACTTCGATATTACCAAGAATTTTGGCACCTGCACCAATCATCACGCCTTCACGGATTTTCGGGTGACGATCGCCGCACTCTTTACCTGTACCACCTAGGGTGACGTCTTGCAGGATCGACACATCGTTATCAACCACCGCTGTTTCACCAATCACGATGCCCGTCGCATGGTCGAGCATGATGCCGCTACCAATACGTGCTGCTGGGTGAATGTCTACCTGACACGCCACAGAAATTTGGTTTTGCAAATACGTCGCAAGGGCATGACGGCCTTGTTTCCACAACCAGTTTGCCACGCGATAGCCTTGCAGCGCGTGGTAACCTTTCAAATACAATAATGGCATTGAGTACATGGAAACAGCAGGGTCGCGGTTGACCGTCGCACAAATGTCACACGCAGCAAAATCCGTGATGGTAGGGTCTGCGGCAAATGCCTCTTCGACCACTTCACGAACGGCCATTGCTGGCATCGACGCCGTGTTTAATTTGTT